>JAISYO010000179.1 GCA_031269865.1 Dysgonamonadaceae bacterium | reverse complement strand
CAATGTTTGAAGTTTCCACGCTCGATTTCAATAAATTGCCTTATGGCGAGGACGGGAAAGTCGATTTTTCGCAGGATTTCTTCGGACGCCAAACCAACCTCACGGTTTCGGGACAGCTCGAAGGCGAATTGGGCGCAATGTCGCTCGGTGCAATTTACACCTTCGGTCCCACTTTCCGCGCCGAAAATTCCAACACGCCGCGCCACTTGGCTGAGTTTTGGATGATTGAGCCGGAAGTGGCTTTCAACGACATTACCGACAATATGAATCTGGCTGAGGATTTCTTGAAATACCTTATCCGCTATGCCTTGGAACATTGCGCAACGGATATTGAGTTCCTCAACAATATGTACGACAACGAGTTGATTGAACGCCTGAATTTCGTTCTCGAAAACAATTTTGTCCGCCTGACATATACCGAAGGCATAGAGATCTTAGAAAAATCGGGACAGAAATTCGAATATCCCGTGCATTGGGGCACCGATCTGCAATCGGAACACGAACGCTATCTGGTAGAAAAGCATTTCAAATGCCCGGTAATCCTTACCGATTACCCCCGCGAAATCAAATCGTTCTATATGAAGCAGAACGACGACGGGAAAACCGTTCGCGCGATGGACGTTTTGTTCCCGAAAATCGGCGAAATCATCGGCGGATCGGAACGCGAAGACGACTACGAAAAACTGATGACGCGCGTGAAAGAAACCGGAATGCACACCGAGCCAATTTGGTGGTACCTCGAAACGCGCAAGTTCGGCACCGCGCCACACGCCGGGTTCGGACTCGGTCTTGAGCGACTGATGCTTTTCGTTACCGGAATGGTAAATATCCGCGACGTGATCCCCTTTCCGCGCACGCCGAAAAATGCTGATTTTTAAGCCTTTGGAACAATCGAATTTCGTATGAAAAATATACGCAACTTTTGCATCATCGCGCACATCGATCACGGAAAAAGCACCTTGGCTGACCGGCTGTTAGAATTTACCAAAACGGTGGAAGGCAAAGATTTGCAAGCCCAAGTGCTGGACAATATGGACTTGGAACGCGAGCGAGGCATCACGATAAAAAGCCACGCCATTCAGATGGAATACGAGTTTGGAGGGGAACGTTACATTCTCAACCTCATCGACACACCGGGGCATGTTGATTTTTCATACGAAGTATCGCGTTCCATCGCCGCCTGCGAGGGTGCGCTGTTAGTCGTCGATGCCGCGCAAGGCATTCAGGCTCAAACGATTTCCAATGTATATATGGCTATCGAACACGATCTGGAAATTATCCCTATCCTCAACAAAGTGGATTTGGACAGCGCGATGCCCGACGAAGTGGAAGACCAAATTGTGCAGTTGCTCGGTTGTCCGCGAGAAGATATTATCCGCGCGAGCGGAAAAACGGGCATCGGCATTGAAAAAATTTTGCAAACCATCATCGAGAAAATCCCTGTGCCGAAAGGAAACCCCGACGCGCCCTTGCAAGCCTTGATTTTCGATTCCGTGTTCAACCCTTTCCGCGGAATCATCGCCTACTACAAAATCGTGAGCGGAAGCATCAGGAAAGGCGATTTGGTAAAGTTTATCGCGACTGAAAAAGAATACAACGCCGATGAAGTCGGCATCTTGCGCTTGCAGATGATTCCTCGCGAGGAAGTGGGTTGCGGCGACGTGGGCTACATCATTTCGGGCATCAAAACCTCGAAAGAGGTAAAGGTGGGCGACACCATCACGCACGTGAAACGTCCTGCTACAAAGGCAATTGAAGGCTTCGAGGAAGTAAAACCGATGGTTTTTGCGGGGGTTTACCCCATCGAGAGCGAAGATTTTGAGAACCTACGCTCATCGCTCGAAAAATTACAGTTGAACGATGCCTCGCTCACTTTCCAACCGGAATCGTCCGTGGCGCTGGGCTTTGGTTTCCGATGCGGATTTTTGGGACTGCTACATATGGAAATCGTCCAGGAACGCCTTGAACGTGAGTTTGATATGGACGTGATCACAACCGTGCCCAACGTGTCCTACCGCGTGTACGACAAAAAAGACACGATGAAAGAGGTGCACAATCCGGCGGGCTTGCCCGATCCCACGCTCATTGAGCATATCGACGAACCCTATATCCGCGCGTCAATCATCACAAACACCACCTACATTGGACCCATTATGACGCTTTGTTTGGGCAAGCGGGGCGTGCTGATCAAGCAAGATTACATTTCCGGCGATCGCGTGGAAATCATTTTCGATTTGCCCCTCGGCGAAATTGTCATAGATTTTTACGACAAACTGAAAAGCATTTCAAAAGGCTATGCCTCTTTTGATTACCACATGCACGATTACCGCCCCTCGAAACTCGTGAAGCTCGATATTCTGCTCAACGGCGAATCGGTGGACGCGCTTTCCACGCTGACACATTTCGACAACGCCCAAAGCTTCGGACGCCGTATGTGCGAGAAACTGAAAGAGTTAATTCCTCGTCAGCAGTTCGACATAGCCATTCAAGCCGCTATCGGGGCGAAAATCATCGCCCGCGAAACCGTGAAAGCCGTGCGCAAGGACGTTACCGCCAAATGTTACGGCGGCGATATTTCGCGCAAACGCAAACTGCTTGAAAAACAGAAAGAAGGCAAAAAACGAATGAAGCAGGTGGGCAACGTGGAAGTGCCGCAGAAGGCTTTCCTTGCCGTGTTGAAGTTGGATTGAGGGAAAGTTAAAACTTCATTTATACAGTTGTGAATGAGAGCCAATCGCCACAAAAACCACAAAAACGTGACGCGGCTCTTTTTCATAGTAATGAAGCCGAATATCGCCCCCTGCACTGATGAAACGAAAACCCGACAGCTCGCCTTGTAACGAATGATTTCTCAACTGTTCGGCAAACGGTTCTTTTTCAAACAGTTTCAACGTTGCCAACACACGTTTCTGTTCGCCTTTCCGAAGTTTTTCAAATTGTTTCGCGAAACAACAAAAATTACTTTTTCCGTTCTTCGAGGTAACGGATCAGCGCCTCGCTCTTTTCTTTCTCGAATTTCAATTTTTCTATTTCCAACAGGATGTTCGACAGCTCAAACGATTGGCTGATTCCTTCGGCGGCGGCTTTGGCGAGGCTTGCCGTAAGGTTTTTCGCGCCAATATAAGTAATGCTTAGCGGTTGCTCTTTGAAGGTAAAGATGAAATTGGCTATGCCATTCTCGTCGGCGCCCGCGAAACGAACAATTTCGTAGGAACCGGCAACGGTGTTGAAGCGGTAATTCAACCCGTCGGACGTAACGGGCAGGGTTTCCGCGAACGAGCCGTCTTTCGTGCTGATTTTTATTTTGTTGTGCTTCAAATTACCCCCTGGCAAAATGCTTTCGATATACAGCGTGCCTTTCTCGCTCACGCCCGAACGCAAGGTTTTTTGGCTCAACGCCCGATCCGAAGGATAGATTTTGGGAATGTAATTGCCAAATTCCTGATATTGCTCGTCGCGCACGTAATTGAATTTCGTCAGCATATTCTGCAACAGGGCAATGTCCACGGCAAGCATCGAATCGCAATACGCTATGTTTCGGTTGTTTTCTTCCATACGCACCCGTTGCATCAGTTGGAATCCGGCATTAACATACTTATAATCTTTGGGATATATCAGTTTTATGCTGTCAATCTTCAACTTCGCGAGCGGATAGTTTTTTTCCGACAAGGCTGTTTCCGCTTCTTGCAAAAACCGTTTCGCCTTTTTGCTATCGTCCGAACAAGAGGAAAAAAGCAACAAACCCGACAGGAAAATCAGCTTCACGTTAAATTCTTGTTTCAAGAAACGCAGTGTCAAAAATAAATTAGCCATTGAGATTCATTCTCTTTAAATAAATGTCAATGCAAAATTAAGAAATATATGCGTTATCTGATGGAATTATAATGGGAAATTTTGTTAATCGCGCGGTTCTTGGCGGTTCCCCCTGCCCCACCGAACAAACGAAGAACGCAGATTTAGCGGATACTGTCGTTTTGATAATAGGTTTCAAAACATTGAGAACCGATTACACCACCGCCATATTCCAACAACACATTGTCTTTGTAGAAAATGTAAGTGCAACCATCGTTGAATTTGTCTATTGAATTGGCTGTCAATGCTTCGTCAAACAGTTTATAAAAACACATTCCCATTCCGCTACGCTTAAAACCGATTGTCATTGATTTCGGATAAGTTTTTTCACTTTCTATCGAAATACAATTCGCAGCATCAAGTTTGGGTTTCAATGTTTTAAGCGTTTCCCTTGTCCAACCCATACAAGTTAGCAATGTATCAACTTTCAGGGAATTTATTTTCAAATGCTTACCGCCTTCAAGCCAATATGTTGGCTGTACCGCATATTTTGATTTCATTGTTTCAATCGCAGCACTGTCCATTTCAACAAAAAAACATTCCAATTTCTTTATTGCCAGTAAATTCAATATGAACATACTTGTTCATATCGTATTAATTTTTAAACCGTTTTAATTCCGTTGTTCTGAACGTCCATTCGGGCGTTAGAAGCAGGTTGTCCGTAGCATCAAGTTCGTAATACGGCGAAATGGCAGGATTGTGCAAGTTTTTGACTATGTGAATGTTTTGCGCAGGCATATAACTCTGTGCCAACAGAAAAATCTTTTTACCCTGCGCATTTTCAGCTACATCCACAACAATCATTGCGTGTCCGGGCGAGCCGCCGCGAATGAACACATCGCCAACCTGTAAATCGGCATATTTTATTGTTTGCAATTCTTTTGACAAGGAGAGAGTTCCAGCATAATAGAACACAAAAAACAGGTATTTTTTGAAATTTCGATACGAATAATCTTTTTGCGCCGATTTTACCCACCAGGTTTTATTGCCAGAAACGTTCACTCGTTCCCCGTCTGCCCAGCGCAAATAATTGACTGTAAAACCATTAGTGAGGTTAAAATGAATTTCAGAATATTTTTTTTGCTTGAAAAGATATTCTGCACGCAAGCGCATAACAGCATCGGCGCATTGTTGCAAATCCCTGTCGCCCACATCAATATCCAACACCGCCACGTGAATTTTCCGCGATTTTTCCTGTCCGTTGTAATACAAAACCTTCGAATCGGCGGGCTTCAATGGGAAATTCTGCAAAAAACGCTGAAACGAATTTTCGGCATAAACTTTCCGCACGTAGCCTTTGGGCAACGAAAAGCGCATCGCAATCGTCGAATCGGCATTTTGCGCTTGCGTCGTGACTCCAAATATCACGAAACACGTTAAAATCAGGCATTTATTTTTAATGTTCATATTTTTATTTTAGGTTCAAGATAACTTAATGTGTATCTCTTTTCTACCGAGCGGGCTATCCATGACGGGATGCTACGTTTATCGAAAGCATTCATCATCAATCAATTTTCATGTTCAACTACTTTTATTCATTCCTTCCATTTCGGTTTTTGCGCCATAATGCGTTGGTAAACAGGGCAGTCCTCATCGTGCGAACCGCTCAGATAGCCGATGCTCATCAAAAATTCGTTTACAATTTCGCCACCGGTAAAACGAAAGGTGTTGCGAAAAAGCCTCGTCCATTCTTCCTTCGTTTTCGGGTGGTGGTGTTCCAACCATTTTTCAAACGAGTCAAACTCTTTTTGCAAGGCGAGCAGGGTTTTTGCGTTTTCAATAGCCGCATTAATTTTCAGTCGGTTGCGGATAATGCCGGCGTCTGCCAACAGTCGCTCGCAGTCTTTTTCGGTGTACGCCGCGATTTTTTCAATGCTGAAATTGTCGTAGGCGCGGCGAAAAGCGGACTCTTTTTTGAGAATGGTTTCCCAACTCAAACCCGCTTGGTTGATTTCCATTATCAACCTGCCAAACAGCTCGTTATCGTCGTGCAAGGGGAAACCGTAAAAATTATCGTGGTAATTTTTGTGCAACGCCTTTCGTTCTTCGGGTTGCATTGCGTCTATGGCGGTGCAGTATGACATATTTTCTGTTTTTTATGCCCCTTTCGAGAGCAGTTCGTTGTTTTTATTTCTCAAACTCACAACCAAATAATGTTGTTGTCACCCCTTTTTTCTTACGCCCTGCAAATATATACAAAAACATTCGATTTGGCAAAAATTAAACGAAAGTGCCGTGAATAATAACCTGCGACAAGATATTTCATCGTAATTTAGACGGATTCTAATTCTTTTTGTCGTATTTTTGTGCTAAAAAAAAGGACTTAGCGCTATGCAGTACACTCAGAACATCAAAATTAAGCGCGAAATGAAAATGTTGGGCTTGATCGAAGAAAATCAATTCCTGCTTTTGACGCTGCAACATTTCGGAATCGATTTTGCGGTGGGGGACAAATCCGTCAGCCAAATCTGTTCCGAAAACGGCATCAGCGAAGATTTGTTTTTGATCGTCGCCAATCTTTACAACGGCTACAACCCGAAAGAAACACTCTCTTTTTCGCCCGAAGAAATCAGGCAGATCATTACCTTCCTCAAAAACAGCCACGATTATTACCGCTACGACAAATATCCCGAAATCAGTTCCTATATCCGCCAGTTGCAGGAAAACCACACGGGAAAAACCTTCCTGCTGCTCGAAAAATTTTTCAACGAATACTTCAACGAAGTGATGGATCATTTCACGTATGAGGACAAGGTGGCGTTCCCCTATTTTTTGGAATTGATAGACGAGGACAAAGACAACTCGCCTTCACCCTACTCGGCGCACGAATACCTCGATCATCACACCGACATCGAGATCGCCCTTGGCGATTTGAAAAGCCTGTTGCTCAAACACATCAACGTGAACGGCGATTTGGCTGTCCGGCGCAAATTGTTGTTTTCGCTTTTTGAATTGGAATTCGACTTGCACGTACATTCCCTCATCGAAGAAAACATTCTGATACCGGTAGGTTACAACATTGAAAAAAGCATAGAATGAACCGACATAAACATCAACTTGCCGTCATCGAGCCTTCGCAAATCATTTTCGCGGGGATAATGGAAGCCTTTCGCAACGCCGAAACCGCCACCCAACTGACGGGGATCGACGGCTTGGACAAATTTATCCGACTGACGGACGAAAACAACCCCTTCGATATGGTTATCGTCAATCCCGCCGTCTTGCCCAACAGAATCAAGGAAATCAGGAAGATAAAGCGAACTTACCCCAAATTGGTGTTTGTAGGGATTTCTGCAAACCTCGTGGACAACGAGTTGCTCTCGCTCTACGACGAAATGTTTTCCATCTACGACAACATCGAGCACATCACGCAACGTTGCCAAAAACTGATGCAAGAGTATTCGTCCGACAAACAAGATGATGACAACGAAAATCTTTCGGAACGGGAGGTGGAAGTGCTGAAACTGCTCATCAAGGGTATGGCGAACAAGGAAATAGCCGAATTGCTGGGAATCAGTTTCCATACGGTTGCCTCGCACCGAAAAAACATTTCAATCAAAACCGGAATCCGCAGCCAATCGGGGCTGACAATCTACGCCATTTCAAAAAAAATTGTTTCCTTGGAAGATTTCGATTGAGGATAATGCCTTGATTTTCCGAATCCGCTATCCCTCAATATAATGATTCAGCCCCGAAAATATACCTGCATAAAGGGATTGAATTGCCCGTTTCCATCGCGTATCTTTGTAGCGTAAAAATATAGAATTGGTTTTCAAGCAGGGACGGCAAGTCTTTTTTCGGAAAGCCACCCTTATAGTTCTACATATTAAGCCATTGATAATATGATAATTAGTGTATTTTAAAAAAGAAACCCGTGTATTCGTGAGAATGTGCGGGTTTTGAGTTTTTTCACGGAAGCAGCCCGATTTTATGTTTTAAAATATCCGCATTAACTTTTTTAATCCGAAAAACTATCTTATTTTTACAGAAAATTACGCCCCCCTGAAACGAGCGTGAGAATTGTTGAATAGCTGAATCACGAAACCGTTGAAAATGTGTAAATTGAACCCTCGATTTCACAAACGGCGGCTATCCGTGTCAAAAAATACATATTATCCGTATGAAAATTCACGAATATCAAGCGAAAGAGATTTTTGTCCACTATGGAATCCCTGTAAATAGCGGCTACTTGTGCCACAATATGGAAGACGTCATAAAAACTTACGAGAAGATGGATCGCCCATTGGTTGTGGTAAAAGCGCAAGTGTTGAGCGGCGGACGCGGAAAAGCCGGCGGGGTAAAGTTGGCGAAAGATGAAATTGAATTGCGCAAGCACACTTCCAACATATTGGGAATGAACATCAAAGACTACATTGTCGATCGCGTGTTGGTGGCGCAAGCCGAAGACATCGCCGCCGAGTATTACGTGAGTTACGTGGTGGATAGAAGCACTAAATCCACCCTGCTTATGTTGAGCAAAGCCGGTGGCGTGGACATCGAAGAGGTGGCACGCGACACGCCCGAAAAAATTCACAAGATACCCATCAGCCCCTTTGTGGGCGTGCCCGATTATTTGGCGCGGGAAGCGGCGTTTTTGCTTTTCGACGATATGGCGCAAGTGAAGCAGACAGCCGCCATTTTGCAGAAGCTCTACAAACTTTTCGTTGAGACAGATGCCTCGCTTGCCGAAATCAATCCACTCATTCTCACGCCGGAAGGCAAAGTAATAGCCATTGACGCAAAGATGACTTTCGACGACAATGCCCTCTACCGCCACCCGAAAATCGCCGCGCTGTTTGAACCCACCGAGGAGGAAAAGAAAGAGCAGTTTGCCAAGGGCAAGGGTTTCAGCTACGTGAACCTCGGTGGGGAAATCGGCTGTATGGTAAACGGTGCAGGATTGGCGATGGCGACGATGGATATGATTAAGCTCTACGGCGGAAATCCGGCGAACTTCCTCGACATCGGCGGAAGTTCCAACCCCAACAAAGTCATCGAGGCGATGAAACTTCTGTTGAGCGACAAGAACGTGAAGGTGGTGCTCATCAATATCTTTGGCGGCATCACGCGCTGCGACGACGTGGCAAACGGATTGTTGGAAGCTTTCAGGCTGATAAACACGCATATACCTATCGTTATCCGCCTGACGGGAACAAACGAGAAGGAAGGACGCGCCCTGCTTTCGGGCACGAAATTTCACGTTGCCGAAACGATGGGCGAAGCAACCAAAAAGGCGGTGGAACTTATTCCCGCCCCATAATTGTTCAAAATAATCATCGAAAAATCAACCATTTGACTTATGAGCATTTTAATACATAAAGATACGCGACTTATCGTTCAGGGAATTACCGGGCGCGACGGTGGTTTTCACGCCTCGAAGATGCAAGCATACGGAACGAATATCGTCGGCGGCACCTCGCCGGGCAAAGCAGGACAAGAAGTCTTCGGCATTCCCGTTTTCAACACGGTAAAAGATGCCGTGAAAGAAACGGACGCCAACGCATCGATAATCTTCGTTCCGGCAGCCTTCGCCAAAGATGCGATGATGGAAGCCGCCGATGCGGGCGTGAAACTCATCGTCTGCATATCGGAAGGCATTCCCACGCTCGACGTGGTGGAAGCCTACCGTTTCATCAAGGACAAAGGCGCACAACTCATCGGACCAAACTGTCCTGGATTGATTTCACCCGAAGAATGCCTTGTCGGTATTATGCCGGCGCAGATTTTCAAAAAAGGCGGAACGGGTGTCATCAGCCGTAGCGGAACGCTCACTTACGAAGTGGTTTACAACCTCACGGCAAAGGGTATGGGGCAATCCACCGCCGTGGGCGTGGGGGGCGATCCTGTCGTGGGGCTTTACTATCAGGAATTGTTGCAAATGTTCCAAGACGATCCCGAAACCGATTCCATCGCCCTCATTGGCGAAATCGGCGGCGATGCCGAAGAACGGGCGGCGGCTTTCATCAAAGAGCACATCAGCAAGCCGATAGCGGTTTTCATCGCCGGGCAACAAGCCCCCCCGGGCAAGCAGATGGGACACGCCGGGGCTATCATATCGAGCGGTTCGGGGACGGCAGCCGAAAAAATCGCCGCTTTTGAATCCGTGGGCGTTCCGGTGGCAAAAGAACCCAGCGAAATTCCGGACTTATTGAAGAAAAGAAGCTGAAAATTACAGTTTTACCAAGGATTCTTCGCAAAGGGTAATTTTTTCCAGTCCCGATTCGTGGACGATATAGGTGTTTTCTATTCCCACCGCGCCAATGCCCTGCAACACGTATTTCGGCTCTATCGCAATAACCATTCCGGGCGACAACAAGTCTTTCGATTTCGGGGTAAGGACGGGAGGTTCGTTGATTTCCAAGCCCACGCCGTGCCCGATGAATTTCGCTTGTTGCACCGTCCCCATAAAATACGCTTCCAATCCGGCTTCGCGTGTCATTTTTTCAGCCACGCCATACAATTCGGAGCAGGACGTTCCTGCTTTGGCAAGGTTTTGTATTTCGCCATGAATGTCGATGGAAAGCTGATGCGCCCTGTAAGCGATTTCCGGCACGTCGCCGATGGCAAACGAGCGAGTCATATCGCTTTGGTAGGGCGTGAAATTACCGCACATATCCACCATCAGCGTGATGCCCGGCGTGAGCGGCGTTCCGTTTGCGCCCAAGGGCAAAACGGGCGAAAGTCCTTGTCCGCCTAATGCAAAATCGTAGGGCGACGCAACGGTGGCGTTATCGCCAGCCAATACGCTTCCCATAAAAATGTCCATATTTTCGCCGTAACAGCGGAATATGCCCTGCGATCCAGTTTTTCGAAGCAGGTGTTCCACCTCAATTTGGAAACCGACATCAGTCATTCCCGGCTTGAAAATCGAGCGGACTTGCGCATACACCCGATTTTGCAAACGCGCACTTTCCCTGACGAGCGACAACTCGTATTCCGATTTTACCATACGCATTTTGCGCAAGATTCCCGAAGCGTTGCCCGTTTTCGGCATATTGAGGGCGGCTTGCAAGCGCAAGGAAGAGTTGTAGGACATCACGTCGTTTTCCAACAGAAGGTGCCGCGGCGGTTCGATGCCGTATTTCGGCAACAATTCGCCTATTTGTTCGGGTTTGCGTATGATTTCCACCCGCTCACCTTTGGTGTCGATGGGGCGTTTGACAAAAAGTATCGGTTCGGTTTCGGGCGCGACGAACATAAATCCGTCGAAAATAAATCCCGCGAGATAGAGTTGGTTTACGGCTGTCGTTACCACGCAAGCATCGGCTTGCACGTCGGCAAGTGCTTGTTGCACTTTCACTACGCGCTTTTTCAATTCGTCGGAAGGCATCTTCGCGATGCTGATTTTGTCTTCGTATTGCATATTATTAAAGTATAGTCTTTTTAAGTTTGCAAAAATACACAAAAAAATAAGAAACCGTTTAAATTTTACAGCTCATCTTTTTTATCGCTATTTTATGATGGATTTTTTGCTTTTCAGTTGAAGATTTAGCGGGCTAAATCAAGAGTGGGAAGTGAAAAAGACGCTTAAAAGAACAGAAAAAAGTAGCTGAGAATACCATAATATATTATTTCGTTAAAATTTAATCCGTTTCCAAAACGGAATTTGTCAATCGGACGGCAAGGGACAAAAATATGTAAGATACTGTCCTGTAGCTTTATGAACTGAAATCCGGATTTCCTATTTATATGCTTTCGCCTGATACGGTTGCATATCAAGTTCATAATAGCATCGAATCAGAAAGCCATTCGCATTGAATATCAAAAAACGAAAATTTACCATTGCAGTATCTCCGGAATGTACTACTTTTGTGTTTAAATACTGAATAATTTTATGAAATACAGATTATTTCTTTCCCTTGTTCTGTGCTGTTTATGTACATTCGCCTCCTTTGCGCAACAGGATACGTCCGCCGAAGAGCAGGCGCTGCTGGACAAGTTAGAAACACTGTCGGGCGACGAA
>JAISYO010000092.1 GCA_031269865.1 Dysgonamonadaceae bacterium | reverse complement strand
CGCCCCGATGCTTCCAAAGAGAGGTAAACCATCTTGTCTTTCGGATTGTAAACGGCGTGCGAATACTGTCCGGTTGGGATGCTCTGTCCGATGAGTTCCACCTGTTTTGTCTTCTGATTGACGCGCACGAAACGTTCGCCACGCTCCGACATTAAATAAACGTAGTTCTCGTCGGCGGCTATCGCACAAGCGGTGTAAGAGCCGAAGATGTAGTTTCCGGTAGCGTCTTTCTGATCGTAGAAGGCTTCCGCCTCCATATAGTTGCTGCTCTTCGAGAGGCTGTAAAACAACAGCGGTCGTTGGGCGGCGTTCCGCTCCATGACGTAGAAATGCGTAAACTGTGGATTGAAGCAGTTACTCCACGGTACAATCATGTTGAGGACGGTTGTCATCTTGTTTTCTTTGGTAGAAATTAACCTGATGCGTGCGCCCGTCTGGTCGTCGGTAACGAGAACGTTGCCTACATCGTCCACCGCTACCTTGGTGGGGCGGTAGAAAGTGGCGTCGAGCGCGGGACCATCAACGGGCGGATTAGTGCCTGCCGTACCCCATTTACCGGCGACGGTAGTAACCACCGACTTGATGAAATAGTGGAACTTCTGTCCTGCCAATTCCGCGCGTTTGCCATCGACTTCGACAGAAATCACGGAATACTCGCCCGGTTGCTTGGGCGTCATGGCGTAAATGGCATTGTCCTGAACTTGCAGGATTAAGGCTTCTTTATCGTTGAAGAACACCTTAACCTTCTCTTTGTCGTTGCCGAAGTTGTCTCCGCTGATAACGACACGGGTACCAAGTCCGCCCTTTTCGGGACCGATGTTATTTACCTCAATGCCGCGATTAGGATCGTGCGGATGGTTGTAAGGGTTTTCTTCTTCCTGCGCCTCGTTGCACCCGAAAAAGGCGGCAACAGCCAGCAATAAAATTGAAAACGCCTGATAATTAATGAATTTCATTGTCTTTAAAGTAAATTTAGTGGGTAAAGATTTATTATCATTTTTTTATTTTGCGAGTACAAAGATAAGTAAAATTTCTAATAAAAAAAGGTTATTATTATAAATATTTTTAATTTCGTGGATTTTTTACGCTTGATGCGCTACACCCTGCCGATAAAGATAGGGGGGGAATTGCTTCCCCCTAATTATTTTGCATAAGAGATTAAATGTTTTCCGCTTGAAAGTTCGATATTGTTGCTTTCGGACGGCAAGCCATTTATTGTTAGGTTTTTAGCTGTTGCCGATATGGGAACAACAGCCGTAGAGCCGATAGGGACGCATACTTCCATCTCAAACACGTCGCCGTTGAGCCGCCAAGAGCTTGAAACCGTGCCGTAAGGCGTTTCCTTGCTCGTTTTTGCCCAAGATATGCCCGTGGGGATTTGGGGCTGAATAAGGATTTTTCGGTATCCGGGCGATTCTTCTACCGGACGAATGCCGCCGAGCGCCTGATAGAACCACGAGCCGATGCCGTTGTAACAGTTGTGGATACGGCTGCGCTCGCCATTCCAATGTTCCCACGTGGCTGTCGCGCCGTTGTCGAGCATATAGAGATAACCCGGATAGTCCCTCTTTTTCAGCATATTATACATAAAATCAGCGTTTCCCGTCTTAACAGCCCACTCGGTAACGACAGGTATGCCGACTAAGCCTGTCGCAAGATGTCCGTTGAAACGATTTGCAGTTTCATTAAATAATTGATCGACAACTTGTTTTGCGATATTTTCAGGCGTTGCGCCGACAAGCATCGGATAGATCATATCAATCTGCGTTCCGGTGGCATAAAGGCTGCTGTCTGTTTTGAAAAATGTATTGTGTATAAGCTCGTTAAGCCTTGCTTTGCGTTGGGCGAATCCATCGGCGTCGGCATCTTTTCCGAGCAAGCGGGTAATTGTTTCCAGCATTGTGTAGCACTCGCTAATCACGCAATTATCAACCAGATCAACCGTTTCGGGCAGGGTTTGGTTGATGCCTGTCGGGGTTGCCCAGTCGCCGAGATACCAATTGCGGTAGTCGGTGTCGCCCCAATTTTTCAGCAATCCGTCAATAATGTGTGTATCAACGTATTGCATCCAATGAAGCATCGCGGGATAGCAATGTTCGAGAACACTTTTGTCGCCGTAGTTGAGATAGATATTCCAAGGGGCGGTAACGATGAAGGCGCACCAGTAGGGACCGCCACCTGCGGGATAGGGGTTGGGGGCGGTGTGGGGCAGTCCGCCGTCTTCGCGTATGCAGTCTTCCCACGCTTGTAACCAGTTGGTGTAGAGGGGCGCGAGATCGAACATTGTTTGCGCCGTAACCGTTGAGGCGTGTCCGTCGCCACCGTATCCAAGCCGTTCAATGTGGTTACAATCAACCATATATCCGCCGAGGGTAAGGCATTGAAGCGTGTTTTTGAGCATATCGTGGATCGCGTTCATATCGGCGTCGGAACATTCAAACGATGAAGCGTCGCGGTAGTCGGTGCGGATCAGCATCGCGTTCATATCGTCAAGCGAAGGCGCATTTTCAATGCCTGCTATCTCTAAATATCTGAAACTATGATAATTAAATTTGTTGCGGAAGCTCTCTCCTTTTTTGCCGGAAGCGACATAATAATCTTTTTGGTAACGATCGGCGAGACTGCCGTCTTTGTTGAGATTGTCCGAATAGATGAGCGTAATCTCTTTATTTTGTGTTAGTTTCGGAAATTTTATCTCGATATGCCCGGTCAGGCATTTGCCGAAATCCACAAGATATACGCTGTCGGATAACTGTTTGACATTTTGCGCTTTATAAGTTGCAATCACGCGGTTGCCTTCTGAGGTTTGGGGCGTTACCCTATGCGCCGGAATGCTGACGACTGTCACCGGAAACCATTGGCGTTTAGCATTTTCGTCAGTAGATAAGTTTTGAGGAATGACATTGGCATCAACCCGCTCGCCACCGAATTTGTGCGCTCGCCACGTGGCGTCGTCCGTCAGCGTATAGCCGCTTTCGGAAGCCTTCCACGTGCCGTCGGTTTGCGCCAAAACGGTTTTCGCACCGTCTTTGCCGATTGTTTCAATCTGCGCTTTCACAAAAGGTCCGTCTGCCACAACGCCCGGCAGTCCCTGCTGATACCAGCCGCGTCCCAACCACACAACAATCTCGTTATTCCCCTTGTTTAAATAGGGGGATATGTCGTAAGTTTTTGATAACGAGCGGTTATTGAACTGCGACACGGCAGGAGCCAACACCTCGTTGCCGACTTTGCGCCCGTTGAGGTAAACCTCGTGATAGCCGAGCGAATTGATATGCAGAAACGCCTGTAAAGGCTTGGCAGATAGCTCGAATTGCTTCCTCAACAGTGGACATTGCGGATCGCCTTCCTCTGTTGGGAAACCGATATACGCGCCTTCCCAGTCCGCCTCATCTAACAACCCGACACTGAACGAAGCAGCATCACTCCACCCCGTTTCCTTATCGTCGTCGGTAATGATTTTCACTTTCCAAAACGCCTCATCGCCCGAAGACAGTTTCTTGCCTGAATATGTAATAAGCACGGATTCAGATGATTCCACGATGCCGGAATTCCACAAGTCGGCTTTGCCCTCGTTCAACAGTTGCGGACGGGAAGCAACGAGAATGCGATAGCCTTTCTGCTTCACGCCATTGTTTTGAGCCTTAATCTTCCAACTCAAACGCGGTTGCGCAGTAGCGATTCCGCAGGGATTAACAAGGTTCTCGCAAGTCAAGTCGTACAGCACGACAGAGCTATCGGCGCAAGAAAATAAACACAAAATAACGATTAACAATGACAATTTTTTCATTTTATAATTGATTTTTTAAATTGATATTTGCACGATAGCACCCTCTTTGGCGGTTCGGGTAAGGATTTTGTTGCCTTGCGAGATGAATTCGATGCGCAGTTTGCCACCGCTCAGACGGGTAACGACAATGTCAAATCCTCCTTGAACACCAAATCCGTGAACGTTGCGCAACGCCATACTGTCCCATTCTTTCGGCAGTCGTGGCGTGAGGGCAAACGCACGCAACCCTGTCGGGCGTATCCCGAACAAGCCTTCCGTGATGATGCGGCAATATAGTCCGCTCTCGGCTGAGAGGTGTCGCTGACTGCCTTCGGGATACGCTTCGATGGGGTACGGCACGTGCTCGCCAAGCAGACGGCGGTTAGAGTAGAATTTCAGATATTCCATACCTTTCTCTGTTTCGCCACAAGCAAAAACGCCACGCAGGGCATAGAGTGTCGAGCGGTCCCAGAAAGTCGAGCTGCCGGCTTGTGTCAGCAGTCCGTTCTCTGTCCAGAGGCGCGGCGAGAAAAGCGCACGGATAGTTTCGTCTTTGCGATCGTTGATGCCCACTACGAGCGGCAGGCATATCCACGAGCGCAACACGTCGTTTTCCTTGTAGTATTTATAAGTGTTGAAGCCTTCTACCGTGCCACCGAAATAGTTTTCGATTGCCGTCCGCAGAGCTTTTGCCTGAGCGGTATAGGCGGAAACGTTTTTGCCGAGATTTTTTCCCAGATAAACGGCTGATAATAAGGCATCGTAATAGAGCGATGAGGTGCTGAGGTTGGCTTTTCCGGCAGGGAAACGTCCTTCCAACTCGTCAGAGTTCGACGCCACAACGCCGTCTTCGTTGATTTGACGGCGGCAGTATTCGAGGCACCATTCTATTAATGTCCAAAGTTCTGTCGCTTCTTGGCTGTCGCCTCGCGCAAGGGCGTAACGTGCTGCGCCATAGGCAATCATTGCGGCATCGCCCCGATCGCCAGCGCCGTTCCAAATATCAATGCCCTCGGCTATGATTGAACTTGGGATCGGTTTGTACTCATCGTTCATAAAGCGTGCAAAATGGTGGTATGAGTTCAGAGCCGACTGGTTACCAATCGAATAACCGATAAAAGGGAAGAAGGGATTGACGTATTCAGCCTGATCGTTAGCCCAGATAGCGGCATAATAGGATTCGCCGCCGGGTCCGTGCAGATAACCGCCCTTCGTCTTGTAAATGCTCTCGGAAGCACGGATCTTGGCAAAATCGAAGGCCTTGTTGAGTACGTCGTCCGGCGTTTCGAGGCGCAGATTACCTCGCCAGAGGGCTACCAAAGCACGGCGGGCTGTCAGTTCGGACTCGACATTTAATGTTGCATCTGCATCTTGCGATCCTGCGTAACCTCTGCACGTGGCGTAAAACGCAATCGAATCGCCGGGTTGCAAGGAACAGCTTTTTTGTCCCACCGTGGAATACTCTATAATATACTCTCCATCAACGCCTTTTGTCGGATCGGTAACGATTGCGCTACGCGAAGTGGCGATTTCCACCTGCATTGGTTTTTGCCCCTTGTTGCGAAGGACGTATTTCTCGCAAAAAGCAGGACTCTTGGTTGAAGGAAACAGTATTCGTTTAAAATCCAAATCGTTATCAAATACGCTCTCAGCTGTCATCACTCCGTCAAGCGTAATGTTGCGCACTTTCTCGCCTGACGGCTTACGTCCGTTGAGCATCACGTAGTCGAGGATATTCCAGCTCCCGCGCCGCATCAAACTCGCGTGTGTGTTGTTGGGAATCGTTCGCAGCAACGGAAAAACCATACCGCGTTCGAGCGCGAACGAGCCGTCCGCCTCAACGCCGTAGCGCAGGACAACCGACACCTGCTCGCCGCTCATCTCAATATGATCGCGATGCGGCAGTCTGCCGTCAATCGTCCACGTGATGCCGCCGTCGGCGTTGATAGCCCAACGGTTTGCGTCAGTTTGCTGTTGAGCCGAAAGTGCCAGACAGCACCCTAAGCCACATAAAAAAAGTTTAATTTTCATAGTTTAAAAATTTAAGCACGGTAAAGGTATGGATTTTTTTCAAAAAATTATTTTAGGTAATCCATTATTTATAAGTAATCTGTTTTTCAAAGATGTTTTTTGAGGACTTCAAGTAGTTGCCGATCTAACCGGAAACCTTTGTAGTTCTCGTATTTCACGTCCTTTCGTCCGCTGTTCAATACGCCGAAAGAACCTGCCAAATTCCATAGCGACCAGCCCCAGTTTTGTTCGTCGAATACGCTCAACAAGTCGTCCATCCACGCCGTAACGGTTGAATGAGGGGTAAAATTGTGGCAACCCATCTCCCCGATATGCACGATTCCGCCAGCTTCAATCCACGGTTTCCACGGATTGACAGACGCTTCGCGCAGGAAATCTTTGTCGTAAGTCTTGCCGTCGTAAATCAGGGGCCAGCGCACCTCCTCTATGGGTACTTCCGACAGCGGTTTCCAGTCAGCCCACGTAGCCCGCAGATGTGTCAGCAGGAAAGGCTGATAGCCCCTGCCACTCTGCACGATGTTGGGAATATCGGTAACAGTCATCAACGGTTTCGCCCCCACGTCCTTGCCGTCGATAAATACCAATCTGTCCTTGTCGGCTGAACGGATTGCGGTAATCAAACGCCTCGCCACCCTGTCGTATTTTGCAGCCTCTATCGAGGGGGCTTCATTTATAAGATTAAAACTTAGGTATTTACTTGAATAATCCTTGTATCTTTCGGCAAACATACGCCAATGAAACTCGCAGGCTTTGAGCGGTTCTTCGTCTTCAAACAAGTTTGTTATGACCGGCTGACTGTCATCGCGATTAATGCAATAACCGGGTGCGCGGTGGAAGTTGAGGTTGATGTGTATCCGGTATTGCTGTCCGAGTTTTACTACGCGATCGATGTCCTTAATAACCTTTTCATCAACCGAATACCAATCGTTTTCGCTACTCCAACACCAGTACGACAAGGGGATACGGGCGAAATTAAAGCCCCATTCAGCCATAATTTCAAAATCCTGCTCTTGAAATTCGGTTTGATGATGGGGATTGAACTTGTTCAGTAAATTGAAGCCTTTCAATGCGGCAAAATTTGAGAGTCGCGGCACGGAAGCAGTCTTGCAGGACGGAAATGCCGTAGCATATCCAGCCGCCGCCGACATTAGCCCTATTTGTTTGATGAAAGCACGTCGTTTCATAATTTTTTTTGACTTTAAAACATTATTGCAAAGTTATCTTCGACTACAAAGGTAGCATAAAACCCTCACTTCATGCACAAACGGATAAAAATTTAAACAAATAGTGCTTAAAGATAAAAAAATAATGCTTAACTTTGCTTTTTGGCTACCTTGACAGATACATTAAAACTATATAACATGAAATTAAAATTTGCAGTATTTTTATCGCTTGTCGCAACGCTGTCATTCGCCGACGAGCGGGTGGCGTTGTGGAAAAAAGGAAATATTCCTGATTTTCAGGCTCATCAAATTGCGGCTACTTCCGAAGAAACAAAAGTGTCGGGATTTAAGGCATCGGAACACACCATGCCCTACCTCAGTTGGTACAAAGAACCGAAAGTCAAAAACGGCGGTTGTATGTTGCTCATTTCCGGCGGCGGATACTTTGGTTGCGTTGATGGGTATTGGATTGATATTGTAGCGAAGAAATTTACCGAACTCGGTTTCGTTTGCGTCAGCCTTACCTACCGCACACCGCGCCCGGAAGGACTGCCGATACATCAAACGGCGTGGGAAGACGGACAGCGTGCCGTGCGCCTCGTCCGCGCCGATGCAAAAAAGCGCGGATACGATCCCGAAAAGATTGGGGTATTCGGCTTTTCGGCAGGTTCGCACTTGACTATGTTGCTCGCAACAAGCGCATTGACACCTGCTTATGCGCCGATAGACGCGATCGACAATATCCCCTGCCACGTCAATTGGGCGATACCCATCTACACCGCTTACGCACTGACGGACGGACTAACCGGCGCCAACACGCGCGATGGCGATGCGATTGACGTAAAACTGTCGGACGTGTTCAAATTCGATGAAAAAACCTGTCCGATGGCGTTGTTCCACGGTGGGACGGATATTTATTCGCCAAACGCTTCCACGCAGATTTATCGCCAACTGCGCAGAATGAAAATTCCGGCGGAAATTCATCTCTTTGCCGATCGCAATCACGGATTTATGGGCGATATGAACAAAGGTGAGGACGGAACTGCCTACGATCATTGGTTTGATCGCATCGAAGAGTTTGTCCGCCAGATGAATTTCGACGGACGCCTTGGTGAGGAAGTTGAACTAATGTCCCGCTATCCGAGCGACGACGCACGCGGAAATTATGAAAAAGAAGCGGTTTGGGCAGAAGGCGCGATGCCGGACGTGCAGACCGATCAATGCCAGCCCTATATCGAATGGCATTTTCCAAAGGAGCTGAAAACAAAGGCGATACAAATCATCTATTCGGGCGGAAGTTACATGGGCAACAGCCCTGACGACTTTGAGGTTGCACCCACGCGCCGTTTCCTGAACGAAAAGGGAATGACGGTAGTAACGCTCAAATACCGCACACCGCGCCCCAAAGACGGATT
>JAISYO010000083.1 GCA_031269865.1 Dysgonamonadaceae bacterium | reverse complement strand
CCGGAATCGTCGTTGTAAATCGAACTGAACAGTTCCTTGTCGAAGTCCGTCCAGTTTTCAAACGCGAAATGTTCGCGGTGGATTCCCGGAGGGATTCCCAAGGCAATCATTGCCGCTTCGATAAGCAGCGTGCCGGAGCCGCACATTGGATCGAGGAAGGTGCTTTCGCCACGCCATTTCGATTTCAGCACCATTCCGGCAGCCAGCACCTCGTTGAGCGGGGCATCGGTTTGCGCCACGCGGTAACCGCGTTTGTGGAGTGATTCGCCTGTACTGTCGAGCGACAAGGTGCATTTGTTGTGCGCCACGTGTATGTTGAAAACCAAATCGGGGTTCGTAACGCTTACCGACGGACGTTTTCCGTACTTTTCGGTAAAATAGTCGGCGATGGCGTCCTTCACGCGGTAAGCCACGAATTTGGAGTGGTGGAAAATGTGGGAATAAACCACGGAATCCACCGCAAAGGTTTTGTCGATAGACAAATAGGTATCCCAATCGAGTTGTTTTACAGCCTCATACACTTCGTCGGCGTTCTCTGCCTTGAACGAGTATATCGGTTTCAGAATGTGCAGGGCGGTACGGCAGTGCAGGTTGGCTTTGTACATTAGCGCCTTGTCGCCGGTGAACGATACCATTCGCGTGCCGATTTGCACGTTGTTTGCGCCCAACCCGATGAGTTCTTCTGCCAATACGTCTTCAAGCTCAGCCATCGTTTTGGCAATCAGGGGAAATTCTTCCATAGTCATCATTTTTTTTGAGGTGTTTCTTTTATAGAATTTTTAACTGGTTATTTTTTCAACGGTTATCCAATTTTCATCAAATCCGAGATTTGATAATATTATTTCCTTGTCGAGAGCGAAAGAAAATTCTTTGGGAAACTCATTGAGCGGGAACGCGGGAACAAATTTATTGACAGTTCGCAATTTTGGGATAAGTTCGTTTTCCATACTGTTACATTTTGTATTCATTCATTACTTCTGTCATATCCGCTGTTTTAGCAACGTAAGGAATGAGCCTTAATATAACAGCCTTGACTATATTCACAGGAACGGCGTTGCCTGCTTGATCAGACGAAAATACACAGACAGGCTTGATGCCATTTTCCGTGCAAGCCTCGTCCATCGCTTGACGAAAGCCGCCAATGCCGCAAAATAAATCTATAAAACGAAGTTCTTCCATTGCTTTACGTACCTAAAAACTTTACAAAGGTAAAGTTTTTTGTTTAATAAAACAACAGTAAATTTATCCCCCTCAACACAACGCCGTAGTGGGTTGAACACCTACGGCGTTCAGGTGGATAGGACGCTATTTTCCCTGTCGGCAACTTTTAACCCGCCAAAAGCTTTCTTTTTTGCAAAAATAGTTGTATATTTGAACGTCAAAAATCCATAAAATAGTTGAAAATGAAAAAATATATTCTTTTTTCCTGGTTGGTTTTCATCGCGACGACTGCCGCGATTGTGTTTTTGTCGAGCAATAAAATTGAAGAAGAGAAAGCCGACAGCCCCCCGCTCGTAATGGCGATGACTGCCTCGGTGGATACGCCGGACGAAATGGTTTTCGCCGGGGAAAAAATCACTTTCGATCGCTATGATCTTCACGAGAGAATGGATAGGGAACTAAACAGCTTCACGTATTTTCATTCCACAACCCTGCTTTTGTTCAAACGGGCGAACCGCATTTTCCCCATTATCGAACCCATCTTGAAAAAACAAGGCTTGCCCGATGATTTGAAATACCTTGCCGTCATCGAGAGCAATCTCGATCTTCGCGCATTGTCGCCTGCCCGCGCCGCCGGTTTGTGGCAGTTTATGGCAGGTTCCGCACCGCAATACGGCTTGGAAGTGGGGGCGGAAGTGGACGAACGCTACAATGTGGAAAAATCTACCGCCGCCGCTTGCCGATACCTGCGTGAATCGCATCAAAAATACGGTTCGTGGTGTGCCACCGCCCTCTCGTACAACGGTGGGCAAGGGCGAATTTCGTCCGAACTGAAAAAGCAGGGAGCCAACGCCGCCCTCGATCTTTGGTTGGTGGAAGAAACTTCGCGATACTATTTCCGTATGCTCGCGGCGAAGCTGATTTTCGAAAATCCGCAACGCTACGGCTTCATTATCCGCCCCAGCCAATTGTATAAACCATTGGAATGCAAACGGATAGAAATATCGGAAGCGATTCCCGATTTGGCTTCGTTTGCCCAACAGCACGGCGTAACCTTCGCGCAGCTAAAAGATTTCAACTCTTGGCTTCGCGACAGCAAGCTGACGAATAAAACCGGAAAAACCTACACCATTCTCATTCCCAAAAAAGAGAGCCTCTATTATCGCAAAGGGGAAAAAATAAAGGTACACGACGAAAGGTGGGTTGTGAGTGATTAGGCGTTTGGGCGTTTGGACGTTTGGGTGTTTGTCCTTTCGTCCTTTTGTCTTCTATAATTTCACTTTGATTTTCTTCCCCTTCGATTCGTTTTTGAAAGCGTCCAACGCCGTTACCACATACGTGTAGGCTTGCTTTCCGCCTTCGTAGGGCAGTGCGAAAAAGTTGTCGGGCGTTACCGCGACAATGTTTGCCGAGCGGTTGGTGTCCACGGCTTCCCCTTTTCCAAAGCGGTAAACGACAAAGTATTGCGCCGATTCGGGATTTCCGCTTTGCTTGTCCGATTCCCAAGTCAGCAGGTGCGTGTCTTCCGTGAAGACCTCTTTGGGTTTTCGGACGGTTTTCGGATGCCGGGCATACATATTTTCGTATGCCGGAATCAATGCTTTCGTGCGGTGCAGTTCGCTTTTCATCGTGTCGGCAACGCCCTCGAAATTGTCAAGAATTTGGTATCCATACCAATAGCAGTTGCCACCGACAAAAGTCATACTGCGCGACAGGCGGATTTTTCCCCATAGTTCGTCCTTGTCTATGCTGCGCTTCAAATCCTGCCCGATATACAGCGGTTGTCCGTAATTATTGGCGTTCCACCAGTTGAGCAGCGTGGTGTAGTCTGCCGCCTTATGTCCTGTTTCCCAATAGAGTTGTGGCAGGGTGTAGTCGATCCAGCTCTTTTCCACCCAGAGCTTGATGTCGGCGTATAAATCGTCGTAGTTTTGCAGTCCTGTTGTTTCGCTGCCCGAACCGTCGGGGGTGCTGCGTTTGTTGCGGTAGATACCGAAGGGGCTGATGCCGAAGCGCACCCAAGGTTTCGTTCCGGCGATGGCGTATTTGATCTGTTGGATTAGCAGGTTCACGTTGTTGCGCCGCCAATCGTCGCGCTGATTGGGCGAAAAGCCTTGCGAAACGGCGTATGCCGAGAAACTCTTGTCGTCGGGGAAGGGGGTTCCGGCGATGGGGTAGGGATAGAAATAATCGTCCATATGGATGGCGTCCACGTCGTAACGCGACACGATGTCGCGCACCACGTCGCAGATGAAACTTCTGTTTTCGGGCAGTCCGGGATCGAAAAAGAGCTGCGTTCCGTATTGCAGGAAGCGTTCGGGATATTTCCAATAGATGTGTTGCGGTGCCAGCGTGTTGCCCACGTCGGTTTTCACGCGATAGGGGTTCAGCCAAGCGTGCAGTTCCATACCGCACTTGTGGCATTCGCCGATAAGGTATGCCAGCGGATCGAAGGACGGATCGTCGGGCGCAAGCCCTTGGCTTCCGGTTAGGAAACGGCTCCACGGTTCGAGGCTCGACGGATAAAAAGCGTCCGCTTCGGGGCGGATTTGGAAAATCAGGGCGTTGATGCCCGCCTCGTCGAATTTGCGCACCATTTCC
>JAISYO010000006.1 GCA_031269865.1 Dysgonamonadaceae bacterium | reverse complement strand
GTGCGGGGTAGGAAATGCCACTGCCCCCAACTCCGTAGGAGTTGAACACACCGTCATGCTGAACTTGTTTCAGCATCCCCCGGTTATTTAGGAGGTTGCGGGTCAAGCCCGCAATGACGACTTGCCTGCCACCGATTGCATCGGGGGTTATTTACAGAATACTCTTACGGAGTAAATTTTTGCAAATGCACAATGGGTTGAATCAAATAAAAATTGGATTTTAGCAGGAATACGGGGGTGCTCGCAAGCCGTGGGAAAAAGACAGATGGAATATCCGCTCGCTTTTTGCTTCCGGGAAATAAAGGAACAAAATCCCAACCGTATAGGTTGCGAAAGGAAGTTCGGGTTCGGTAAAGAGGGATAGCGCAAAACTACAAATAGGGCAAGTGTCATGGTTTTCAGCCCCATGACTACCGCAAGTCTCCCAATCGTCCGCGTGGTGGTGGGTGTCTTTTACCACATTATAGGGTAAAAGGCTCAAAAACAAGAGCCACGCAATGGCAAACCTCGCCCAGTATCGTTGTTTTTTTGTCTGGCACATATTATGCAAAGATAGTGAAAGCTGAATGCAAAAAACAAATTTATTTGACTTTTTTGCCGAAGCGCATCTTATCTTATGCAAATATAGGCGGAAATCCGATTGATTGTGTTCCTGAAAGGAATAAAAAAACAAAAAAGCGAACCCCACTTTTCGGGATTCGCTTTTATATTATTGATTAGCAAATGCTTTCTGCTATTATTTTTCTTCCTGACGCGGTGGGCGCGGAATCAACGCCTTGCGCGAAAGTTTGAATTTTCCGGTTTTCGGATCGACGTCAATCAATTTTACCGTTATTTTATCGCCTTCCTTGATACCGGCATCTTCCACTCTCTCGAAACGTTTCCAATCAATTTCCGAAATGTGAAGCAGTCCGTCTTTCCCCGGAATAAATTCGCAGAACGCGCCGTAAGGCATTACCGAACGAACGGTAGCCTCATAGACTTCCCCGACTTCGGGAACGGCAACGATACCCTTGATTTTGCGCATTGCGGCATCAATGGAATCTTTGTTCGACGCGGCAACTTCCACGCGCCCTTTGTTGTCTATTTCCTCGATAGTGATGATTGCTCCGGTTTCTTCCTGTATTCCCTGAATGATTTTTCCACCCGGGCCGATAACGGCTCCGATGAAATCTTTCGGGATTTCGATGACTTCAATGCGCGGTGCATGAGGTTTCAAATCGGGACGGGGTTCCGAAATCGTTTCCACGATTTTACCCATGATGTGCTCGCGCCCGGCTTTAGCTTGCGCCAATGCTTTTTCAAGGATTTCATACGACAAGCCATCAACTTTGATGTCCATCTGCGTGGCGGTTATGCCGTCTTTTGTGCCGCAGACTTTGAAGTCCATGTCGCCGAGATGATCTTCGTCGCCCAAAATATCGGAAAGGACGGCGTAGTTCTGTCCTTTGTTTTCCGAAATCAGCCCCATCGCGATACCCGACACCGGTTTTTTGATTTTTACCCCGGCGTCCATCAACGCGAGCGTTCCGGCGCAAACGGTAGCCATCGACGACGAACCGTTCGATTCGAGAATGTCAGAAACCACACGCACTACGTATGGATAATTTTCGGGCAGCATACGCTTCAATGCGCGGTGCGCCAAGTTTCCGTGTCCGATTTCGCGGCGTCCTGTCGCCCGTTGCGGACGTGCTTCGCCGGTAGAGAAGGGCGGAAAATTATAGTGAAGAAGGAATCGCTCTTTCCCGCGATTGAGCACGTCGTCGATAATTTTTTCATCGAGCTTCGTCCCCAACGTAACCGTGGTAAGCGACTGCGTTTCCCCGCGTGTGAAAATCGCCGATCCGTGAGGACCGGGCAAGGTGCCCACTTCGCTCCAAATGGGGCGGATCTCGGTGGTTTTGCGCCCGTCGAGGCGTTTCCCTTCATCGAGGATACTGCGGCGCATGGCTTCTTTTTCCACGTCGTGGTAGTATTTGGCAATCAAAGCGGCTTTGGCTTCGCGCTCTTCTTCGGGAATACTTTCCAAAAATTCTTTCTGAATGGCTTCAAACGCTTCTATGCGAGCGTGTTTGTCGGGATTTTGCATGGTGGCAACCGCATAAGCCTTGGGATAACAAATATCCCAAACTTGTTTGCGAAGTTCCTCGTCGTTTTCTTCGTGGCAATACTCGCGTTTCACGGTTTTGCCGACTTCTTCAGCCAATTCCATTTGTGCGCGGCAATGGATCTTGATTTCTTCGTGCGCCACTTTGATGGCTTCGAGCAGTTCGGCTTCCGAAACCTCGCTCATTTCGCCTTCCACCATCATGATATTGTCGATAGTCGCACCCACCATAATGTCAATGTCGGCTTTTCCCAACTGTTCGAAAGTGGGGTTGATGACATGTTTCCCATCAATGCGGGCAACGCGCACCTCGGAAAGAGGACCGTTGAAAGGAATATCCGAAACAGCCAATGCGGCAGAAGCGGCAAGTCCGGCAAGTGCATCGGGCATATCCACGCCGTCGGCTGAAAAAAGAATAATGTTCACAAACACTTCCGCGTGGTAATCACCGGGGAAGAGGGGGCGCAAAGCGCGATCGACAAGGCGGCAAGTGAGGACTTCGTAGTCGGAAGGTTTTCCTTCGCGTTTCATAAATCCGCCGGGGAAACGTCCGTAAGCCGAAAATTTTTCCCTATACTCTACTTGCAACGGCATAAAATCTACTCCGGGATTGGCATCTTTGGCTGCCGTAACAGTAGCTAAAAGCACCGTGTTCCCCATTCTCAGGGTAACGGATCCATCGGCTTGCTTGGCAAGTTTTCCCGTTTCGAGCGTAATCTCGCGCCCGTCTGACAGCGTGATTCGCTTTTCAATTGGATTGATCATAAAATTCGTTTGTTTTGTTTTCTACATCTAAAAAAATCGTGCAAAGTTACACAATTTTTTTTGGTTTTCACGTGTTTTGTCATAAATTATTGATAATTCGTTATCTTTGCAGGGAAAAAGGAATAAAATAAATCGGAAATACGAATATGGACTTTTCTCAAATACCTTCCCCCTGTTTTGTGATGGACGAAACGCTGTTGCGCCGTAACCTGCAACTCATACAATCGGTAAAGGAACGCGCCAGGGTAAACATCATTCTCGCGTTCAAAGCCTTCGCGTTGTGGAGAACCTTCCCCATCGTGCGCGAATACATTGCTTACTCCACGGCAAGCTCGGTAAACGAAGCGCGGCTTGCTTTCGAGGATATGGGCAGTCTCGCGCATAGCTATGCCCCCGCATACACCGATGCCGATTTCCCTACCTTCTTGAAATACAGCAGCCACATCACATTTAATTCGCTCTCGCAATTCGAGCGTTTTTATCCGCAGGTAGTCGCCGAAGGGGGCAAAGTGAAATGCGGTTTGCGCGTGAACCCCGAATTTTCGTTGGTGGAAACCGAGTTGTACAATCCAAGCGCAACCGGTTCGCGATTGGGCGTCACCGCCGATTTGCTTGGCGACAGATTGCCCGAAGGAATCAGCGGTTTGCATATCCACAACCTATGCGAGAACAACTCTTTCGATTTGCAGTTGCTGCTCGATGTGG
>JAISYO010000029.1 GCA_031269865.1 Dysgonamonadaceae bacterium | reverse complement strand
ATATCGCGCAAAAGAAAGAGGAATTTAACCTTATTTAATTTTTTATGTTTTTGCATTCCGTAGGAATGTGTCGCTCGGTAGAAAATCGCATCCTGCCACACAACCGCTAAGGGTCAGGTTTGCAAGCAAAAAGAAAGGTTGCGTCCGCTAAGGGATGCAGGATTGAGAGAGATGCGGCATTTTCTACCGAGCGATGCAATCCTGACGGATTGCCGGGTGCGCACCGTCATTCCTGCACCGTAACCGACTACCTTTTATCCAAAATTCAGATTGTAATGAAGCATTTCCATAAAAATTGGAACAGGTTTTCAATAAAAAGAGTATCTTTCCCCTATAAATTCTTTCAAAGAACGCTGTATTACGCTTGATAATTCCGAAAATTTTTATGCGTTTGTGTATAATTGTGAATTTTATGCTAACTTTGCTTGCACAAACCCTAAAAATAAAATGACAATGAACAAAAATTTACCGATGTTTTTCAGCCTGTTCGCAGCCCTTTCGCTGCTGTTTTCCTGCAAGGGAGTTTTGCCGCCCCAAGCTTGCGGCGCCGTGCCAACCGAAAACCAGTTGGCGTGGCACGAGCGCGAGCAATACGCCTTTATCCACTTTACCACCAACACGTTTACCGACAAGGAATGGGGCTACGGCGACGAGCCTGAATCGGTTTTCAACCCGACGGATTTCAACGCCGAACAATGGGCGCAGACTTGTCGCGATGCCGGATTGAAAGGCATCGTCCTTACCTGCAAGCATCACGATGGTTTCTGCCTCTGGAACAGTGCATATACGGAACATTCCGTTAAAAACAGCCCGTGGTTGAACGGCAAGGGGGACGTCGTGAAAGCCGTTTCCGACGCTTGTCGCAAATACGGATTGTTTTTCGGCATCTACCTTTCGCCTTGGGACAGAAATCACGCCGAATATGCTAATCCCGAATACATTAGCTACTACCGCAATCAACTGACTGAACTGCTGACGCATTACGGCGAGGTGTCGGAAATCTGGCTCGACGGCGCGAACGGCGGCGACGGTTACTACGGCGGTGCGAACGAAAAGCGCAAAATTACCGTGGATTATTACGATTGGCGCGGAACGATTGAACTGATCCGCCGTCTTGCGCCCAAAGCCGTCGTTTTCAGCGATGCCGGTCCCGATGTGCGCTGGTGTGGCAACGAAAGCGGCTTCGCCGGCGAAACCAATTGGTGCAACTTGTCGCTCGACACGCTTTACCCCGGCAAACCGGATATTATGCAACTGCTGAACAACGGCGAAGAAAACGGCACGAGTTGGACTCCGGCGGAAGTCGATGTTTCCATTCGTCCGGGCTGGTTTTATCACGCTTCGGAAGACGACAGGGTAAAAAGTCCGGAAAAGCTGTTTCAGATTTATATGCAGTCGGTTGGACGTGGCGCAAACCTGCTATTGAACCTTCCGCCCGATCGTCGCGGACTGCTGAACGAAAGGGACGTGGATTCGCTGAAAATGTGGAAAAAACGGTTGGACGAAACATTTGCAACCAATTTGGCGGCAAATTGCGACGTGAAAGCGGATTCTTACCGGGGCAAGGTGCGAAAATTTGCCGCTAAAAACGCCACCGACGGCGACAAGGAAACGTATTGGGCTACCGATGACAAAGTTACTGTCGGAACGCTCGAAATGGCTTTTGAAAAACCGATTGTCGCCAAATATATATTGATTCAGGAATATATCCGCCTTGGACAGCGCGTGAAAGCCTTTGAAATTGAGGCGAAAAAAGGCGGCGTTTGGGAAAAAATCGCCGGAGGGACAACCATCGGCTACAAACGGATTTTGCCCCTTGACAACGTGGAAACGTCGGCTATCCGCTTGAAAATAACCGATTCGAAGGCTTGCCCCCTGATTTCGAATGTCGAGGTTTTTTGAATGGAGAATTGAGAGCCAAGAATCAAGACACGTCTTTTTGTCCTTTTGTCCGTTCAGGATGTGGGGGCTGTCTCAAAAGCCCAAAAAGGGATGTCGTCATTGCGGGCTTGACCCGCAATCTCCTGATAACAAGGCAGTATTTTCCAGGAGATCCCGCGTCAAGCGCGGGATGACGCTCTTTTGAGACAGCCTCTGTACCCTAAACGCCTAAACGCCCAAACATCCAAACGTCTAAACTTTTTTTCCGGATTGTCTTTCTTTTTTGTACCTTTGCACCCGTGTTATTTTTGACGATTAGAATTTTGCAGGTATGAAAAAAATAGCTATTGTAGGAATCAGCGGGGCGGTGGGACAGGAATTGCTCCGCGTGTTGGGCGAAAGAAATTTTCCGGTGGGCGAATTATTTTTATTCGGCTCGTCGCGTAGCGCGGGTACATCTTATGTGTTTAAGGGCAAGTCGATAACGGTTAAAGAACTGAGGCACAACGACGATTTCGAGGGCATCGACATCGCTTTTGTTTCGGCGGGGGGGGGCACCTCGCTCGAATTTGCCGAAACCATTACCAAGCACGGAACCGTTATGATTGACAATTCGAGCGCGTTCCGTATGTACGACGACGTACCCTTGGTTGTCCCCGAAGTGAATCCCGAGGACGCTTTGAAGCGTCCGCGCAACATCATCGCCAACCCCAATTGCACAACCATACAGTTGGTGGTGGCATTGCAAGCCATCGAAAAGTTGTCGCACATCAAACGGGTGCACGTGGCGACTTATCAGGCGGCTTCCGGCGCGGGTGCGTCAGCGATGGCTGAGCTGACACGTCAATACGAGCAACTTGTTAAAAATGAAGAGCCTACCGTCTCGAAATTCGTCTATCAATTGGCGTACAACCTGATTCCGCAGGTGGACGTTTTTACCGATAACGGCTACACGAAAGAGGAATTGAAAATGTACAACGAAACGCGCAAGATTATGCACTCCGACATTGAGGTAAGCGCGACTTGCGTGCGTGTCCCCATTCTTCGCGCACATTCCGAGTCGGTTTGGATTGAAACGGAACGCCCGATTTCGGTGGAAGAAGCGCGACAGGCTTTTTCCGAAGGCAATGGCTTGGTGTTGGTGGACAATCCTTCGCAGAAAGAATATCCGATGCCGTTGTTTATCGCCGGAAAAGATCCCGTTTACGTGGGGCGAATCCGCAAAGATTTGACTTGCGGAAAGGGCTTGACGTTTTGGACGGTTTCCGATCAAATCCTCAAAGGCGCGGCGTTGAACGCGGTGCAAATTGCCGAGTATCTGCTGACTTAGAAGCTGCTTAAATTTTAACGAAGTCTTTTATTATATGCCTTAGAAACTGTTCTCAGCTGTAAAATTTAAACAGCTTCTAAGGAATGAGGTGGAAACAGCGTTTCTTATCCCTCAAACATACGCTTAAATCGGTTTTGCACGTTTTTTCGTGCTTCGCTCGACGGTTCGAAACTCGGCGATTTTTGCAGTTCGGCGATGGTTTGCCGTTCTTTTTCCGACAAGTTTTCGGGGACGTAAACATTCACGTTTACCAATAAATCGCCTGTTCCATAGCCGTTTACCGATGGCAGTCCTTTGTTGCGCAAGCGCAATACCTTGCCGGGCTGAGTGCCGGGTTCTATCTTCACTTTTGCCACGCCATCAATGGTGGGCACTTCCACCGATCCGCCGAGGGCTGCCGTTGGAAAATCAATGAAAAGGTTGTAAATCAAATCGTTCTCATCGCGGATTAAGTCTTGGTTTTCTTCCTCCTCCACCAAAATCAGCAAATCGCCGTTCATACCGCCGCGACGGGCGGCGTTCCCTTTGCCCTGCATCGACAACTGCATACCTTCGCCCACGCCGGCAGGGATTTTTATCGTGATGACTTCTTCGTCGCGGACGATGCCTTCGCCGTTGCAATGGGCGCATTTTTTCGAGATGATTTTCCCCTCGCCGTTGCAGGTGGGGCAGGTGGATCGGGTTTGCATCTGTCCCAAAATAGTGTTGGCGACACGCGTAACCATCCCCGAACCGTTGCAGGTGGCGCAAGTGGTGAGCGACGTTCCGTTTTCGGAACCGTTTCCGTGGCAATGACTACATTCCACGTATTTTTTTACCTTTATCTTTTTATCGACGCCGGTAAGGATTTCTTTGAGGTTGAGTTTCACTTTTACCCGAAGATCGGAACCTCGGTTTACCCTGTGGCTGCCTCCGCCGCCAAAACCGCCGAAGCTGCCGAAATGTCCGCCGAAAATATCGCCGAACTGCGAGAAAATGTCGTCCATAGACATTCCACCGCCGCCAAAACCACCACCGCCGCCGCTCGCAGCACCGCCCATTCCGGCGTGTCCGAAACGATCGTAACGCGCACGCTTGTTCTCGTCGCTCAACACTTCGTAAGCCTCCGCCGCTTCCTTGAATTTTTCTTCGGCGGCTTTGTCGCCCGGATTTTTGTCGGGGTGGTATTGGATCGCTTTTTTGCGGTACGCCTTTTTTATTTCTTCCGCGCTTGCGGTTTTGGAAACCTCCAATACTTCGTAATAATCTCTTTTTGTAGCCATTTTATTCTCCGACGATTACTTTTGGGAAACGGATAATTTTATCGTTGAGGCTGTAACCTTTCTGTATGCAGTCGATGACTTTGCCCGATTGCTCCGTGTCCTGAACCGGAACGGTGGTAACCGCCTCAAACTTTTCGGGATCGAAACTCTGCCCTATGGCTTCTATTTCTTTTACGCCGTGTTGCGTGAGAAAGCCCACGAACTTGCCGTAAATCAAGTCGATGCCTTCCAATATGGATTTTTTGTCTTCCGAACGATGAAGGGACGTCTGCGCCCGTTCGAAATCGTCCACGAGGCTGATAATATCCGCCAACACACGTTCTCCGCCACTTCTGATGATATCGGCTTTCTCTTTCATCGTGCGTTTGCGGAAATTGTCGAACTCGGCGTGCAAACGCAAGTATTTGTCGTTCAGATCATCGTACTTTTCCTGCAAGAGTTGGAAATCGTCTTTTTCGGCGGATTCCCCCGCTGTCAAATTGTCCTCCGGGGCTTCTTGCCCTTCGGCTTCCTGCCCAAAAGTCAGGTTTTCATCGTTCGCCGTTTCGTCGGTTTCCGATGCTTTGTCGGTATATATTTCTTCTTTCATATCAATTAAACATTTGTGTGCGAAATAGGTATGCCTTCCGCACAACGTTTGGGACAAGCATTGTCATGGATGCCTCTCGTAGATACATAGCAAATAGTTTGCCAAAATTGCAAAATTCAATTTCAGAGAAAGATTTCGCACCATTCGTCGAAGATTTCCACTTGGTGCCAATCGTGTTGGCGGAGGTTCTCGCGTATTTTTTTCAGCGGTTTTTCCTTTCCCAACTGCGATTTGGAAAAAAACTTGTCGGCGAAGCAGATGATTTTTTCTTCGAGGCTTTGGGGCTGCATATCGCGGTGGGGAATCGGCAGGTTTCGCTTGATGATGGATTCGAGGCTCAGCCCCGTGCCCGTGTGCCGTTCGCAAACCAAAGCCTGCCTCGGAAAACCTTCGGCGTCCAATATCTCGCGTCCCAAATAGCCGTGGCAAATGTAGGGGAAAGTGCCTTTGCAGTCGATGCGCGGCGCATCGGTTTTGAAGATGCCGATGTCGTGCAACAGGGCGGCGGTTTCCAAAAACTTCACGTCGATGGCTAATTCGGGATGTTTTTGCGCGATGGACAACGCCTTGTCGCACACGTCCGTAACGTGCGAGGTGTAAATCTGGTAGAGCTTGGTTCCGGGTTCGTAATACTTGTCGATAATTGTATAAGGGTTCATTTCTCGAAAAAATTTAAACAATCGCTATAATCGCGTGCAAATATAATGGATAAAAATTTTTCGGGAAACAAGAAACACGAAAAAAACGTTTATTAGCAAATCCCCCCCATTCGTAATTGAACCCTTTACAACGGAACGACATATTTCTTCAACGCGGTGTCCAGCAGCGACTTAGGCACGATGGATTGCACTTCGTCCCCCACAATTTTGAGCAGTTTTTCGCGGAGGTATTCCTTTCGCGTAATCAGGCTGATTTCGCGGACGGGGGTCGTGTTTTTAAAGGGGCGCACGTTCTTTTTTTGCGCCTCGTTCAATTTCAACATTGCCATTTCGGGAATGACAGTCAGCCCTTCGCTCTTGTCCACGATGTCGATCAGGGTGTCGATGGTGCCCCCCTCGTAAGAGAAAATCGACGAGCTTTTGCGTTTCTTCTTCAAGTTGCACAAGTGCAAAATTTGGGTGCGGAAGCAGTGCACTTCGTCCAACAGCCAAAGTTTGGCGGCATTCAAATCGTTTTCGTCAAGCGAAGTTTTGGCGAACAAGGTTTTTTCCTGCGGCGAAACGTAGGCGAAAAAGCGTTCGTAATAGAGGGGGCGTTCCACCACGTTTGTGTCGTTGAGCGGCGTGGCGAGGATACCCCCGTCCAACGATCCATTGTTCAAAGCACTCAATATCTGATGGGTGGGCAGTTCGCTGATGACGATGTTCACGTCGTTGTTGCCCTCGGAATGCACGTGTACCAAATCGGGTATGAGGTAGGGCGAAACCGTGGGAATGATGCCCAATCGGAAAACGCCTTTGACGATGCCCTTTTCCTCTTGGATAATCTCTTTGATTTGGTTTACCTGCGCCACGGCGATACGTGCCTGATCGATGATGCGATGTCCAATTTCGGTGGTTTGTATCGGCAGTTGCGTGCGATCGAAGATTTTCACGCCGAGTTCGTCTTCGAGCTTCTGTATCATCATACTCAACGTGGGCTGCGTAACGAACGATGCCTCTGCCGCTTTCGAGAAATGGCGGTAATTGTCCACCGCGATGATGTATTCGAGTTGCTGAATGTTCATATTGCGTTTTGTTTATCTTGTTATTATTCCAAAGCTCTGAACGTGTTATCACTAGCACGGGGCAGGATTATTCCCTTGAAAAACAATATAACGCTTTCCGCCCCCAATACGTTCAATTTGCGGGGGAAAAAGACAAAAGGACAGCATACTCTCCCCTTAACCCTTTACCCCTCCATTTTCAATATCCCGCGCCCCCTTGCCCCAAAAATCAACGAGCCGATGCGCAGCATCGTGCTGCCTTCTTCCACGGCGATAGGGTAATCGTCCGACATACCCATTGATATTTCTTTGAACGAGGGGCTTTCGGCAAAATAATCGGCTTTGAATTCCTCAAAAAGCGACTTCAACAAACGAAATTCCTTGCGGATTTGCGTTTCGTCGTCGGTAAAAGTCGCCATTCCCATAATTCCTGAAATGCGTATGTGCGGACAATCGCGCCAACGTCCTTCCGCAAGGAATTTGCGACATTCGTCGGGCAGGAATCCCGATTTGCTTTCTTCCTGCGCCACGTGCAATTCCAACAGACAAGGGACAACGCGATTTATTTCAGCCGCTTGCCTTTCGATTTCAAGCATCAGCCTTTCGCTGTCGAGGCTATGGATACAAGCGATAAAGGGGACGATGAGTTTCACTTTGTTCCGTTGCAAACTGCCGATGAAATGCCATTCCGCATCGGGCGGCAGTTGGGGCTGTTTTTCTACGAGTTCCTGCACGCGATTTTCGCCGAAAACACGTTGCCCGGTATCGTATGCCTCGCGGATGCGGCTTGCCGGGTGGAATTTCGACACCGCCACCAACCGGACGTTTGGCGGAAGCTCATCGCCCAAAGAGCGTATGCGGGATTCGATGCTCGTCATTCCTGAGGCTTGCTGTTTTTCGCGGATTCTGCCGAATAGGGGTAAACGTCCATCAGGGCTGTTTCGGTTACGGCGGCGATCGTATAGTCAATCATTCCCCGTCCCATTTCTTTTTCCACGGTTTCCACGGCTTCTTTCAACGCCGAAGCCTGAACGAGCATATTTACTGCCGTTTTCTTTTCCGATCCGCTTTTTTCGTCCAACGTGATGAAATAGAGTTTCGCCTTGTAGTAGCGATCGCCCGTCTCGTTGAAAAACGACTCGGCATATTTTACCCGCTTGATGTCGGAAACCGTGAACTCGCCCGAAATGAAGGGCTTAATCTCTTCGATGATACGCGCCTCGGCTTCGGTAAACGATAGGGCATCAACCAAATAGGGTTCCGTTACCGTTTTCTGCATTCCGTTTTCGAGCAGCTTCTCGTATCGTACTTTACATTCAAACCAATTGTACATTTGCTTTTTGTTTGTTTTAAATTTCAGCGCGAAATTAAGAAACTGTTTTGAATTTTACGAATGATATCTATAATTGTTTATTCTTTTTTGCTGTTTTTTGCCCTTTTCCGTGTCTTTGCCCTTTCCTTTCTTTCAAATAACCCGCTATTTGATGCGAAACGAAAGCCCAAATCAAAAAAGCCGCCTTCCTATTCCTCCCCCCTTGTGGGGAAGTCCCGTAGGGGATGGGGGCAAAATGACGAAGAAGCTGTAAAATTTAAACAGCTTCTAAAAAACACCACAAAAAAAAAATCAAAACAATTTCTAAGAAAAAAGCGCGGATACGTCAAGATTATTTCTCAAAATTCCTAATTTTGCATATTCATTCATTCTCGTATGCGGCTTATGCAGCGGAAAGACAAAAAGTTAGGTTTTTGGTTGTTGGTGTTCATCGGTTTAGGCTCGATGATCGGTTCCGGCATTTTCAATTCCCCGAAAGATCTCATTCAAGTCGCCAACCCGCAGGCGAATCTGTTGGCGTGGGCAATCGGCGGTTTCGGGGCATTGACGCTGGCATTGGTTTTTGTGTATCTCTCGGTTAAAAAACCGGAACTCAAAAGTGGCATTTTCGCCTATGCGAGAGATGGTTTCGGCGATTATATGGGTTTCAATGCCGCGTGGGGCTATTGGTCGATAGGCTGGCTGGGGAATGTGGGCTACCTCATCATCTTTTTCAAAACGCTGAACGATTTGCTGGGGAAATACGCCCTTTCGCCGATAGCTTGTTTTGTGGTTGCTTCGGGGTTGATTTGGGCGATTTTCTTTATCCTGAAAGCCGGAATCCGCGAGGGTGCCGCCCTCAACTTCGTGGTAACGCTTGCCAAACTTCTGCCCATTATTTTGGTGGTTGCCGCAGGTGTTTTCGTTGCCAAACCCGATATTTTTTTCGCGCCCGACTGGACGCACATGGTGGCTTCATCGGGCAAACCCGCTTCGCCGTTTCTGCAAATCGGCAACGCTATGGCAATCATTCTCTGGTGTTTTGTGGGTGTCGAGTCGGCTTCGGTGCTGTCTGCACGGGCAAAAAATTTGCAGATCGTGCGCAAGGCGACAATCGTAGCCATCGTGTCGGTTTTGATTATCTATATCGCCATCACGTCCATCGCTATGGCGGTTGTCCCTGCTTCCGAGCTGGCGATGTCCGATACGCCCTTGGCGTTGATGCTGGAAAAAACAGCCCTCGGAATGGCTGGTTCCGTCATCGTGAAATTGGGGATTATGGTTTCCGTGATGGGCGCGAGCATCTCGTGGATTCTGCTCTCGGTGGAAACGATGTACTCGGCGGCGAAAAGCGGCGTTATGCCGCGTCTGCTGACGAAAGAGAACAAAAACGGCACGCCGATGAACGCGCTGTTCTTTACCCAAATTTTCACGCAGATATTCCTCTTATCCATTCTGTTACCTGCGCTAAATGATACATACGTGGCACTCATCACGCTGGGGACGACGCTGGTGTTGATTCCCTATCTGCTCTCGTCGGTTTATGCCCTGAAAATTGCCGTTGGGCGCAAGGCGAAAATCGAAATCGGGCAGCTCTGCATCGCGCTGTTCGCCGCCGTTTATTCCGCCTACACCATCTATGCCGTGGGGTTTAGGTATCTCTTTTATTCCCTGTTGTTTTATGCCTTGGGAACCGTCTTCTTTTTTCGGGCGAAAATGGAACGCAGGGAAGCCATCAAAAATTGGGAATGGCTGATAATGTGTGGTTTGGTTGTCGCTTCGATCATCCTGCTCATCGAGATATTCCGGGGGGACGTTCAGCTTTTTTGAGGCTGGCAGGATAAAAAACGATTCAAGCTCAAATCAAATGCTCGTCAATGGCAATAGCCAACGCCATTTCTTTGTGATTGATGAGCATCGCTTCGTGATTCAGGTATTTGATGTGTAAGTCCAACGACAAAGTGTAATTTTTTTGCTTTGTTGCGGAATCTCTTGAAAAATACTGCCTTGTTATCAGGAGATTGCGGGTCAAGCCCGCAATGACGACATCCCTTTTTGGGCTTTTGAGACAGCCCCCTTCAAGGCAAGGGCGGAAGTTTTAAAACGACAAAGGCTGCGGAACCATATCCGCAGCCTTTTGTGTAAGACTTAGAAGCTGTAAAATTTAAACGACTTCTTAGCAACCTTTATAACACCGATTCCAACTTTTCGGGCGACACGTTCATCGCCACAATCACGCCGTTTTCGTCGATTAGGTAACTCTTGAATCCTTTGTTCAATTTAAACTCTTTGTAGAGCTTGGACTTGGATCCGTTTGCATCGCAAAATTGCGAATGGGGTTCAATGTTGTCCCAACGCACTGTTTTTTCAAATACCGTGCGGTTTTCGTCAAACGAAACCGAAAGAAAAACAAGGTCTCGATGCGATTTCAGCATGTCGTTCAACAGCACGTTCGTTGCTCTGGAAGGGGCGTCGTAAGCCGCCCAAAAGTTGATGACAACTTTTTTGCCTTTGTAGCTGTCCAAATCAAGCCGTTTGCCGAAAGCGTCATTCAACGCGAAGTTCGGAATTTGCTCGCCCGGATAATATCCGACCGAGGGCTTGTCGGTTTTGCTTGCCCCCAACGTCAGCGAGAGCAAAAACAATGCAGCCAAGCAAAAGTTTACGTACTTCATAAAAACTTTTTTGGGTTACTACTTGGGTTTTATACGTGCATCGCGCAGTATCAAAACCCCCTATCTATCCGCTTTTCGCTAAAAGCGTCCCCCTAAGAAACAAATTCTTAGCTTGGGTTTGCAAAGGTACGGCGGTTTTTTGAGATGAGAAAACTTTCGGGCAAAAATGAGCCTGTTAAAAGTTAATGAATCCAAATGTGGAATTATATATATTTGTATGCCAGTGATATATAATTATCGCAGCTGTCCGATAAAAGACTCTGCCATTTCAGCCGTAACGTCTTTTTGAAGCACTATTTTGTCTTTGTTGAGCAAATAGATGGTGGGAATAGCCCGAATATCGTAGAGTTTTTTATTGACGATAGCCCTTTCCGCATCGTAAACGTTGATCCAATTGCCGGGCAGATTGTTCAGCTTGGCTTTCCATTCTCCGACGTTCCCTTCGGTGTAAACCGTAACGATGGTAAGCAGGGTGCGTCCGGGGGTGTTCAGGCTCAGCGCGTGTTGTATCGCTTGCGACTCGTTGAGGTATTTTATGTTCTCCTTGCACGAGGGGCAGTCCGGATCGAAAAAAATCATCAGCAGGTATTCGCTCGCCAAGGAATGGAGGGTGGCTTTGTGCCCCGAAGCCGTCGTGAAAGTAAAATCGGTTGCTATTTTTCCCACCCGGTTTTTAAAAACCATTTCCAATTGAAAATTGTACTTCGATTTGTCGGCATCGGACAAAACGGGCGATTTGACGAGGTTTTGAAGAATGGCGATATAAAAATCCTCGTTGCGGACAGGCGAGTTGGGATCGTGCAGGTATTTTTCGAAAAACTTGGCGAAATGGGCGTACATAACGCTGTCCGCTTCCGCTTTTTTCAGCGTGTAAACGACTGATGGCGACACTTTTTGGGGCGGGATAGATCGCAGTACGGCGAGATAGTCCACCAATGCCTGTTCCAAGAAATTATCGTCGCCGATCAAGTTCCGGTTTGTGAAGTCGAAGCGATCCCAAAAATGCGTCGAAAGGTATTCGTAACGCGCCTTCGGTTGCGTGATGACGGCGGGAACGGTGGGCAGGACGAAAGTATCGGGGACGATGCTCTGCGCCTCAAAGCCCTGTTCCTCATTTTCAGGTGCTTCCGCCTGCGCCTTCTTGTTCGGCGTGCAAGACACCCCGATGAAAAGGGCGAAAAGGAAAACGGTTGTCAAAAAGTTCCGGTGTTTCATAATTATTTTCATAATGATAAGCGGGGGCAAAATTACGGAAAAATTTTAGAAACAGGTTAAATTTTAACGAACTAGTTTATTATATGCCTTAGAAACTGTTCTCAGCTTCTTTTTTCGGCTCTTTTAAGCGTCCAAAAAAGGTGGCAAACCTACGGCTTGCCTATGGTGTGAGGAACGCCATTTCCTGCCGAGCGATACATTCCTGCGGAATGTAAAAAAGAAAGGACAAAAAGAATAAAGACGAACCATTATTTACACCGTAGGCGTTGCATATCAATAGAAAAGTAAGGTCGCCCACGCGCCTTTCCCCGCAGGGGATATACAAAATCGTAATTTTAATTTGAAATTGAAAAGACAAGGGGATTCCGCGTCAGGCGCGGAATGACGGAAAACCTTTATTAGCACATTGGCACATTGTTTCAAACGCCCAAACATCCAAACCCTCTTTATAACCACTTGTTGTGCATTTGTGTTTTTAGCCCGATAGGGCTATCCTGTAAATAACCCCGTACAAGCCGCAGGCGCAGTGCGGGGCAGGAAATGCCCTCCCCCCCAACTCCGTAGGAGTTGAACACACCGCCATGCTGAACTTGTTTCAGCATCCCCCCCCCCTATTATTTAGGAGGTTGCGGGTTAAGCTCGCAATGACGACTTGCTTACCCCCGATTGCATCGGGGGTTATTCACGGAATACTCCTACGGAGTAAAATGTTGCTTATGCACAATCGGGCGAAGGTGCAATCCACAATACTGTAAAAAGTACAAACATATAAATTTCAATAACGTAAAAAATACAAAGTTAAAATCTTTGATTTATATGTCGTAAAACATAAAAAATAAGATTATTTTATTGCGGGTAAATGCGTAAATTTGCAAGCTCATCAGGGAATTTATGGCGAAGCGACTGTTAAAATACAACCCCCACATTTCGGTGGACTGTTCGGTGTTCGGCTTCGATGGGAAGCAGCTGAAAGTCTTGCTCATCGAGCGGAATATCGGTGGCGACAACGAAGATTTGTTCAGCGATAAAAAGCTGCCGGGAAGCATCATCTATGAAGATGAGGATTTAGACACTGCCGCCGTGCGCATACTGAACGAATTGACGGGCTTGAAAAATATCTATTTGAGTCAGTTCCGCAGTTTTGGGGATCCCGAAAGGACGAGCAACCCACGCGATAAAAACTGGCTCGAAAGGACGATGAAAATGCGGGTCGGCAGGATTGTAACCGTCGGCTATGTGGCGTTGATAAAAATCAGCCGTAAAATCAGCTTCGAATCGGAAAACACCACCGCCCGATGGTACGACGTGAAAATACTGCCGTCTATGGAATTGGCTTTCGATCACAACCTGATTGCGGGGGAAGCTTTGTCCCACATTCGCCGTCAAGTGATGCTGGAACCTCAGGTTTTGTTTGAGTTGCTGCCTCGGAAATTCACGATGACGCAACTGCGAAACCTCTACGACATTGTGCTGGGGACGAAATCGGACGTGCGGAATTTCCAAAAGAAAATGTTGCAGATAGAAGGGCTGGAACAATTGGACGAAGTGCAGAAAAACGTGCCTTACCGTGCGCCGAAACTCTATCGTTTCGACAAGAAAAAAGCAAAATCAACACGCAATAAAACACGAAAAAACAAAGAAGATGTATCTGTTGGGTTATGACATTGGTAGTTCTTCCGTAAAGGCTTGCCTTGTGGATATTTCCACCGGAAAAATAGCGGCGTCCGATTTTTATCCGAAAACGGAAATGCCGATGCTCGCCGTACACCCCGGCTGGGCGGAACAAGCACCCGAAATGTGGTGGGATAATTTGAAAGAAGCCCACGCTTCGGTTATGAAAAAAGCGGGGGCTAAGCCCTCTGACGTCGCTTCCATCGGCATTTCGTGGCAGATGCACGGCTTGGTGGCGGTGGACAAATCGCTGAAACCCTTGCGCCCGTCCATCATCTGGTGCGACAGCCGCGCCGTTCCTTACGGGGAAAAAGCATTTGCGGCGATAGGGAAAGAGAGGGCTTTGTCCCACCTGCTCAATTCGCCGGGGAACTTTACCGCCTCGAAATTGGCGTGGGTAAAAGAAAACGAGCCGCGGCTATACGCGCAAATCCACAAAATTATGCTTCCGGGCGATTATATCGCGATGAAACTGACAGGGGCGATCAGTGCCACCGTGGAAGGTTTGTCGGAAGGGATTTTTTGGGATTTCAAAGAAAACAAGGTTTCGGACGACGTGATGAACTATTTCGGCTTCGACAAGTCGATACTTCCCGATTTGGCGCCAACTTTCGGCATTCAGGGTAGGGTGTCGCCCGAAGCCGCCGAAGAACTCGGCTTGCTTGCCGGAACGCCGATAGGCTACCGCGCCGGGGATCAACCCAACAATGCGCTGTCGCTCAACGTGTTCAACGCTGGGGAAATTGCCGCCACCGCAGGCACTTCGGGCGTGGTGTATGGGGTGCTGGACAAAGTGAATTACGATAAATTGTCGCGAGTAAATACTTTTGCGCACGTGAATCACAATCAGAGCCAAGAGCCAAGAGCCAAGAGCCAAGAGGGGAACACGCGGCTTGGTGTTTTGCTCTGCATTAACGGCACGGGGATATTAAACTCGTGGATTAAACGCAACATTGCGCCGGAAGGCATTTCCTACCCCGAAATGAACGAACTCGCCGCGCAGTCGCCAGTAGGCAGTAAAGGGCTGGTCATCATTCCTTTCGGTAACGGCGCGGAACGGATTTTGGAAAATCGCGATACGGGCTGTTCCATTCACGGCATCAATTTCAATATTCACACAAAGGCGGACATTGTGCGTGCGGCGCAGGAAGGCATTGTGTTTTCGCTCCGTTACGGAATGGAAATTATGCAGGAAATGGGTATGAATATCAGCGTGATACGTGCAGGAAACGCCAATATGTTCCTCTCGCCCCTTTTCCGCCAAACCCTTGCCGACATTAGCGGCGCAAGCATCGAACTCTACGACACCGATGGCGCGGCGGGCGCGGCAAAAGGCGCAGGTATCGGCGTGGGCATCTACAAAGACAACAACGAGGCGTTTGCCACGCTGGAAAAAATCGCCGTCATTCTGCCCGAAAAGAACGCGGAATTGGAAAAGGCATACGCGCTTTGGAAAAGCCGCCTGAATTGTGATTTGGAATGATTATATTGAAAATAAAATCCGTATGGAAATAACGAAACTTTCTTTTAATGAATGGGTTGGAATTAAATTTTTCACTAAAACCAACTATCTGTTAATGTTGGGAAAAAGTGCAAAATATGGAAATCATTTGCAAACCGTTCACGCGAGCGCACAATTTGCGTTGGCAGAGGCAGCAAGCGGTTGCTTTTTGCTAAATGAATTTTCGGAACAGAAAAACATAGCGCCTGTCGTGCGAAAAGTGGAAACAAAATACCGCAAACCCGCAACGAACGAGATTTTTTCCAACGCAAGATTGATAGAAATGGAAAAAAATAATCCGCGTTGTCTGCATTAAAAAAACACAATGTCGTAAAAATCTTATTTGAGAAAAATGAAAACAACAACAATAATACTTGGATTAAGTGCTTGTATCGCTGTCGGAAAAGCGCAGTCGCGACTGTCGGACTACGTGAATCCGTTTATCGGGGCGAGCACGAACACGGCGGCGGCGCACGCGCACCACGGTTTGGGCAAGACTTTCCCCGGCGCGGCTACGCCGTTTGGAATGACGCAGGTTAGCCCAAATACCATTACGGGTGGCGACAACGGTCCGGGTTATAGTTACGAACACACTACTATTGAGGGATTTGCCTTCACTCAGATGAGCGGTATCGGGTGGTACGGCGATTTGGGGAATTTGCTCGTTATGCCCACTGTCGGCTCACTGAAAACCGTTGCAGGTAAGGCGGATAACACCGCCGAAGGCTACCGCTCGCATTACGATAAGGCAACGGAAACGGCTCGCGCAGGTTATTATAGTGCCTTTCTATCTGATTATCAGATAAAAACGGAAGCGACAGCCTCGCCTCACGGGGGCGTGTTGAAGTTTACCTTCCCCGAAAACG
>JAISYO010000010.1 GCA_031269865.1 Dysgonamonadaceae bacterium | reverse complement strand
CAACGTGGACTGCCTTGGGATTTTCGATGCCGACGTGAAACGCTTTCCGCCCAAAGACATTGTTCCGCATATGGGCTGGAACAACCTATCGGAAACGCGCACACCGCTTTTCGATGGTTTTGGGAATGACGACACGGTGTATTTCGTGCATAGTTATTACACCGAAATTTCTGCGCAAACCATCGCGAAATGCGACTATATCCTTCCGTTTGCCGCGGCGATGCGGAAAGATAATTTTTACGCCACGCAATTCCACCCCGAAAAATCGGCGGGCGTGGGGGAACGGATTTTGAAGAATTTTTTGAGTTTGTAAATGAGAATAATCCCTGCCATAGACGTACTCGGCGGAAAATGCGTGCGCCTTTCCAAAGGCGATTACGCCACGCGGAAAATCTATCGCGACTCGCCCTTGGACGTTGCCAAAGAATTTGAAGATTGCGGTTTGAAATACCTGCATCTGGTGGATTTGGATGGCGCACGTTCGCAACACATTGTGAACTACGGCGTGTTGCGCGAAATCGCCACGAAAACGTCGTTGACGGTTGATTTCGGCGGCGGCATCAAATCCGACGACGATGTGCGCATCGCCTTCGAGAACGGCGCGGCGCAGATTACAGGGGGCAGTGTCGCCGCCCGGCAACCCGATGTCTTTTTGCGCTGGCTTTCAACCTACGGCGCGGAAAAAATCATTCTCGGTGCCGACGCCAACAACCGTAAAATCGCCACGCAGGGCTGGATACGGCAGTCGGAACTGGACGTGGCGGATTTCATCGCCGATTATGCGCGGAAAGGCATTTCGTATGTGATTTGCACTGACATTCAAAAAGACGGTATGTTGCAAGGCACGTCAAACGAACTCTATGCCGAAATCATCGGGAAAATCGGCGTGAAGCTGATCGCGAGCGGCGGCGTTTCCTCGATGGACGATTTAACCGCCCTGCAACAAATCGGTTGCGAGGGGGCGATCGTCGGCAAAGCCATCTACGAAGGGCGAATCGCCTTGGAAGAATTGAAAAAAAAGTTGCAATAAGAGAGCTATGCTGAAAAAAAGAATCATACCCTGCCTCGACATAAAAAACGGACGCACCGTGAAAGGCGTTAATTTTGTGGACATTCGCGATGCCGGCGACGCCGTGGAACTGGCGAAACGCTACGTGCGCGAAGGCGCGGACGAATTGGTGTTCCTCGACATTACCGCCACCGTGGAAAAGCGGAAAACGCTGACAGAATTGGTAAAACGCATCGCGAAAGAAATCAACATACCCTTTACCGTGGGTGGCGGCATTGACACCCTCGAAGATGCCCAAGCCATTATTCGTGCCGGGGCGGACAAAGTGAGCGTCAATTCTTCGGCAGTGAAAAACCCGCAGTTGATTACCCGCATCGCCAACGAATTTGGCAACCAATGCGTGGTGTTGGCTATCGACACGAAGTTTGAAAACGGCGAATGGATAGTCTATGTGCACGGCGGAAGAACGCCGACGACACTTCGCACCGTCGATTGGGCAAAAGAGGGCGAGGGGTTGGGCGCGGGCGAAATCCTGCTCACGTCGATGAACAACGACGGCACCAAAAACGGCTTCGCGCTCGACATTACCGCGTCTGTCGCCGATAGCGTGAACATACCGGTTATCGCTTCGGGCGGGGCGGGGACGGAAGGGCATTTCGCCGAGGTGTTCCTTCGCACGAAGGCGAGCGCGGCATTGGCGGCAAGCATCTTTCATTTCGGGGAAATTCCAATCCCCCAATTAAAAGCATATTTAAAAACTAAAAACATATCCATCAGATGAATATCGATTTCGAAAAGTCAGGGGGATTGGTTCCCGCTATCGTGCAGGACACGCGAAGCCTGCAAGTGCTAATGTTGGGCTATATGAACAAAGAGGCTTTCGACAAGACTGTCGCCGAAGGCAAGGTAACGTTTTTCAGCCGCAGCAAAAACCGTTTGTGGACGAAAGGCGAAGTGTCGGGCAATTTTCTTATCGTGGACGAAATCCGCCTCGATTGCGACAGCGACACCCTGCTTGTGAAGGCGTTTCCGCAAGGTCCCACCTGCCACACCGGTTCGGTTTCCTGCTTCGGCGAGAAAGACAAGAAGGGCTTCCTCTACGAGTTGGAAAGCGTGATCGAACAACGCCTCGCGGACAATCCCGACGGATCGTACACGAGCAAACTTTTCGCCCGTGGCGTAAACAAGGTGGCGCAGAAAGTGGGGGAAGAAGCCGTGGAGTTGGTTATCGAAGCCAAAGACGACAACATTGACTTGTTCAAAAACGAAGCCGCCGATTTGCTCTACCATTTCCTTATCCTGCTGAAAACGAAAAACTTGAAATTGCAGGATATTGAGGAAGTGCTGATAGGAAGGCATAAATAAAGGCAGGGGGAGGATTTGCGGATACTGCTATATCTATCTATCTATCTATCTATCTATCACTAAGTTATAAACCTTATTTTTTTCTAAAAAATTGAGCAGTTCGGCGTAAACCGGGTGCTTGCGCAACACCTGCGCGTTGCCCGTCATAAAGAGTTGCTGACGTGCGCGGGTAAGGGCAACGTTGAGTTTGCGATCGACCGTGCCGTCGGCGTTGAGGTTGCAGAGGAAATCGAGTTGGTAGGCTTTGTTCACACAAAACGAAATGAGGATAATGTCGCGCTGACTGCCTTGGAAACGTTCCACGGTGTCCACCAAAATATGTTCGGCGCCGGGGACTTCCGCTTTCGAAAGGGCGTGGCGGATACAGGCGATCTGGTTGCGGTAGGGCGCGATGATGCCGATTCTGCCCGTGTCGAAGGCTTCCCCGGCGGATTGGTAAATGCCGATAACCGCCTTCGTGAGCGAAACGATAAGGTCTGCCTCGGCATCGTTTATTTTGTCGGAATGGGACGTAAATGGCTGTTTTTCTGTCGAAAAGAACAGCATACGGTTTTGGGCGACAAGCCGATGAAGGGGGTTTTCATCGCTGTCGGGCAGGGGCAGTTGGATAGGGGCGTGTTGCCAATCGTTTGCCGCAAACAAGTTTCCGCCGTAAAAATGTTTCGAGGGGAAGGCGGCGATTTCTTCGTGCATTCGCCCTTGCCGTGTCAGTTGCGCAAAAGCCTGTGTCCAAGCGTTTTTCGTGCAGGTTTGCAGCAAGCGTTCAAACAGCGAATCGCCGCAGTCGCCGAAGCCCGCCGACAGCAATTCCTCTTCGGATATGCGCGAAAGCGAAGGTTTTTGCAACACGATGGTGGACAGTTGGTTGTGATCGCCAATCATCACAAAGCTGTCGAATTTCGGAAGAAGCCCGATGATTTGCGATTCCAATATCTGCGATGCCTCGTCGATGACGGCAATGTTAAAATGCTTCAAGTCAAAGAGTTCTTTCCGCCCGTTTATCGAGGCGAGGGTAGCGATGACAATGCGTGTCTTGTCGATTTCGCGGCGCAGGGCTTCGCGGTTGGGTGACTGTTCCGAAATCCGTTGCAACAAGCGATGGCGGAAAGGCACGGCGCAGGAAAGTTCGGTGCCAACCCTGATAAATTGTTCGCAACTACCGTCCGAACAGCCGAATGCGGCGTTTATCGCTTCGCAAAGCTCGTCCACGGCGCGGTTGGTGTATGCCAACACCATAATGTTGTTTTCGGGCTTGGCGTGGTATTCTTCGATCAAACGCCGTGCGAAGATGGACGTTTTGCCCGTTCCTGGCGGTCCGACGATCAGGAAATAATCCTTGGCAGACAACGCCTTTTGTATGATTTCTTCCTGCGGATTGGGGGCTTTCCTCACGGTGCTTCCCGATTCGGGGGGGCGAAGCCCCAAGAGCAGATTGCGCTTTTCGCGGGGCGATTTCAAGAAGGCAAAGAGGCTCTTGTATAGGTTGTTGTAAGAGCTGTCCAAGGTATCGTGTTCGATAGCCCAAAGGCGGTTTTCGCTAAAAAACGCCTTGTTTTTTTGGCGGTAGCGGAAATGGACTTCCACTCTTTCCGCATCGATTTTGGCAATGTTCCCCTTCAAAATCTGCGTGTTCAGCACCGTGTCGTTTTCCGATTGGCGCGGATACACGATGCAGATTTCCCCCTCACGAAAGTTCACAATGTCGTTTTCCGTCCGATTGCGCTTGAAAACCAATGTCATACGGTTGTCGGAATCGATAATTTCTTCAATCGTCAAATCGAAGAGCAGTTCCAAAGCCTCGGCGCGTTCCGAAAAATCGCTGTTCCAAAGCGATGCCACGCCGGTGGGCGATTCGTATGCCGTGTCGCCGATTTTTTGCAGGTACAATTCTCTCGAAATGAAGCGGATATGCCTGAAAAAATAACTGCGTTCCAAGGGGCTGCATTGTTTTAGGACGGCATCGAAGGCTTCTATCCGTTGGCGGAAAAAATCGGGCAGTCTTGCCGACAAGTCGGTTTCCGACAAGGATTGCAGGAAGTTTTCCACCAGTTGGTTGCCGCCGTAAGTCAGTGCGTATTCGTTGGCGACAACCAGGTTGCGCAGGTTCACGATTTTTTTTTCCAACTCGTGGTAAACGGCGGCGAAGCGCAGGTTTTCGCCTGCATTTTCGCCCGAAGAATAGAGGATTGCCGCGTGGATATTGCGCGAGGCTTTGCCCGAAACGCTCTCGATCATCAGGCGGTAAACGGCGGTTTGCACTTCGTGGTTGAGGGCGATTTTCCCCTTGTCGTAGGCGGGGTAGGGTAGCCGCCCCGATTTCAGCTCAACAATGTTGAAGCCCGATTTGTCTGCTGTCGTTTGCAGCAAGTCCAATCGTCCTTGGAAGCCGAATTTTTCGCTGAAAAACGAGGGTTCCAAGGTGCATTGGTGCACGTCGATATTCTGTTTCGGGAAATCTTTTTTTATCACGCGGCGGATATTTTCGAACTGCAACCGTGCCTTTCCCATAAAATCGCGGAAATCGTGTTCGCTGCGAATGTCGGCGCAACTTGTGTATTCGAAGGGCGATTGTTTGAAGGAACGCAAAAAGGCGTCTTCAAACGACACTTCATCGGGGTTTTCGGCGAAAATGAGTTCGTCGAGGAAGAAATTGGCGAGGTTTCCCAAGAGAATGTAGCTGCGGTTTTCCTTTTCCTCGAACTTGTTGCGGAAATAATGCAGGGGCGAAACGGCGTAGTCCTGAAAACATTCGGCGATAGCCGAAGCGTCGATCAGGTAATCGGGTTCGAGGACGAGGAAACGCGGGACGAGGAAGCCGTTTTTGTCCGCCATGCAATCAATCAGGTTGAGTTGCGCACCCACCCAAAAGCGTTGGGCGGACGTGTCAAATTCCTTGTTTTCGGGCGAAACGCCGTATTTGACAGCGATTTCAAGCCCGGCAGGGTTTTCGGCAATGCAATGCAAAAGGCGGTTGTCGCTGTCGATCGCCTTGATTTGCACGCGCAGTTTGTTTGCTTCGGGCAGCGCGACGGCTTCGGCAACGAGGTTCTCTTCTGTTTCGGGGCGTTCGCCCGAAGCCGCCCTGCACAATGCCTCAACTGCTTTTTGTGATTTCGCGTATTCACTTTCGCCGAAATATTTCTTGGGTTTTTTGCGCAATTCCCGCGATTTGACACGCAGGTTTTGCAGTTGCCATTCGCTTTGTTTGGACAAGCCAAATTTCTGCGCCACGAAAACGATGCGCGAAAACAAGTTGGGGAACTGCAAGGCTTCGTAGCGTGTCAATTCTTTGCAAATGCGTTCAAGCAACTGTTTTAACAAGAATAGTTTATCGCGTGGCGATTGCCCCGTTTGGCTTATCGTTTCGATTTCGGCTATGTAAAACGGATAGTCGGGCATAGCTTAAAGCAGGGCGATCAGTTTCGGCAGAAAAATAATAATCCCGACGACGAGCGATGCCGCGGCGCAGGTAAATACGGCGGCAGCCGCCAAGTCTTTCGCTTTCTTGATGAGGGGGTGCTTCTCTTTCGAGGCGAAATCCGCCAAATTTTCGATGGCGGTGTTCATTGCTTCCATCGACAGCACCAACCCGATGCAAAGGACGACGGCAAGCCATTCCCCCGCGGAAATTTTCAGCAGGAAGCCCAACGCAAGGGCGATAACGCTGATCAGCAGATGGACAACTGCGTTGGGTTCTTCCCTGAGAAGCGTCGCGATGCCTTGGAAGGCGTAACGGAAACTGTCGATTCGTTTTTTGAGGTAGGGGGGCATTGCGAGAATTTTGTTTTTGTCGTCAGCCAATCGCCAACTTCGGCAAAGATGCGAAATGTTTTTGATATTTTGATGCGGAACGCGATTTTTTTTGTTGCATTTTTTCCCGATTTAACAATCTTTTTTGTTGTTAATTGAAGTTAATTCACTATGTTTGCGACAAAAATAATATCGTTATTATTGCTGTCCGCTAAACTTAAAAATCGCACAAAGCTCCTGTCCGAGATGCCGATAAAACGGCATTTCGGATTTGTTTTTGAAAAAGTAAGCCCCCCTACTCAAAATTGATAGCAAATTGGACGATTTGCAGCGGGAAGTGATAGACGGGTTCCATGTACTGGATCCTGCTGTCGGTGCCCCAGCGGATAGCCAGTTGCTCCGTCCTGTTGATGAAATAGACCTCGCAATGAAACGGGGTGTTGTCGCCGGCGGGCTTGTTCAGTATCTCACTGACGAGCGGGATATGCTGCGTGTCGAGCGTGTGTCGTCCCGGGCCGAACAGATCCAGCGCCTGTCCGTTGAGGAAAAAGATAGCTTCCTGCGATTCGTGTACAATCAACTGTGTCCACGTGTTGAAATCTTCCACAGGATGCTTCCAGATGAAAGTGTCGTTGTCGCCTTCGTATTTGATAATCTGTGTTATTCCTGACATAACTGTATCACTAATATTTTCCGCAAAAGTAAAGCAGCAATATTACAAACCGAAAAAAAACGTGTTACAAATAAGTTAATAAATCAATGTTTGCCACGAATGTTTGTGAAAACAAAACCCTCGCATAATTACGACAAAGATTTCAATTTAATACTTCAAAATTCTGCCAAGATTCAAATCAAAATAAAAATTTTTCATCCTTACAATCAACAATTTGACAAAAACGATTTGTACATTTATAATATGTTATTACTTTTGTAAAAAATATTTTACGATTGGATGTTAATAAATAATATTATACTTGGAATATTCAAAAGCAGGATCAAAGAGATCGAGCGATTGAAAATAAGCCCCGATCGGGCGCAGGAAATCGTATTTAAGGCTTTAATCAAAGCGGGCGTAAATACGGAATACGGCAAAAACTACAACTTTGGAACAATACGGAATATCGAAGATTTCAGAAACAAGGTTCCCATATCCGATTATTCTGTACTTCAGCCGTATATTAAGCGGATGCGTAGCGGTGAAAATAATATTTTGTGGAATACGCCCGTCAAGTGGTTTGCAAAATCGTCGGGAACCACTGCCGGCAAAAGTAAATTTATTCCCGTCAGTAGCGAATGTCTGCACAACTGTCATTTTTCCGGAGGTAAAGATGTTATGCTTCAATATCTTATCAACAATCCCCGTTCGAAATTACTGCTTGGGAAATCGCTGACGCTGGGCGGCAGTCGCAAGATAGATGAATATAGCAGCAAGGTCAAAACCGGCGATTTGTCGGCAATAATGATTCACAACTCTCCCTGGTATGCCGAACTGGCAAGAACGCCATCGAAAGAAACGGCTTTATTGCCCGATTTTGACGAAAAAACAAATGCTATTGCAAGATATTCAAGCAACAGGAATGTTACAAGTTTTGCCGGCGTACCATCGTGGAATTTAGTTTTAATGAACAGGATTCTGGAATATACGGGGAAAAAACATTTGAGGGAGCTGTGGCCCAATCTGGAAGTATTTTTTCACGGAGGAGTTGCCTTTGGTCCATACGTAGAACAGTTTAAGAGGATTATACCTTCGGACAAAATGAATTACATGGAGACTTACAACGCTTCCGAAGGATTTTTTGCTTTTCAGGATTCGCCAACAGACGATTCGATGTTGCTGCTGGCTAACAACAATATCTTTTTCGAATTTATGCCAATGTCCGAACTGGGAAAATCTTTGCCTAAGACATACAGCATTTCGGAAGTAGAAACAGGCGTAAATTACGTAATGATAATATCGACCAATGCCGGGCTGTGGCGTTATCTGATTGGCGACACAGTGAAATTCACATCGCTGTATCCGCACAAAATCAGGATAACAGGACGAACGGCTCATTATATCAACGTGTTCGGTGAAGAACTCATTATCGAAAACGCCGAAGATGCGCTGAAAAAAGCCTGTGTCGAAACAAACGCAATAGTGTCGGAATACACTGTAGCCCCGATTTTTATGAGCGAAACATCAAACGGCGCTCATGAATGGTTGATCGAATTTGACACTTTACCGCAAAATATCGAGCAGTTTATGAACATTCTGGACAACGCCTTATGCGAAGTCAATTCGGACTACGAAGCAAAAAGATATCACAACATAACACTGTCACGTCTGAAACTTACAATATTAGCTAAAGGTACATTCATTAAATGGATGGGATCCAAAGGCAAACTGGGAGGTCAAAACAAAATACCGCGATTGTATAATTCTCGCGAATATGCCGACCAGTTGTTGAGAATCGTTAATACTCGTACAAAATAAAATCGGCAGTTTAACTAAATAAATTTCTTGCACGAATGAAAAATATCTACTAAATTTGCACCGGATTAAATGAAAAAATGTATTATGAAAAAGGTTATATTTATACTGATTATTAGCGCAATATATTCATGTAGCGCACAAAGGAAAGAAATTACAAACGAATAAGTCTGCGTTTTGATTCGCCTGCGACAACTTATACCGAATCGTTGCCATTGGGAAATGGACGTTTGGGAGCCATGGTGTTTGGAAATCCTGAGGTCGAAACAATTGTGTTGAACGAAATATCTCTTTGGTCGGGAGGATATCAGGACGCCAACAGAGAAGATGCCAATAAATACCTGAAAGAGATTCAGGATCTGTTGCTTGCGAAAAAGAACAAAGAAGCGCAGGCGCTTTTACAGCAGACTTTTGTGTGCAAAGGTCCGGGCTCAAGTGCAGGAGGTGCAAACATCGGAGAATACGGTTGTTATCAGATATTTTCGGAACTGAATATTGATTGGGACAATAAAAGCGAGTTTAAAAACTACGAACGTACTCTGGACATCGAAGACGCCGTTGCATACGTGTCGTGGAACAGAAATGATATTGAATATCAGATGAAAGTCATAACCGATTTCGACAAAGACAGGGTACTCATCAATATAAAATCATCAAAACCGAAATCTATCAGTTTCAAAGCCTCGCTCAATCGCAAAGAAAATTCAAAATCATATCTTAAAGATAATCGTCTTATTCTTGAAGGTCAATTACCATACGGGAATAAAAAAGGAATGAAATTCGCCGCTTTGGCGGATATCGTACTGAAAGGCGGCGATCTTGCCGACGAAAACTCAAAACTGAAAGTGAGCAATGCTTACGAAGTGGAAATCGTTGTTTATGCTCTGACAAATTTCGACTACGGATACAAAGGACTGAAAAATATCGAGCCGCTGGAGGAATTATTGAAAATCAATAAACCCAACAGTTTATCTTTCGACAAAGATGTCAAAACCCATACAAAACGGTATGGTGAATATTTCAATCGTTGCCGCTGGCGTTCGCTGCTCGAAAGTAAAGTCGACAAAATTACCACAAACGAAAGATTAATCAAATATGCCAAAGGCGAAAAAGACCCTGAACTGCCGATACTTTACTTCAATTTCGGACGATATCTGCTTATCTGTTCATCGCGTCCGGGATTACTTCCCGCAAATTTGCAGGGTTTGTGGGCGCAGGAATATCAAACGCCGTGGAACGGTGATTATCACTTGGATATAAACGTCCAGATGAATTACTGGCTCGCCGAAATGACCAATCTTGCCGACCTTGCCGAGCCGTTGCACCATTTCACCGCAGCATTGCAGGACAACGGGCGAAAAACAGCAAAGGCATATTACAACGCTCCCGGATGGGTGGCGCATGTAATCAGCAATCCATGGCTTTTCACTTCGCCGGGAGAACATGCAGGTTGGGGGTCAACACTTACAGGCGGCGCATGGATAGCATCTCATCTCTGGGAACATTTCCGTTTTACGCGGGATACAGCATTTCTTCGTCAGTATTATCCTGTGATTAAAGGCACTGTGGAGTTTCTCAATTCCATACTTATCGAAGAGGAACACGGATGGTTAGTTACAGCTCCCTCAAATTCGCCCGAACATGCTTACATCACCGACGACGGTTTTGTGGGAAGTACATGCATGGGACCGACTATGGACATGCAGATATGCAGGCAATTGATGTATGCAAACATAAAAGCGTCCGAAATATTGGGCATTGATAAGGATTTTGCCGCTAAAATCAGTGAAAGAGTTAAAAAACTCGCTCCAAACCAAATCGGCAGTAACGGCGACCTCAACGAATGGCTCGACGACTGGGAAGACTCCGAACAGCGGCACAGGCATGTCTCGCATCTGTATGGTTTACACCCTTATGACGAAATTACGCCCGACCTGACGCCCGACCTTGCCGCCGCATGTCGAAAAACGCTCGAAATAAGAGGCGACGGAGGGACTGGTTGGTCTAAAGCATGGAAAATCAACTTCTGGGCGCGTTTGCTCGATGGCGATCATGCGCTTATTC
>JAISYO010000007.1 GCA_031269865.1 Dysgonamonadaceae bacterium | reverse complement strand
TATACAAATTGCCCTTTTCGCTTCCGTTTCCCCGGCTGCGGAGATGAAGATAGTTTTTCGTTTTTAGCCATACCGAAAAATGAAAAACAAGTGGAATTGGTGTTTATCAATAGAGATACTAAGGCAGAAAGTAAATTAATGGCAAATATTGGCGACACCATTCAAACCCCGGTGGGAAATGTAGCCTTATTCGCCTCCGATAATTACGATAAAAATTGGTTTGATAAACGCTTAAAAATTACCCGTTACTCCCGTGAGGCTATGACCGGTTATTTTCTTTCCCGATTAGATTTGGAGCAAATGTCGATAAATGCCTCGCTTATTTCTGCGAGTATGCAGGATGGCTCGCCCCTTCGTGCGACGGATGTGCTGAATAACCTTGTGGATGTTTACAACGAGGATGCCGTGGCAGAAAAAATACGTGTGGGAATACAGACTGAAGCGTTTATCAAAGAGCGTCTGGATAGCATTACATTTGAATTGGGGGGCGTGGAGTCGAATATTCAACGGTTGAGAACCGAGAACGAGGGACTCGAAGTGGGTTCTGCGGCTGAAATGTACTCCACGGATAGCCGCCAGTACCAATCTTCCATTAAAGATATTGACACGGAAATTCGTTTGGCGAATTACATGATGAATGAATTGATGGATCCTGCCAAAGCCAATGATCAGATTTCCGGCAACACGGGCTTTGTCGAAGGTAACACAGAGAGCCAGATAGCCGAATACAATACTTTGCTGCTGAGACGAAATCGTTTATTGGAAGGGAGTAGCGACAAAAACCCCGTGGTGCAGGAATTGAACCAGTCTTTGAATGCCATGCGTCAAAACATCATCAGGTCGGTGGGGAATGTGTTGAATACCCTCGAAATCAAAAAGAAAGATGCTATGCTGCAAGAAAGCATTGTCCGGCAAAAAGCGATGGGTATCCCTGAAAAACAGCGTATTATGCTTTCGGAGGAACGCTTGCAGAAAGTTAAGGAGGATTTATATACCTTTATGCTCAATAAACGGGAGGAAAATGGTCTCAACAGGGCGATGACCGATGACAATGCCCGGATTATTGACCCTTCGGCAGGAAGTAGCGCACCGATTTATCCCAATTTATACAAGAAGATGTTTATGGGGGCTGCTATCGGCTTGATGCTTCCCGCAAGCATTCTTTTGTTGATACTTATCCTCGACACGGCGGTGCATAGCCGGAAAGAAATAGAATTAATTGTTCACGCCCCTTTCCTTGCCGAAATTCCTTTTGTCCCCAAAGTAAAGGATAGTGGAAACGGCATTATGGTAAAAGCTCATGGGCACGACGCAATAACGGAATCTTTCCGAATATTGCGAACCAACCTCAGTTTTATGGCGGCAGGGGGCGAACCTCAAAAAGTGATTACTTTCTCATCGTTTAACGTGGGTGCGGGAAAGACATTCACGGCTGTCAATCTTGCGGCGAGCCTTGTTCCGTTGCAGCAAAAAGTGATTTTGCTCGACCTCGATTTGAGAAAAGGCACATTAAGTGAGCAAACCGGCACGAGGAAAGGTATGGGGGTTACCAATTATTTGTCGGATCCATCCGTTACCGTCGATGATGTTATCATTAAAGATCTGCCCCTCGAAAACTTGGATATCATCCCAATCGGGGTGGTGGCGCCCAACCCCGTGGAGTTGTTGCTCAGCAAGCGATTGGATGAGCTGATTGATATTTTGAAGAAGCGTTACGATTATATTATTGTGGATAACGTACCGATGGGTATGGTCGCCGACGCCTCCATCGTTGACCGCATCACGGATATGACTATTTTTGTGATCCGTGCCGGAAAACAAGACCGCCGTCAGCTTCCCGAATTGGAACGTCTGTACCGCGAGCACCGCCTTAAAAATATGTCCATTTTGCTCAACGGTCTCACAAAAGGAGGTATGGGTTATGGTTACGGTTATGGTTACGGCTACGGCTACGGCTATGGCGGCTACGGTTATGGCTATGGCTACGGTAAAGAGAAGAAAAAGAGATGGCGGTTTTCTTTTAAGCGCAAACACAACAAACACAGAAAAAAACATCAACGTGCAACGCCTCTAAACTAATCGTTTTTTTGATAATATTGCGTCATCTTAGTAATCCCAAAAGACGAATTTTTCATCAAGCCGGAAAGCGAGCAATCGCCTTTCCGGTTTTTTCTTTGAAATTTATTCCCAAAATGCTTGCATAGCTTGCTGATTATTTGTAATTTTGTGCCGCTTTTAGCCCCAAAGAGAACGGGTTTTAAGGGTAATAATTTGATTATCCGCCGATTATCTTTGTGGTTTAAGGAAACGAAAATTTAAAAATAACGAAAAAAATAAGTTTAAAAGAGAGTAGAAGATGCCTACAATTCAACAATTAGTAAGGAAAGGGCGAGCAGAACTGACCGACAAAAGCAAATCGCCGGCATTGGATTCGTGTCCGCAACGCCGCGGGGTATGCGTAAGGGTTTACACCACTACGCCCAAGAAACCGAATTCGGCTATGCGTAAAGTGGCTCGCGTGCGTTTGACAAACTCGAAAGAAGTGAACGCCTACATTCCGGGCGAAGGACACAATTTACAGGAACACTCTATCGTGTTGGTGCGTGGCGGTCGCGTGAAAGACTTGCCGGGTGTTCGTTACCACATTGTGCGTGGCACTTTGGATACCGCAGGGGTAAATGGTCGTACACAACGTCGTTCCAAATACGGGGCGAAACGTCCAAAGGCGGGTGCAGCACCTGCCGCCGGAGCAAAGAAAAAATAATCCGTACCGGATTCAAAATTTTTAATTATTAAATTAGTAAAAACTGTTGAAATTTTTGGATTAAGCTACTTTTAAGGTTGAGTAAATGATTCGGAGGAATCGTTGAAGACGAAATAAAAAAGCAACCAAACGCAACACAAAATTTTAAAAAAATGAGAAAGGCAAAACCTAAAAAAAGACTGGTACTTCCCGATCCGGTCTTTGGTGATGTAAGGGTAACAAAATTTGTTAACCACCTGATGTACGACGGAAAAAAAAGCATCTCGTATGATATTTTTTACTCTGCGTTAGAAACCGTCAAGGCTAAACTGCCCAACGATGAAAAGTCGGCTATTGAGATTTGGAAAGCCGCTTTGGACAATATAACACCCCAAGTTGAGGTAAAATCGCGCCGCGTGGGAGGCGCAACATTCCAAGTTCCCACCGAAATCCGCCCCGATAGGAAAGAATCCATTTCAATGAAAAATCTGATCCTCTATTCTCGCAAGAGAGGGGGGAAGACGATGGCTGATAAGCTCGCCGCCGAGATCGTGGACGCTTACAACAGCCAAGGCGGATCGTTCAAAAGAAAAGAAGATATGCACAGAATGGCAGAAGCGAACCGCGCTTTCGCCCATTTCAGATTTTAATTAAGGTAGAACAGAGATGGCAAAAGGTTCAAAAGAAGCATTAGTTTTCACTCGTAACATAGGTATTATGGCTCACATCGACGCAGGTAAGACAACCACGTCGGAACGAATCCTCTATTATACGGGCTTAACCCACAAAATAGGCGAGGTTCACGATGGGGCAGCTACTATGGACTGGATGGAGCAGGAACAGGAACGTGGTATTACCATTACCTCGGCTGCCACCACCACGAGTTGGAAATACAATGACAAAACATATAAAATCAACTTGATAGACACCCCGGGGCACGTGGACTTTACCGTTGAGGTAGAACGCTCGTTGCGTGTTCTCGATGGTGCCGTTGCCACATTCGATGCCGTTGGCGGCGTGGAACCGCAATCGGAAACGGTGTGGCGCCAAGCCGACAAATACCGCGTACCCCGTATCGGGTATGTGAACAAGATGGATCGTTCGGGCGCCAACTTCTTGGAAGTTGTCCGCCAAATCAAGGAAATGCTGGGCGCAACCCCTTGCCCGATTCAACTTCCCCTTGGCGCGGAAGAGAATTTCAAAGGAATCATCGACTTGGTGAGAATGAAAGCTCTTTATTGGCACGATGAAACGATGGGTGCGGATTACGATGTAACCGACATTCCCGCCGATATGCTTGATGAAGCGAACGAGTGGCGTGAGAAAATGCTCGAAATCGTTGCCGAGTGCGACGACGAAGTGATGGAAAAATTCTTCGACGATCCCTCTACAATCACGGAAGAAGAAATCCATCGCGCAATCCGCAAAGGAACTTTGTCGATGGCGATCAACCCGATGATTTGTGGTTCTTCGTTCAAAAACAAAGGGGTTCAACCCCTGCTCGATGCGGTTTGCGCCTATCTGCCAAGCCCTTCCGACACGGAATCAATAGAAGGCACCGATCCCCTCAATGCGGAAAAAGTGGTGGTGCGCCACCCCGATCCGAGCGAGCCGATGTGCGCCTTGGCGTTCAAAATCGCTACCGATCCCTACGTGGGACGGTTGTGTTTCTTCCGCGTATATTCGGGCGAGTTGGAAGCCGGTTCTTACGTTTACAACAGCCGCTCGGACAAGAAAGAACGCATTTCGCGCCTTTTCCAAATGCACTCTAACAAACAGAATCCGAAAGAGTTTATCGGTTGCGGAGACATTGGCGCAGGGGTAGGCTTCAAAGATATTCGCACGGGCGACACGCTTTGTGACGAAAAGCACCCCATCGTGCTCGAATCAATGGATTTCCCCGATCCCGTCATCGGTATCGCAGTCGAGCCGAAAACGCAGAAAGATTTGGACAAACTCGGCATCGGACTTGGCAAACTCGCCGAAGAAGATCCGACGTTTACCGTCAAAACCGACGAAGATTCGGGGCAGACTATCATTTCCGGCATGGGCGAGTTGCACTTGGAAATCATCATCGATCGCTTGAAACGCGAGTTTAAGGTGGAATGTAATCAGGGACGTCCGCAAGTTTCTTACAAAGAGGCAATTACCAAACCGGTTGAATTGCGCGAAGTGTATAAGAAACAAACGGGTGGACGTGGTAAATTTGCCGATATGATTGTTCGCGTTGAACCCGCCGACAAGGATTTCGAAGGCGATTTGCAATTCGTGGACGAAGTGAAGGGCGGCAATATCCCGAAAGAATACATACCGCCTATCCAAAAGGGTTTCCAACGCGCTATGAAAAATGGCGTGCTTGCCGGATACGCTTTGGATAAGCTGAAAGTAACCGTTATCGACGGTTCGTACCACCCGGTGGATTCCGATCAGCTTTCGTTTGAGATTTGCGCTATCCAGGCTTTCAAAAGCGCTTCGGAAAAAGCGGGTCCCGTGTTGCAGGAACCGATTATGAAAGTGGAAGTTGTAACCCCGGAAGAAAGTATGGGGGACGTGATTTCCGATTTGAACAAACGCCGCGGACAGGTGGAAGGTATGGAATCGAACCGTTCCGGTGCGCGTATCGTGAAGGCGAAAGTGCCCCTTTCGGAAATGTTCGGTTACGTAACGACTTTGCGTACAATAACTTCGGGACGCGCAACGTCCACTATGACCTTCTCGCATTACGAAGAACTTTCGCCGTCCATCGCCCGTCAGGTGCTGACGGAAGTGAAAGGACGTGTAGATTTGATAAAGTAACAATTATACAATAAATACATTTATGAGCCAAAAAATCAGAATTAAACTGAAATCATACGATTATAGCTTGGTTGATAAGTCAGCCGAGAAAATCGTGAAAACTGTAAAAGCTACGGGTGCAGTGGTTAGCGGACCGATACCCCTGCCAACGCACAAACGTATATTTACCGTGAACCGCTCAACTTTCGTAAACAAAAAGTCGCGAGAGCAGTTTGAACTCTCTTCGTTCAAGCGTCTTATCGACATTTACAGCTCGACTGCGAAAACCGTTGATGCGCTTATGAAGCTCGAATTGCCAAGTGGCGTGGAAGTAGAAATCAAAGTATGACGAAAAATCCGAACTTCATTTGAAAAAAGGATTTTGGATAATTCATTAAACGAAAATAAATTATATTCATTCACAACCCGCTGCCAAGCCTCGTTAAAGAGTTGAGGTATAGGTTGTTTAAAACAAATTCAGAAATGCCGGGATTAATTGGGAAAAAAATCGGAATGACATCCGTTTTCAGTGCCGAGGGAAAAAACATTCCATGCACTGTTATTGAAGCAGGTCCTTGCGTGGTTACTCAGGTAAAAACCGTTGATAGAGACGGTTATAATTCCATCCAGCTTGGTTTCATGGACAAGAAAGAGAAACATACCACCAAGCCGCAAATGGGACATTTTGCGAAAGCAGGAGTAACGCCTAAGAGACACTTGGCTGAGTTCAAAGGATTCGAAGAAAATTACGAACCGGGATCGGAAATCAAGGTGGACTTGTTCAACGACGTCGATTTCGTAGATGTAGTTGGTACTTCGAAAGGTAAAGGATTTCAGGGAGTTGTAAAACGCCACGGTTTTGGCGGGGTGGGGCAGTCCACCCACGGTCAGCACAACCGTCTGCGTGCGCCGGGTTCAATCGGAGCCTGTTCGTACCCTGCAAAGGTGTTCAAAGGAACTCGCATGGCAGGACAAATGGGTAACGAACGTGTAACCGTTCAGAACCTGCAAGTGGTAAAAGTGATACCCGAACACAACCTTCTCTTGCTGAAAGGTTCTGTACCGGGCTGTAAAGGTTCAATCGTTTTAATTGAGAAGTAAAATGGAATTAAGTATTTATAATATCAAAGGAGAGGTAACGGACAAAAAGGTAACGCTCAATGATTCCATTTTCGGAATTGAACCTAACAATCACGTTATCTGGTTAGATGTAAAACAATACATGGCTAACCGTCGTCAGGGTACGCACAAAACGAAAGAGCGCAGCGAATTGTCGGGAAGCACGCGCAAGCTGATCCGCCAAAAAGGTGGTGGCGGCGCCCGTCGTGGCGACATCAATTCGCCCGTGCTTGTTGGCGGCGCTCGCGTATTTGGTCCCCAGCCGCGTTATTACGGCTTCAAGCTCAATAAGAAAGAAAAAGTGTTGGCTCGCAAATCGGCTCTTTCCATCAAGGCGTTGGACAATGCCATCGTGGTGGTGGAAGATCTCAATTTCGACGCGCCAAAGACAAAAAGTTTCGTTGAATTGACGAAAAATTTGCAACTTGCTGATAAAAAGCTACTTTTAGTTTTGCCAAGTCAAAATAAAAACGTATATTTGTCGGCTCGAAATTTGCCTAAGGTAAAAATAGCAACAGCCTCAGACATAAATACATACGGAATTATGGATTGCGCAAGCCTCGTGCTTACGGAATCTTCTGTCGCTGCAATTGATAACTTGTTTAAAGCATAAGGAGTACGACAATGAGTATTATAGTAAAACCGATATTCACGGAAAAACAAACTGCGATAACCGAAAAGTTCGAGAATCGTTACGGTTTCATCGTTGTTCCCGATGCCAACAAAGTTGAAATCAAGAAAGCAGTAGAGGAACTTTACAACGTTCACGTCGAAAGAGTGAACACGATCAAATACAACGGGAAAACCCGCAGCCGCTACACCAAATCGGGTGTGATAAGCGGGCGCACCTCGGCGTATAAAAAAGCCATCGTTACCTTGAAGAAGGGGGAAACGATTGATTTATTCAGCAATATCTAAGTAAAAAATGGCAATACGTAAATTAAAGCCCACCACACCGGGGCAAAGACACAAGATTATCGGCACATTTGATAATATCACTGCAAGTGCGCCGGAGAAATCTCTTGTCGTAGGTAAGAAGCGCACGGGTGGACGCAACAATTCCGGTAAGATGACCATGGGTTATATCGGAGGCGGACACAAGAAACGTTACCGCATCATCGACTTCAAGAGAACGAAAGATGGTATCCCTGCCGTTGTGAAGACAATAGAGTATGATCCCAACCGTTCGGCGCGTATCGCGCTGCTTTATTACGCCGACGGGGAAAAGACCTATATCCTTGCCCCCAACGGATTAGAAATAGGGACGACAGTGATGTCGGGAGCGGAAGCCGCCCCCGAAGTAGGCAACACGCTGCCTTTGGCAAACATACCGCTCGGTACGGTAATTCACAACATTGAGTTGCGTCCGGGACAGGGAGCCAAAATGGTGCGTTCAGCCGGGACGTTTGCGCAGTTGGTTTCGCGCGAAGACACTTATGCGATCATCAAGATGCCTTCGGGGGAAATCCGCAAAATCTTAGCAACATGTAAGGCTACTATTGGTAGCGTAGGAAATTCAGACCATGGTCTCGAAAAATCAGGTAAAGCCGGACGCTCGCGCTGGCTCGGACGTCGTCCTCACAACCGCGGGGTTGTCAAAAATCCGGTGGATCACCCGATGGGTGGTGGCGAAGGGCGTGCCTCGGGAGGACATCCGCGTTCGCCGAAAGGTTTGTATTCGAAGGGCTTGAAAACGAGGGCGCCGAAGAAACATTCTTCTAAGTACATTATCGAAAGAAGAAAGAAAAAATAATCTGATTTAATAAAATTCATAAGCAATATGAGTAGATCATTAAAAAAAGGTCCGTATATCAATCTGAAATTAGAGAAGAAGATAACCGCCATGAACGAAAGCGGCAAGAAAGCCGTCGTGAAGACTTGGGCGCGCGCTTCTATGATCTCACCCGATTTCGTGGGACATACCATTGCCGTGCACAACGGGAACAAGTTCATTCCGGTGTACGTAACCGAAAACATGGTAGGACACAAGCTGGGCGAGTTTTCGCTAACCCGCACCTTCCGTGGACATGCCGGCAATCGCAAAAAATAAGATTGAGCGCTTAACTAAATAAAAACAACAGAAAACATGAGTGCAAGAAAAAGAATATCAGCCGAAAAACGGAAAGAAAGCCGCAAAGAGGTTTCTTTAGCCGTATTGAAAAACGTTCCTTCCTCGCCCCGTAAGATGCGCTACGTCGCAGACTTGGTGCGCGGCATGGAAGTTTTCAGGGCGTTAGGCGTTTTGAAATTCTCTAACAAAGAGGCTGCGTCGAAAGTGGAAAAACTTTTGCTTTCGGCTATCGCCAACTGGGAACAAAAAAACGAACGCAAAGCCGAAACGGGCGAATTATATATCAAGACGATTTCCGTAGATGAAGGATCCACGCTGAAACGCCTTCGCCCCGCACCGCAAGGACGCGGATACAGAATCCGTAAACGTTCGAACCACGTTACGATTGTAGTAGATACAT
>JAISYO010000180.1 GCA_031269865.1 Dysgonamonadaceae bacterium | reverse complement strand
GTACATGGCTTGCAATTTTAGATTATATCCTGAAATAAAGTAATTTACGCCTATGGCGGACAAATTCAAAAAACCGTCTTCGCTGAAACCGTTGCGGTTGTATAAGTCGTAACGGGCGGCAAGTTGCATTTTCGGACAAACGAAATATCCGCCTTGAATGTATCCGCCGAGAAATTCGTAAGGAGTGGCGATTGCCTGTTTCTTTGTGAAATTCATTTGCAGGTAATACGCTTCACCAGTGAAATACCAGCGGCGATAAAGGTAGGCAAACTCCAGTCCTGCGCGGAAATCGTTGCTCGCCTGCCAGTTGGCTTCCACGTTGTAGGAAGTGGAAAGGGCAATCAAACTCTTATGATTGTGCAAATCCGCACTGCTACCCTGATGCGAAGGCATGGCGCCTTGCGGCATAAAGGCAAGGCGGGCGGCGTAGAGCAGGGACGGAATGCCCAAATCGTCGCTTAACGTTTTTTTTGCGCCATTCACACCGCTACCTGTGCCATTGAAAATGCCTATGCGATAATCCCATTTTTCTTGGATCAGACCGTGCATTTGCACCCCCAAATCGAACCCTGTGGCGATATTCGGGTTTACGGAATTGAGGGAATAGGGAATATTTACCGCTGAGGTAAGGGATATGGGCAGCGAAGGGAAAAGTGTTTCGCCGAGCGTAACCAGATAGCCCTGATTGAATGGCGTTTTGAATTTTCCGACACGGAAGCGCAACTCGTCTTTGAGGTTCAAGTCGAACCATGCCTGTTGCAACAATGCGTCGCCACTTTGGGCGGCGTTGAGCGTGAGGTTGAATGTCAGTCTGTCAAACGCTTTTCCCGAAAAACCGAGCAGGGCGTTTCCGATTTCAAAACCGCTATTGGCAATGTTGTCCTGATCGGCAAGGTCGAGGCCTTCGTCGTCGTAATAGTTGGCTTTCAGCGAGGTTTGAACCAGCACGAAGGGTTTGAACACAAAATCGCCCGCCTTGGTCTCGAAACTGAACCCTTTTTTCCCGGCAAGGGGAATGACATCGCTTTCGATGTATTTGTCTCCCTTTTCTTGCGCCGTTATTCCGTTGATAAATAACAATCCGGCTATCAATAATTTTATTTTCATTGTGATGGAAATTTATAAACTATTTAAAAATACAATTAAATCATCCCTTTCCTGTTTGCTCATGCGGCGGAACAACTCGCGGGATACCGCGCCTTCGCCATCGTGCCACATAATAGCCTCGATAAGATTCCGCGCCCTGCCGTCGTGCAAAAAGCGCGTGTGGCTATTGACTGTTTGCTGCAAGCCGACACCCCAAAGCGGCGTAGTGCGCCATTCGTAGCTGTATGCCGAACCGGGGCGCACATGATTGTCCAAACCTTTACCCATATCGTGCAGCAGAAAATCGCTATACGGATGAATTACCTGATTGCAGAGCCATGGTAAGCGTGTTCCGTTGAGCAATACCGGGGCGTCTTGTCGCGTATGCAGGGTCGGTGTGTGGCAGAGTTGGCAACGAGCTGCGTTGAAAGCCGCCTCGCCACGCTGCACCGCGGGATCGTCCGCATTTCTTCTGGCGGGAACGCCCAAACAAGACAGGTACAGGTCCACATCTTCCATTTCCCGTGTGGTGATTTGAATACCGTAATGGCTGTATCCGATATTTTGCGATTGCCCTTCGCAGACTTCGAGCGGGTAACGGTCGCTGGTAACGCCAAGGTCGGACGAAAAACCAAGCTCCACCGTCAAATCGGCGTGGTGTGCTTTATTGCCCCCGGTACCCACATATTGTTTGTTTCTTTCGGTAATCGTGCTCAGCCTGCCTGATATGCCATATTCCGGATAGTTGCTTTGCGCGGCGATCCGTCGCAACTCGTCATGGTCGAGCGCCATAATCTGCCCCATACCCACGTGGCGTAGCGGGATATGCACGTCGATAATCAGGTCTTCGGGCTTGATACTGTCGGCATACCAGCCCGTGATCTGGTAGTGCGGCGTTTGCAGGCGGTAGGTTTCTCCGTCGGGAAACGCGAATGTTTCTTCGGTAAACCATGCTTTGAGTTTGCCTTCCGCCTTTTCTCCTTTGATAACCTGATCGTGCAACACACGCCCATAATTGCGGAAGAAACCGCCGTTTTGTTTGGTAATATATACCAATTGCGACGAGAAGCCCATCGTTCCGCTACCGCTGTCGGCGGTGTACATCGAAGGAAGGGTACGTCCCGCATTGCTGTGGCAACTGCCGCAGGAAGAACCGGCATAGAGCGGCCCTTTTCCGCCTTCGGTGCCACGATTGCGGTCGTAAAGGACGTCCCCTGCATTGAAGCGGCGCAGCAAATCGCCTGTAACCCACGGAGCTGGCGTATCGTAAGCCGAAACCCCGATATTATACACCGTTGCCGTGCCCGCCGACGGCATCGATCCCCCCGGCGTGTCGTTTACCCTGATTTCGTCTTCGCTACACGCACAAAATGCCGTTGCGCACAGCAGCGCAACGACATAATGCCGGATGGGTGTTTTTCCTTTCCTGCCCATAAAAAGCTGTTTCAATTTTAACGAAATATTTTATTGCAGCTTCTCAAAATCATTTCACGACACGCGGATTACCCCCTTTGAACAGCAACAACTCGATCGTGTGGAAACCGCGCACGGCCTCATCGGTTATTTCACTGCGAATTTCCGCTACCGACTGTTTGTTATCGCTCAAAATAGTGTAAATGTCAGCTTGGTCGAGCGGCCACGAATCGAGCGAGGGATCCAGTCCGAGCAAATCTGCCGGCCCGTAGAGGAAGGACTCGCTCTGTTCCCAAGGGATGCGGGTGGCACGCCATGCGTCGGCGGCGATATTCAGCTTGTTTTGCGTGGGCGAGGCTGCAAAAGTTTGTGCGGCATCGCGTAAAGCTTCCGCTTTGTTTTTCATATTTGCATAAGTGGGCACCACGATATTGTCGGCATAGTTTTCCAAAATGGCTTTGTAGGCAACTTCATCGGTATTCGTTTGCACAAAAGATTTCAATTCCCGTTCAAAAATATCAGCCAAATCGGCGCAAGCGTCCATTGCGGCATCCACTTTGCTGCCGATCAAGTTGTTACGGAACGGTTTGTCCATCGCGTCGATTTTGCCGATGGCGTTACTGATGGCATCCACGACACGGGTGTTTAAAGTTGCATTTTTGCTTGCCACAAAAGCCGAAAGGCTATTCGTTTGCGCCGAAGTAGCATTTATCCCGCCAAAATACGAGTTGCGGATAGAAACGATATTGTTCCGGTAATCGTCTAATGAATTGAACGAATACCATGACTCTACTTCGAGTACCGCTTGCGTAGTTTTGCCCTCTTTTGCCAAAGAATTAGGTCCTCCGATCTTTTGCTCGCCCACTTCACCCGCGATGTCGATAGAACCTTGCACGATAGTCTGTTCAACGGCTGTTGTGTAACTGTTGCCAAACTCGCCTCCCGCGTTTTTTACGGTTGTGGCGTAACCATTCACCCATTCGTTGTAAAGCGTAGCACAATCCTCGGCGAGTTCTTCGCTTGCCGCCAACAGGTAGTTGTTCCACTTCGGCGCAAGCGCCAGCGCTTCGATTTTGGCATCAAAATCGTCTTGTTGTTGAGGTCCATCGTTGTCGTCGTTGCACGATGTCATTACCATTCCCGCCGATAAAAAGGCGAGGAAATACATAAAATGTTTAGTTTTTCTCATTTTGAATTATTGTTTAAAGATGAATATTATTTGCTAAAAAACCATGCTGTATAAGCCACGCCCATGCTGAACGTGTTTTCAGAATTGTAATTGCCGTTGTCGATACGGCGAATGCTGTAATCGGCTTTCGCCACCAAATTCGGCAAAATGTAATAGTTCAGACCGAAAGTCGTCAAATCCCTTTTGTATCGCGGAAAATTTTTTTCACCCTCTTCCACTTTTTGCGCCGTATTGTAATATTCGTAGCGAAAAAGCGGGTAGAGCTTGGTGTCCAAATCGAAAAACGAAGAAATGTTGTATCCTGCCTCCACCGCATAAGTCATTGCATTTTTAGCAACGGGCGTGCCACCGAAAGAGGACCGGAACAACTTGCGGTTTTCATCCGAAATGGCTTTTGAATCACTCAAATCGCCGTAAATAAAATTAGCCCGTGCTGTAACATTCTCGCTGAGGTATTGCGCGTCGGCAGACACGATGGATACGGTGCCTTTCAAATCGGCGTAGGCCGGCTTAGTGGTATTCCGGGTTGTATTGCCATAATATCCCGACACGCCGAGCCGCAAACTTGTAACGCCCGAATATTCCACACGGGCGGCTACCGCAGGATCGGTCGCCACTATATTTTCGAGCACGCCCTGTTTGCCGCTGCCCACCCAATTTTCGGTCGAAAAACCATTCGGGCTTAACCCCGTTACAAGCATCACTTCATACTTCAATTTAGGCAGATAACCAATGACGGAAACTCCTGTTTCGTGCCAAGTGGAGGGCAGCAAGGCTCTTTCGCCTTCGGGACGGCTCGTGCCAAAAAAGAAGATCGGCTCGTGGTGGGCGTTGGTAATGCCCACAGGCACGATAAAATGCCCTACACGCAGATTCAAGCCAGGGAAAAAGCGTTTCGTGATGTGAAATTGTTCAAGCGCCACTTCACCCGCTTTTTCCACTTCAAAGCCTTCGTATTCGCCGGCTTCGGTGTATTCGTATTCCATTGCGGCACCCGTGCCGCCGTATTCAAATTCTATTTCGGTAGAAAAAATAATGTCATCCCGAAATTTGTAATCGCCTGCAAATACCGTGCGCGGAATGCTCAGGTATGCCCGGTTTTCACGTGGTGCGCCGTCGGTGGCTTTATACCGATTCGCGCCGTAGTTCATTTGTTGGAACAGCATTTCGCCGTAACTGCCGATACGGAATTTTTGGTATCCATCCCATTCGGTAACGATTTCAGGGATACTGTCGTTCTGCGCAAAAGCGGACAAGGAAAAAGAAAGAGCAAAAAAAATGATAGTTTTTTTCATTTTCTAAAAAATTTCGTGCGACAAAATTAGAGAGAAAAAAAGAGGCGGACAATCCCAATTAATAATGATTTTTCAAAGAAAAATAACTTCATATAGTGATAGCCCCAATAATAAATCATATAATTGCTTTTGAAAAATAATAGTTGCATCTTTGCGGAATGGAAAAGATACAAGCGAAATGATTGAAAATTGCACCCATTTTAAACGAAAACAAAAACATCGCCAAAGAAAACGATAAATTTTTTGCGGTTACGCTCAAAGTATGGTAGCAGATTGTGATTTGCTTTCAAATTTTTGTATCTTTGGAGGCAGAAACAATAGTTGCAACGTTTAATTCGTTACGGTTATGAAACATCTGCTCTCTTTCCTCTTCTTGTTTGCCCATGCAATTATAGTTTTTGGGCAAAATGTACCTGCCGAGTACGTCCTTAAATATCAGGCAGCCGGATACGTGCATTACAGCGATTTCGGTGCTGTTGGCGACGGCAAAACCGATGATATAGACGCTATTGTTGCAACTCACGCCTTTGCCAATCAGCATAATCTGACGGTAAAAGCCGATGACGGTTTTACCTATTACATCGGCGGAAAAGCAAGCACTGCCGTTATTCGTACCGACACCGATTTTGGCTCGGCAGCCTTTATCATCGACGATACTGATGTGCAAAACCGTAATGTGCCGATATTCACGGTTGGTTCTGATCTGCAACAGTTTAATCTTGAAAGAATTACTTCGCTTAAACGGAATCAGCGAAAAATCGACATTTCTTTGCCGCAATCCTGTCTGATAACTGTAACAAATTCTTACGTGAAGCATTACATTCGCTTCGGACCGAATCAGGACAACGGCTCTTCGCAGACGGACATCTTCGTTGTTGATAAAGACGGTAACGTGGATATGAACGCACCGATAATCTGGGATTTCGACAAAATAACAAGCGCTACCGCCCTTCCCATTGATACGGATACGCTGTATATCAGAGGCGGACGTTTTACAACCATAGCCAATCAAGCCGACTCGAAATATACCTACTATGCCCGTAACATCACAATCAAGCGTTCCCACATTGTTTTAGACGGATTGGAACACCGCATTATCGGCGAAGGCGACCACGGCGCACCCTACGGCGGATTCATCAATATTGGCGACTGCTCTTATGTAACGGTCAAAAATACTATTCTAACCGGACACAAGACATACGGCACCATCGGCTCGGCGGGCGAACCCGTGTCAATGGGTTCTTACGACATCTCGGTCGGTCGCGCCCTGAATGTTTCGTTCGTGAATTGCAGCCAAACAAATGACATCAACGACCGCAGGTATTGGGGCATACTCGGCTCAAACTATTGCAAAAACCTTCTCTACGACAGTTGTGTCTTTTCACGATTCGACGCTCACAAGGGCGTTGCCAATGCCACCATTCGCAACTCGACACTCGGACATCAAGGCATCAACGCTATCGGCAGCGGGACATTTATAGTGGAAAATACAACTGTTCGCGGCGGCAGCCTCATCAATCTGCGTTCCGATTACGGTAGTATATGGCAGGGCGAATTTATAATTCGTAACTGCGTTCTCGTGCCTTCCGGTGGCAGACCGTCAGCTGCCAATCTAATAAATGGCTCTTATTCCGGAAAACACGATTTCGGTTACACTTGCTATATGCCGGAACGGATTACCGTTGAAAATCTTCGGATTGACGATTCAAATCATCCGGAAAACTATCGTGGTCCCGCTATTTTTGCCAATTTCAATCCCAAAATGACCGACGATTCCTATCATGAAGATTTTCCATACATCAAAACAAAGGAAGTTATTCTCAAAAATGTAACTACCGTCAGTGGCAAGACATTGAGAATCAGTGATAATACATTCATGTTTAAGGACGTGAAAATAACAGTCTTATAAACATACGGTATCCCGATGATAAAATCATTATACATTGATCATTACGCGCTTATCGATCGCTTGGAAATCAATTTCGACAAAGGTTTTTCCGTGATTACCGGCGAAACCGGGGCTGGAAAATCCATCGTTATCGGCGCTTTGTCGCTTATTTTGGGGCAACGTGCCGATGCGAAAGCCATTCGGCAGGGCGAAACGAAATGCACTGTGGAAGGCGTTTTCGACATGTCAAAATACCATCTTCGCCCTTTTTTTGACGAGCGCGACTGGGAATTTGACGAAAAAGAATGTATCCTTCGCCGCGAAATTGGGGCGAACGGAAAGTCGCGTGCCTTCGTGAACGATTCGCCCGTTTACCTCAACGATTTGAAAGAGCTGGGCGACAAGCTCATCGACATTCATTCTCAGCATCAGAACTTGTCGCTCAACGACAACTTATTTCAACTTGAAGTACTTGATTTACTGTCTGAAACGTCAAATTTGAAAACAAATTATTCAGATGCCTACAACGAGTTTCGCAAGGCTGAGCAGGGGCTGAAAAACCTCTTGGCGCTTTCCCAAAAGAGCAAGGAGGAAGAAGATTACCTGCGGTTTCAGTTTTCGGCGTTGTCCGAAGCCAATCTGCAAGTCGGCGAGCAGGAATCACTCGAAGCTGAGCTTGACGTACTCACTCATTCCGAGGAAATTAAGTCGGGTTTGTTCAAACTGACGCGCACGTTGTCGGGTGACGAGCGGAACGTGGAGGCGATGCTGAAATCGGCATTGGAGGGCATTCGCGCCATACAGCGCATTTTCCCGAAAGCCGAAGAATTGGCTGCGCGTGTCGATTCGGCGTACATCGAGCTGAAAGACATTCGTATGGAAGCCGAAAACCTCTTCGAAAAAGTGGATTTCGATCCCGTCCGCCAACAAGAATTGGAAGGGCGGTTGAGCCTGATTTACGATTTGCAGAAGAAACATTCCTTGCAAACCGTCGGGGAATTGATTGATTTATACGGTGATTTGGCAAAAAGACTACAAACCATCGACTCGTTTGACGAGCAGATAATCGCCCTGCAAAACGAAGTGGAAGCGAAACGCAAAACGATGCTTTCCCTCGCGGCGGATTTGAGCCGGAAAAGAAAATCCGCCGTGCCGAATATCGAAAAACAACTAACTGCACAACTGACTTTCCTCTCGATGCCAAACGCCGTGTTCCGTTGCGAAATTACCGAAAAGGCGCAGCCTGACGTTACGGGCACGGACAACGTGCAATTTCTTTTTTCCGCCAACAAAAACGGCGTGCCGATGCCTGTTTCGCAAATCGCGTCGGGTGGCGAAATTTCGCGCTTGATGCTCTGCCTGAAATCGCTTGTGGCGGGTTCAACGGCTTTGCCAACCATTATTTTCGATGAGATAGACACCGGCACTTCGGGCGAAACAGCCGACAAAATGGCAACGATGATGAAGCAGATAAGCCTTGATATGCAGGTGCTTAGCATCACGCACCTGCCCCAAATCGCCGCCAAAGCCGACACGCAATACGTGGTTTACAAAGAGGACGGCAACGAATCGACGGAAACACGTATGAAAAAACTATCGCGACAAGAGCGTGTGTCGGAAATTGCACGTATGTTGAGCGGCGCGGAAATAACTTCGCAAGCCGTGGAAAATGCGAAAGCGATGATGGGGGCGGTTGCGAACAGCTAAAAAAGAAGTCCCCGAAGGCTTCACAACCGCGGGGACTCTCAACTTTAAATAAAAGCTTTTAAAAAACTATGAACCAGAGTTCAACAAAAAACTCTGAAAAAACAAAAAGATAGCATAATTAGAAAATTATTCCAACAATGCGTACTCAAAACCCAGAACAAAATTACTCAAATTTTTTGTCTTTCAAAGGATTTCCTAAAAAATGTTCGTTCGAAACAGAAAATTTCCTAAAATTACCTCTTGCGGGGGCTTTTGTCCGCACCGGATTGGACGAATAAACCGCCACTTTATTTCCCGACAATAAAATCTATGATTTTCTGCGATTTGGGACTTTCGCTCGGCATAACGACATCCACAAGCCTGCCTTTTTCGTCGATGAGGTATTTTTGAAAATTCCACGTAACTTCCTGATCCACTTTTCCGTTGAGTGCCTTCTGCGTCAGCCACGCATAGATGGGGGCTTGATCTTCTCCCTTCACGCTGATTTTTTCCATCAACGGAAAAGTAACGCCGTAATTAGCGGTGCAAAATTCCTTGATTTGTTGGTTGCTACCCGGTTCTTGTTCCTTGAAATTGTTGGCAGGGAAGGCGACGATTGTAAAATTGTCGTTTTTGTAGCTGTCGTACAATTCTTGCAGTTCCTTGTATTGGGGCGTAAGTCCGCATTTCGATGCCACGTTCACAATTAGCACCTTTTTTCCTTTGAGCGACGCCATTTTGAAGGTTTTGCCATCAATGTCTTTTACCTTGAAATCGTAGAGCGTCTTTTGGGATTGGGCAGGAAGCGCGAAAATTCCAACGGACAATAAAAGCAGAGAAAGTATAAAATTTTTCATAAAGCTACTTTTTATGGGTTCGTGTTGCAAATATAAGGAATAAAGCGATAGAAAAACCGTCCGGCGACGGATTCTTTTCGTTTTTTGCGGAAAAATACCGTTATTTATTTATCCGCTGTCTTTCAAAAATCTTGAATTTCGATAATAGTAGATTGAAAATGAACGGATAACGCGGATTTAAACTTTCTGAGAAGGCGATATTTTATTTTTGAAGGATTGCGGGGCGGTATTTTCGCGCTTCTCTCGAAATAAATCCGTTTCGATGGATATTTTGAAGAAAATCGGCACGCAAAATCCGTTGAAAATTCACAACCTGAATAAATAATCGCACGAAAGTATATAAAAATACATCGGCTAAAATGCGATGAAAAGAATTTTGCATTTTACAGTTGTAAACAAAAACAAATGACACTGGATATAACATTACTATTCAGTTTTGTTTCATAGCCGAATACTTTTGTATATTTCACGCTTTAACAGAACCTTCATAGCAACAATGTAAAGGCACATTCAAACGAATATCAATCATTTATATGAGATATTTTAAAGCAACCCATTAGATTCTATCCCCGTCGTTTTTGAAAGGGTGGGATTTTATGTTAAATTTGGCGAGTTTTAATTTTATAAATATATTATTATCAGTATTTTAAAAGATATAAGTAAAGAATTTCTTTTACTAATTTCCATTCCTTTGAATTTTCACATGTAATTTCGATAAACATTTGTATCATACATCCACACAAATGTAAATTCACAAATGTGTTGAAATTGGATTTGCAAATGTAATCCAAATGTTTTACATTTGTATGCCCCAATATTTAATGTATATTTATTCATTCCGAAATAAAAAGAGAGATGAAAGACAGAATAAAGCAGATTATAGACGGCGAGAACATTCCGCCCGCGAAATTTGCCGATCGGCTACAAATCAACAGAGCGGTTATTTCGCATATATTGAACGGACGAAACAATCCGAGTTTGGACGTGGTGTCTAAAATCCTGTCCGAAATGAAACACATCAACCCCGAATGGTTGATAAACGGCGTGGGGGATATGTATAAAGAGGGTTTCGTTGCCGAATCCTTACCGCAAGAAAACGATTTATTCAGCAAGAACGCCACAAAACTCGATAATCCGCCGGAAAAAAGCAAATACGCGCCGGAAAACGAGCTTAATACATCGGTAAACCGTCAGGAAAATAGTGAGAATGAACCAATTGCGCCGATAATTCGCGCCGATAAAAAAATTACTCAGATAATTATTTATTACAACGACAACACTTTCGAATGCTTTACCCCCCATCCCGTGAAAGGGTAAATGGGGCGGTTATTGGGCTC
>JAISYO010000141.1 GCA_031269865.1 Dysgonamonadaceae bacterium | reverse complement strand
TCTTTGCTTTCATTTTCTTTGTTTTTTAAATTGTTAATATAAAGGGTTGCCGTCCCGGGCGGGCGCGGCAAGGCGCGGCTGGCGCAATGCGCAAACCGTGAAAATACACGTAAATCGTTGATTGTCAGTAGATTATCTGGGGGGGGGGGTAAAACGGGCACCTGCGCTCGCCGGGCTGTTTTTCCCCGGAAACGAGGGCGGTCTTTCAAAAGCAGGAAACGGATAAATCGGCGCTGTCCCCATTTTTTTTTTGCTGTTTTTGCAAAAATAGTGTATTATTTTTTGAAAACAAAGGATTTTGGGAATTTTTTTTTTTGAATCAAGACGAAAAACAAGGGGATTCCGCGTCGTGGCGCGGAACAAAATGACAGCATTCCCCGAACCAAGACTTCTTTCGCCTTTAACCCTTTACCCCAAATAAAAAACAGGGGGATTGCGGGGCAAGCCCGCAATGACGGCACATCTCATTAGCACATTTGCATATTAGCACATTATTCCTCCTCTTAACACTTAATTTTTAATTGGCTTATGCGTTTTCCCCCGTCCTGCCAACTTTTTAATTTGCTTTTTCATATTCTTTTTTCATTTTACTCAAAATATCTCTATTCCCCCACAAAATACCGTTCCCCCTTCACGTCCACCGTAGCGACGGCAACGCGCTTTGCGGCGATGGATTGGGCGTCGGGTTGCTTTCCGCCGATGGATAACTGCACCCTTCCGGCTTCCACCACGGCGACGTTATCGGCGTTTCGGGTGGAAAACTGCTTGGGACTCAGCACAAATTCAACGGTTTGCGTTTCGCCTTTTTTGAGGTGTATGCGTTTGAATCCCTGCAAAGCGCGGATAGGCTTTTTCAGCTTGCTGTCGGGCAGGGAAACGTAGAGCTGCACCACCTCATCACCGTCCATACCGCCGATATTGCTCACGTTGGCGGACACGCGGATACTGTCGTCCGCATTCACGGACGAAGGAAGGGCGTTGAACGTGTATTCGAAATCGGTATAGCTCAATCCGTAACCAAATTCATAGAGCGGAACACCCGAAAAATAGCGGTAGGTGCGGTTCGCCATATCGTAATTCTCAAAATCGGGAAGCTGTTCGATGCCCTTGTAAAACGTAACAGGCAGGCGTCCGGCAGGGTTGTGATCGCCGAAAAGGACATCGGCAATCGCCGTCCCCCCCGCTTGTCCGGGATACCAAGCATCGAGAATGGCAGGCAAGTTTTCGGCTTCCCAATTGATGGACAGTGCGCTTCCGTTGAGCAACACCAAGACGGTGGGTTTGCCGAGCTTGTGAATTTCCCTGATCAAATCGGTTTGCACGTCGGGAAGCCCGATATTGATGCGATCGCCCCCCTTGAAGCCCTCTACCCTCACGGGCATTTCTTCCCCTTCGAGCATCGGGCTTAAACCCATACAAAGCACCACCAAATCGGAATTTTGGGCAAGGGCTATGGCTTCTTCCTTCAAATTCGGACGGGGGACGTCCCAAGTCATTCGGGCAATGGCGTATTCCGATTTGTCTTGGACGTAATCCATCTCAATCTCATACACTTTCCCGGCTTCCAAAGACACAAACTCGTATCTTTTTGCAGGACTATGTTCATCTCTTCCCTTAAAGAGCGTTTTGCCGTCGAACTTCAATTCCATTCCGCTCGAAGCCTCAGCCCCGATAGCGTATTCGCCCGAAACGGCAGGCGCCAACACCCCTTTCCATCGGACGGAAAAATGTTGCGCGTCCAAATCGCCGAAGGGCGGCTTGTTCCACCAACGGAAATCAATGTTCGCATCTATTTGTTTGTGCTTCGGTTCGCCCTGAAAGTCGCCATTGCCGAAATATTCCGCGTTAAGCCCCTTGATTTTTTTGCCCTCGTCGGTAAAGAAATAATCGGAAGGGATAGTCGTCAGGCAGGGCAATTCTTTCGCCAAACGACAGCCTTGCGCGAAAACGACTTCCGCAGCGGGCAGTTTCTTTTTGATGCCTTGCAGGGGCGTAACCGAATGCGAGGGGAATCCGTTGTAATTCCCCAAGAGCACGCTCGCGTCGTCAGCATTGGGTCCGATAACCGCCACTTTTTTCACTTCTTTGGAAAAAGGCAGGGTTCCGCCCTCGTTTTTCAGCAGCACCATCGACTTGCGTGCGGAAACCAACGCCGCGAGGCGGTGTTTTTCGTTATCCAACACAAAAATGGGGATTCGCGCATATTTCACGTTTTTGTCGGGATCAAACTGCCCCAATTTCATTCTCGCGACAATCAGGCGTTTGACGGAAACGTCGATTTCGCTTTCGGTAATCAGGTTTTCCTTTACCGCTTCGAGCAAACCCGGATCGTAAGACGCGCCACAATTCAAGTCGGTTCCCGCCTTCACTGCCATAGCAGAGGCTTCGGCGCGGGTATTCACGACATGGTGGAATCTTTCGTTGTAAAAATCGTTTATCGCCCAACAATCCGAAACGATATAGCCCTCGAAACCCCATTTGTTACGCAACAAATCTTCGAGGTATTTGTTTCCGCAGCAAGGCTCGCCACGCAAACGCTGGTAGGCGCACATCACGGAATAAACATCCGCTTCCTCTACACAACGCTTGAAATGAGGCAGGTATGTCTCCGCCATATCGTAATCGGAAGGAAGCACGTCGAATTGGTGGCGAATGGGTTCCGGTCCGCTATGAACCGCAAAATGCTTTGCCGTGGCAACGAGTTTGAGGTATTTCGCGTCGTCGCCCTGCATCGCCTTGATGAAGGGAATCGCCAATTCCGCCGTCAGATAGGGATCTTCGCCGTATGTTTCCATACCACGCCCCCATCGCGGATCGCGGAAGATATTGATATTGGGCGTCCAAAACGTCAAGCCTTGATAGATGCCACGCTTGCCTTCCGAGACGTATTTGTGGTATTTGGCGCGGGCTTCATCGGAAATAACGTTCCCGATTTCAGACATTTGCCGCGTGTCCCACATCGCCGCCATACCGATTGCCTGAGGAAAAACGGTAGCCAAACCCGAACGGGCAACGCCGTGCAGACACTCGTTCCACCAATTGTAGGCAGGAATGCCCAAGCGATCGATGGCAGGGGAATCGTAACGCATAAACTGCACTTTTTCTTCCAACATCATCTGCGACAGCAAGTCGTCAGCCCTTTCTTCGAAAGAAAGCTTAGTGTTGAGGTAAGCGGGCGTCTTCTTGCCGCAGGAAGAGAACGCGAGGACGAAACAGAGTATGCCAACGCCAAAGGAAAGTTGTTTTCGGAATTTCATTTTGTTCAAATTTTTATGGTGGTTAATTGATTCGATCATTAGTCAATACCCCTACGTTTTACGCATATTCCATAATGATTTTCGGATCGATACGCAGGATTTATACAATCGTTTTGCCATTCTCATTGATATAGAGCGTTTTCCGCGCATTATTTGCGACAGCCACAATGCGATAACCATTGCCTTTGATATTGAAAACATAACGTCCGTCGCCAACATAATCAGCCAACGGGAACGTTTGCTTTAAATCGTTATGCCCTCGCCATTCAACACTGTCAACCGTGCTAATCTCCATTGCGACAAAGCAGATTTTGCAATGGCGTGTTTCGCCGCAAAAGGTTCTATTTTTGTTTTCTCAAAAATCAGCATAATTACCTTTTTGTCGTTGCGAAGATAGATAATTATTTTCAACCACACAAATAATTATTAAAAATGATAATTAATGGATAAATTTTTCTGTTTACAACGCCCTTTTTGATTACTTGTTGAAAAAAAAACACGCCGATATTTTGATGGTGTCGGCGAAAAATTTATTTTTGTGGTATGAACGAGTTGCTTTCGCATATCGAATTTCTGCTTCACTCTCACAATTGCGTGATTGTTCCCGGTTTTGGCGGTTTCGTAGTCAATTACACCCCTGCCAAGCACGACGGCTTGTCGGTGGTTGAAACGCCGAAAAGCGAACTTGTGTTTAACGGCGAATTGACACACAACGACGGCTTGCTCGCCGAATCCTATATGAAAACCGACAAGCTCTCGTTTGACGCCGCCACGCTGAAAATCAAACAAGCGGTGCGCGAATTGAGGCAGCAGTTGGAAGAACGGAAAGCCATATCGGTGGGCGATTTGGGTTCTTTCGCCATCAACGACGAGGCGCGGTTGGTTTACACACCCGGCGCGTTTATCCGCCCCGAATTGTTCGGATTGACGAAAGCCACGCTCAAACCCATCATTCAAATTCAGCCGCTCGCAACAGAAAACGAAAAGCTGGTTGCGCGGAAAGTCGCGCTTCGCAACACCGGGATTGTTGCCGCCGCCGCCGCCGTTATCGCGGCAATTATGCTTATTTTCCCCATCAACGGCGAAAAGCTGAATGTGCAAACCGCCCGTATGTTGTCCGAATCGGGCTTGTTTGGACGCCACACCGACAACCGGGTTAAAATTTCGCATTTTCCCCAAAAATCCGAAGAAACCGTCATAGAAGAAACTGTTGAAACAGAACATATTGCGCCCGAACCGCCTTCGGTTTCCGAAACCGCCGATATAGAAATTTCCCCCAAGTATTACATTGTGATGGGCGTTTTTGAAACCCTCACAAAAGCGCAAAAAGTGGGCGAAACATTGAAATCCGACGGATTCCCCAACGTCCATATAATGAAGCGTTACGGACGCCAACACATTTATACCGCATCGTTCAACGACAAGGAAGAAGCACTAAACTATGTGAAAACCATTCGCGCCAAGCACCGCACATACCGCGACGCTTGGGTGTTGAAGTATTAGAACTTGTGTCAATTTTAACGGATATGAAACCATAATCATTCAGCGCCCGAAGGGAATGATTTTTTTAATCATCAAAGGTTACATACACCAACGGTAAAAAAATAAAATAATCGTATGAAAAATATCTTCATGAGTTCTTTGCTGTTAATCGGTTGTTACTCATTAATTTACGCACAAGAATCCCAAATCCGGATAAATCATTTAGGCTACCTTCCCGAAAGCGTGAAGGTTGCTGTTTATGTGTCCCAAAACGAAGCTGGGAACATGGATTTTGAAGTAAAAAATTCCAAAACGGGAATTTCTGTTTTAAAAGGCTTAGGTACAGAAACTAACGCTTTGCGATGGGGTTTAAAAAAGGCTGTTCGCCTGAATTTTTCATCGCTTAAAGAGCCGGGCGAATATTTTATTTCCTACAACGGGGAAAAATCACCTGTTTTCAGGATTGGCGCGGATGTTTACGATGGCTCTGCCGATTTTATCCTGAAATATATGCGTCAACAGCGTTGCGGTTTCAATCCGTATTTGGATACGCTTTGCCATCAACACGATGGCTATATCGTTGATCATCCGACTCGTAGCGGAGAGAAAATTGATGTTCGAGGCGGATGGCACGATGCTTCCGATTTGTTGCAATACCTGCCTACATCAGCCAATGCCACGTTTCAAATGCTATTTGCGTGGCAACAAACTCCCGACAAAACAATTTTCAAGGACGAATACGACACGTTGGGCAAAAACGGGAAAAACGGCGTGCCGGACATTCTCGACGAAGCCCGTTGGGGATTAGAATGGCTTGCGCGGATGAATCCCGATTCTGCCGTGATGTTCAATCAGATAGCCGATGACCGCGACCATTCCGGCGGGATACGCTTTCCGCAATATGAAAACGTCGATTACGGCTATGGCAAAGGACTTGGACGTCCGGTTTATTTCATAACGGGAGAGCCAAACGGAACGGGAACGCATCGGAACCGCTCGACAGGCGTTTCATCGTCTGCTGCTAAATTTTCATCCGCTTTTATGCTTGGTTCGGAAATCTTTAAGGATATTGACCCGAAATTTGCCGAATCCATCGGGAAAAAAGCACTTCCGGCATATCAATTCGGGGAAGCCAAGCCGGGCAATTTTCAAACAGCTTGCGTTGTCTCACCATATTTTTACGAAGAAGATAACTGGGTGGACGATATGGAATTAGCTGCGGCGACATTTGCCAATTTGACAAAAAAACCGGAATGGCAAACAAAAGCCGATTATTGGGGGCGGTTGGAAGAAATTACGCCATGGATGGAACTCGGCCGCGCACGGCATTATCAATTTTATCCGTTTGTGAATCTGGGACATTACTATCTTGCTCTGTCTGATGACCCTGTGATTCGCACAAAGTATATCGGCTTTATGAAAAAAGGCTTGGAAGCCATAGAAAAAAGGGCAAAAGAATACGACGACCCCTTTTTAAACGGCATCCCGTTTATCTGGTGTTCTAACAACCTGACTGTGGCGGCAATAACCCAAGCAATACTTTATCGGCAAGTTACGGGCGACAACCGTTTTGCCGAGATGGAAGCCGCCCTTCGCGATTGGCTTTTTGGATGTAACCCGTGGGGAAGTTCCATGATTGGCGGTTTTCCGGAAAATGCGGATTCGCCAGTTAGGGTTCATTCGTCTGTGTATCAGCTCTCTCTCAATGTTCTTTTAGGCGGCTTGGTAGATGGTCCGATTTATCGCAGCCTTTACGAAAGTTTGCTTGGCATCAATCTTCGATATGACGACCCGTACAAAGCGTTTCAGTTCGGGGCGGCGGTTTACCATGACGACCCGGGCGATTATTCGTCCAACGAACCGACAATGGACGGCACTGCAAGTTTGAGTTTCTATCTTTCTTCGATGGAAAAATACGGAAAAATTCAGAAAAAGAAACTCAATACGGTTACAGACAGTCAGGGCGCTGTGGTAAAAATCAATTCCGACAAAAAGGCAATTCATCTGATTTTCTCTGCCGATGAAGCTTTTGAGGGCGCGATTTCCATTCTTAATACATTGAAAAACAATAGAATAAAAGCCTCATTCTTTCTTACAGGCAATTGTTTGAGAATGAAAGAATACGAAAATATCATCGAAAGGATAAAAAAAGAAGGACATTATATTGGTGGACATTCCGATAAACACCTGCTTTATGCAGCATGGGAAGACAGAAATCATACATTGGTTTCGCCCGACAGCCTGCTTGCCGATTTGAACAGGAATAAAAAAGAGTTGGAAAAATTTGGGATTGATGACGCCCCATTTTATTTGCCGCCATACGAACATTACAATAGAGAAAACACGGAGTTACTTGAATATCAGAAAATTATAACAATCAATTACACGCCAGGATTAAGAACGGCAGCCGATTATACAACGCCGGATATGAAAAATTACATATCGTCCGAAAAAATCATTGAAAACCTGTATTCAGTAGAAAAAGAGCAAGGTTTGAACGGATCAATAATTTTGATTCATCCCGGAACGGAAAAAAGCAGAACAGATAAATTGTATCTTCATTTGGACGAAATCGTTAAATACCTGAAAAAGAAAGGATATTCCTTTGAATGTTTAAAAAGTTATTGAAATTGTTAAAAACAAGTCCACAATTTCAGCAAGATGTGTTTCGGCAAAAAAAATTAAGCAACTTTGTTTTTTTTGCTCTCAGCTTTCACTATCTTTGCATTTCAAAAAAATGAAAGAGAACAAAATGGACGAATTAAATTTCGAATCGAAACTACTGAGTACGCCTTTTCCAAAAAAAGACAATTATAACTCTCTCTCGATGCCGGTTTACAACACCGCCGCATACGAATTTGACACGGCGGAAGAAATGGAAGCGGCTTTTTGCGGAAAAACCCCCGAATGCACCTACTCGCGCATCGCCAACCCCACGGTTCAATACTTCGAAAACCGCGTGAAAACGGTTACGGGGGCGTTTGCGGTTACTGCATTAAATTCGGGTATGGCAGCCATTACCAACACCATTATGTCGTTGGCTTACAGCGGTTGCAATATCATCACGTCGAGGCATCTTTTCGGAAACACCTACTCGTTTTTCGTGAATACGCTCAAACCCTTCGGCGTGGAAATTCGTTTCTGCGACTTGACTAACGTGCAGGAAGTGAGCGAGAATATCGACACGAACACCTGCGCCCTGTTTTTGGAGATCATTACCAATCCGCAGATGGAAGTGGCTGATCTTGCGGCGTTGAGTGCCGTTGCCCACGCGAATCGCGTTCCGTTGATTGCCGACAGCACCATCATTCCGTTCTCAACCTTCCACGCGAAAGATTTCGGGGTTGATATTGAGATTGTTTCAAGCACGAAATACATTTCGGGCGGCGCAACCGGATTGGGCGGTTTAATTATTGATTACAGCATTTTCGATTGGGCTCATTCCCCCCGGCTAAAAGATTTAGCCCGCCAATTCGGGAACAATGCCTTTTTCGCGAAACTTCGTCAGGAAATCCACCGGAATTTCGGGGCGTATATGACACCGCAAACAGCCTATATGCAGGCTTTGGGCTTGGAAACGATGGAAATTCGCTTCCAACGCGAGAGCCAAATCTGCACCGAACTTGCCAAACGCTTGAAATCAATCCCCGAAATCGAGGGCGTGAACTATACCGGATTGCCCGACAATCCTTTTTCCGATTTGAGTTTGAAGCAATTCGGGCAATACCCCGGCGCGATGCTGACTTTCGACTTGGCTTCCAAAAAAGCCTGCTATTCGTTTATGAACAAGCTGAAACTAATCCGCCGGGCAACCAACTTGTTCGACAACAAATCGTTGATTATCCACCCTGCAAGCACGATTTTTGGGACGTTTACGCAACAAGTCCGCGACGAAATGAACGTGAGCGACAAAACACTGCGCTTGTCAGTGGGCTTGGAAAGCGCCGACGATTTGTGGAACGACATTCTGCAAGCACTTGAAAATTAGAAGTTACGACTATCCATATAAAGCAATTAACCTAAAAAAATCATTCTTATGGCGTATCATGAATTAGATGAGTTGGACGAGAAAATTCTCAACCTCATTGTGAACAATGCCCGTATCCCCTTTTTGGAAGTGGCGAGGGAGTGCAACGTATCGGGCGCGGCTATCCATCAGCGGGTGCAACGGCTAACTGCTATGGGTGTGCTGAAAGGCTCGAAATTTATTGTCGATATGGAAAAGATAGGCTACACCACCTGCGCTTATATCGGGCTGTTTTTGTCGCGCCCCGACAGTTTCGACGTCATCGCCGACGCGCTTGAAAATATCCCCGAAGTGTCGGAATGTCATTACACCACCGGGCGATACGACTTATTGATAAAGGTTTACGCCAAAAACAACCACGAGCTGCTGCGGTTCGTCCAACAAAAAATCCTGCCCCTCGGCTTGGCGCGAACCGAAACATTGGTTTGCCTGAAAGAGTCCATCAAGCGAAAACTGCCCCTTTCGGAAAATACGGAAAAAGAATGATTGTTTTTCCCCTTTTAATTTTGTATCTTTGAGCTTGCAACAAACAAAAAATCAATACAAATTATCGTGGCAAACAAAATAAAACTATCCATACTCGGCATATCGTTCAGTCAGGTTCAGGCTGGCGCATACGCGCTTATCTTCGCCGAAGAAAACGGCATCAGGCGGCTTCCGATTGTCATTGGCACCCCCGAAGCGCAATCCATCGCCATCGTGATGGAAGACATAAAACCCCCTCGTCCGCTCACGCACGATTTAGTCCGTTCGGTTTTCGAGAAATTGAGCATCGAGCTGGTGGAAGTTTATATTTACAAGTTCGAAGACGGCGCGTTTTATTCCGATTTGCTGATCCGCCACAACGGGGAAGAATTTCATCTCGATTCCCGCACGTCCGATGCCGTCGCGCTCGCCATACGCACCAATTCGCCCATTTACACAACCGAAGAAATTATGCGGAATATGTCCATCGTTTTCGATGAACAAAACCCGATCATCCCCAACGAATCCGCCGCCACGTCCGCCGACGACAACGAAGCCGAACTGGAAAACCTGTCGGAATTGGGCTTAGATTCGCTGAAAACCCGTATAGAAGACGCCATTCGAAACGAGGATTATGAATTGGCTGGAAGGCTTCGCGACGAGATTAACAAACGGAAAACCAACTCTTAAAGCAAGCCGCCGCTATGTCCGACACCTTGTTTTTTTGCCCCGACATTCTCAACAATCCGCAACTGTCAGAGCAGGAATCGCAACATTGCGTCAAGGTGCTCAGAATGAAGGAAGGCGATAAGATTGACGTTACCGACGGAAAAGGTTTTTTTTACCGCTGCGCGATTCTTCAAGCGCAAGCCAAACGTTGCGTGTTGAGCATCGAAAAGTCGGAGGGACAAGTCAAGCCTTGGAATTTCCACTTGCAAATAGCCTTTGCGCCCACCAAAAATATGGACAGGAACGAGTGGTTCGTGGAAAAAGCCACCGAAATAGGGACGGACAGGTTCAGCCCGCTTTTGTGCCGTTATTCCGAACGCAAAGAGCTGAAAACGGAACGTTTGGAAAAAATTAGCGTTTCCGCCTTAAAGCAGTCGCAACAAGCATTTCTTCCGGCGATTGACGAGATGACACCTTTCGAAAGTTTTGTCGCGTCGCCCTTCGACGGCAGGAAATTCATCGCCCATTGCCACCCTTCCCCCAAAAAAACCCTGGCTGAAACGTATCGGAAAGGGGTAAACGCGCTGGTGCTGATCGGTCCCGAAGGCGATTTCAGCGAGCAGGAAGTGCAACAAGCCGTCGAGATGGGTTTCGAAGCCGTCAGCCTCGGCGAAACGCGCTTGCGGACGGAAACGGCTTGTTGGGTGGCTTGCCATACCATTCAAATAATCAATAGTTTAAGATGACAAAAACGGAACGATACAAACACGTTATCGCGTGGTTTGAGGCGAATGCCGAATCCGCCGAAACGGACTTGCACTACCGCAACCCCTATCAATTGCTGGTTGCCGTGATTCTTTCGGCGCAATGCACCGACAAGCGCGTGAACACCGTTACGCCACCGCTCTTCGAAGCCTTCCCCACGGTTGAGGCAATGTCCCTCGCGCAGCCCGAAGACATTTTTCCCTATATCCGCAGCGTGTCTTACCCCAACAACAAAGCGAAAAACTTGGTGGGAATGGCAAAAAAAGTCGTTTCCGACTTCAAGGGGCTGATTCCTTCCAACATCGACTCGCTGCTGACGATTCCGGGCGTGGGGCGCAAAACGGCAAACGTGATGCTCGCCGTGGCATTCGACACGCCCGCTATGCCCGTGGACACGCACGTCTTTCGCGTGTCGAACCGCATCGGGCTGACTGACAATTCAAAAACGCCACGGGAAACGGAAAAGGAACTAGTAAAATACATTCCGAAACAATTGCTGGCGAAAGCCCACCACTGGCTCATCTTGCACGGACGTTACGTCTGCGTAGCCCGAAAACCCAAATGCGGGGACTGCGGAATGAAAGCGTGGTGCAGGAATTATGGGAAAGAGTGAAAATTATGGTAACCGCATTGAAAATGCCAGTGGAAGAAAAATGCAACAAATACATACCGAATGACGTAAGAGATGACATCCTGCGGAATAATGATGTCGGGGGCGAAATCTATCTGCAAAAAAAAGTGATTTACTCAAAGAATTGGAAGAACACCCACGCTAATGTGTGGAAAGGGCGTGCCCTGTTTTTTTGTGCTTGGGGTGGAAAGAGAAAATCCCGAAACAACCCCCTCAGTGCATTATCCGATACATCAATTCGCGCAACAATTCGCCTTGCGAAGCCGATGCGTTGTCAAGCCCTTTCGATTTTGCATCGTAAGTGCGAAGCAAGGATATGATTTCCATCACTTTGTTGGCATTGTAGTTGCGCAATCCTGCCATATAATCCTGCGCGAAAAAAGACGAGGGCAGGTTTAGCACCTTCATTATCGTTTGTTCGTTTTTTTGAGGCAACCAATAGATTTCCAACAAGTTGTTGAAATAGTTGAACAACACGGAAACCGTTACAAGCATCGGGTTGTCTTTCGGGTTCTGCTCAAAATAATTGACGATGCGGTTCGCCGTGAGGATATTTTTTTGGACGACGGCTTTCTGCAATTCGAAATTGTTATAATCCTTGCTGATGCCGACATTGGCTTCAATCAGTTCCGAAGTGATCCGCCGTGAAGATTCGGGCAGGGATACTTCGAGTTTTTGAAGCTGCGGAATAAGTTTGCTCAAATCGTTCCCCACAAAATCCGTCAGCATCTGCGCCGATTTTTCGTCTATGCCGATGCTTTTTTCTCGAAAATACCCGCTAATGAAACCCGGTACTTGATTGTCGTACAGCTTTTTCGACTCGAAAACCACGCCAGCCTTCTCTATGTTTTTCACAACCGCCTTCCGCTTGTCCACCGAACCGTGTTTGTAGTTCAGCACCAGCACGGTGGACGGCATCGGGTTCTTGGCGTAAATATCGAAAAGCTCAAATTTGTCCAACTGTTGCGCCTCTTTTACCACAATCAGCAGATGTTCAGCCATCATCGGGAAACGGCGAGCGGACGAAATAATGCTGTTCACGTCCGAATCCATACCGTAGAAAGTGAGCATATTGAAATCCCTTTCCGCCCCAGTCAGCACGGTATCGGAAAGCAGATCAGAAATTTTATCGATGAAATACGCCTCTTTGCCCATCAGCAGGTAGATGGGCGCGAAATTGCGCTTGCGGATCTCGCCACAAATGGAATCGAAAGTTGTTTTATTGGGTGTCGCTGCCATAATTTTTTACCAGTCGAAACGAAGGTGCTTAACCGTGGATCCGTTGTTGATGAGCGTAGAGAGCGATTTGATGCCTATTTTCACGTGTTCCTCTACAAAATTTTCCGTTACCAGCTTGTCGCTTTTGTCCGTTTTCACACCAGTAGAAATCATCGGCTGATCGGACACCAACAGCAACGCGCCCGTGGGGATATGGTTGGCGAAACCGCAAGTGAAAAGCGTTGCCGTTTCCATATCCACCGCCATCACGCGGATTTGGCGCAGGTAGTTCTTGAAATCGTCGTCGTATTCCCATACGCGGCGGTTGGTAGTGTAAACCGTCCCCGTCCAATAGTCGCGCCCAAAGTCGCGGATATTCGACGACACGGCGCGTAACAAGCTGAACGCGGGCAACGACGGCACTTCCGGCGGAAAATAGTCGTTTGACGTGCCTTCGCCACGAATGGCGGCGATGGGCAGAATATAATCGCCCAAGTCGCTTTTTTCCTTCAATCCGCCGCATTTCCCAAGGAACAAAACGGCTTTGGGGGCTACCGCGCCCAGCAAATCCATAATGGTTGCCGCATTCGCGCTTCCCATACCGAAATTGATGATGGTAATGCCGTTGGACGAGGCGTTGGGCATATTGCCGTCCAGTCCCACGATGGGAACGTTGAAATGGGTGGCGAAAATATCGACGTACTTTTGGAAATTCGTCAGCAAGACAAATTCCGTGAAGTCGCCCAATGCCCGTTTGGTGTAGCGGGGAAGCCAATTTTCTACAATTTCTTGTTTTGTTTTCAT
>JAISYO010000117.1 GCA_031269865.1 Dysgonamonadaceae bacterium | reverse complement strand
GAACCTTGCGCCTGAAAGCCCATGCGCCGCACGGCATCGCCCACTTTCTTGCCGACGGGGAAAATCAGTATGTTGTCCTGTCCCAAGGCACGGTATTCGGCAATGGCGAGTTGCAACATCTTGATTACGTTTGCATTGAATGCGCCACACAACGAGCTGTTGGACGAGAAAGCCACGACAGCCACCCGCTTTACTTCGCGATGCTCCACGAAAGGGGATTCTACGGATAAGTCGGCGTTCAGGAAATTGCCCAGAATACGGTTCAGCCTCCGCTGATACGGCAACATATTCCCTGCCGCTATCTGCGCCTTGTGCAGTTTGGCGGAAGCCACCATCTTCATTGCCGAAGTGATTTTGTGCGTTTTCTTTACCGAGCCTATCCTGTTTTTTACCTCTTTTAGCGAAGCCATAACTATCCTTCCCTTTTTTTAATTTGATTACAGATATTGTTTGGCAACCATAGTAGCCGTGTCCTCGATGGCTTTTGAAACCTCATCGTTTATCACGCCTTCTTTCAGCGTGTCCAACACGTCTTTTTGGTGGTTGAGTTTCAGGGATTCGAGGAAAGAGCGTTCGAAATCCTGCACTTTATCCAAAGGTACATTTTTCAGCAAGCCATTGACGCCGCAGTACAAAATCGCAATTTGCTCTTCAACGGGCATCGGGCTGTATTGGGGCTGTATGAGCAAGCGCGTATTCTTTTGTCCCTTGTCGATGATTTGGGTAGTTACGGCGTCCATATCGCTACTGAATTTTGCAAACGCCTCCAACTCGCGGTATTGGGCTTGATCAATCTTCAATGTCCCTGCCACCTTCTTCATCGCCTTGATCTGCGCGTTGCCACCCACGCGGGAAACAGAAATACCCACGTTGATGGCAGGGCGGTTGCCTTGGTTAAACAAATCGGTTTCCAAAAATATCTGTCCGTCCGTGATGGAAATCACATTCGTGGGAATGTAGGCGGAAACGTCGCCAGCCTGAGTTTCTATAATCGGCAGGGCAGTGAGCGTACCACCCCCTTTAACAATGCCTTTCAAACTTTCGGGAAGATCGTTCATCTGCTTGGCGACTTCTTCCTGATTGATGATTTTCGCGGCGCGTTCCAACAGGCGCGAATGCAGGTAAAAAATATCGCCGGGGTAAGCCTCGCGCCCGGAAGGACGGCGAAGAATCAGCGACACCTCGCGGTAGGAAACGGCTTGTTTCGACAAATCGTCGTAAACCACCAGCGCGTGGCGTCCCGTATCGCGGAAATACTCGCCGATGGCTGCCCCCGCAAAAGGCGCGAAATACTGCAAGGCGGCAGGATCTCCGGCTGTTGCCGCCACCACGATGGTGTAGTCCATCGCGCCGTGTTCGCGCAGCGTATTCACGATGGAAGCCACCGTGGAACCTTTTTGCCCGATAGCCACGTAGATGCAATATACCGGATCGCCAGCCAAATAGTTGTTGCGCTGATTGATAATCGTGTCAATCGCCACGGAAGTTTTCCCAGTCTGACGATCGCCGATAATCAATTCGCGTTGTCCGCGCCCGATGGGTATCATCGCATCTACCGCCTTCAACCCGGTTTGCAGGGGTTGATTCACGGGTTGGCGGAAAATAACCCCCGGTGCTTTTCGTTCCAACGGCATTTCGTAAAGTTCGCCGCCGACAAGTCCTCTCCCGTCGAGGGGTTCGCCCAAGGGATCGATGACACGCCCCAACATACTCTCGCCCACGCAAATGGAAGCAATGCGCTTGGTGCGTTTCACGGTAAAGCCTTCTTTAATCTTGTCGGTAGAACCAAGCAGTACAGCCCCCACATTGTCCTCCTCCAAGTTCATCACGATAGCCTTTATTCCGTTGTCAAACTCCAAGAGTTCGTTGGATTCGGCATTCCGTAAGCCGTAAATGCGGACAACGCCATCGCTGACTTGCAGCACGGTGCCAATTTCGTCGAGCTGCACGCGAGTATCAATTCCTTCCAATTGCTTGCGCAAAATTTCGGAAACCTCGCTTACCCTTATATTTTCTGACATTATATAATTCTCCTATTTTTGTCGATAAATTGTTGTTTCATCTGCCTCAGTTGCGTGGCAATGCTCGCATCGAGGCGATAATCATTGATGTCGAAGATGAAACCGCCCTCGATAGATGGATCCACCACGGTTTTCAACTCCATTTTTGAGTGAAGGAAACGAGAGGCTGCCAACGTCATACGGTTTCTTACCTTTTCGTCCACCGGAACGGCGGTAATGAGTTGTCCCACCCCGATATGCTTCAACTTCCGGTAGAGATCAAGATACATTAAGCACATAAAATGAAGGTAGGACTCACGATTGTGTTTCAGCACCAAACGGATAAAGCCAGCCAACTCCGCGCTCGGTTTCGCGTTTCCGCAAGCCGCGACACAAATCAACGAGAACTTGTCTTCCGCCGATATAATCGGGTTGTCAATGGTTTCAGTCAATGTGGGTTGCGTGCGAAAACTATGCGCCAAAACGCCCAGCTCGCGATAGAGCGTGTCTTCCGCCTTTTTTTCCTGCGCAAATTCAATCAACGCCTTGGCATACCGCATCGAGAGTATTCCTACTTCCATATCCCTTTCAATTCTTGCTCTTGCTTACCACTTCTTCCAACATACGATCAATCATATCCATTTGCTTTTTTTCCTCGTCGAGGTTCTTGCGGATAATCTTCTCGGCAATGTCCACCGAGAGAAGCGCCACCTGACGGCGAATGTCGCGGATAGCCTCGTCCTTTTCCAACTGAATCTGCTTTTTCACGTCCTCCATTTCTTTTTGGGCGGTAAATTCAGCTTTCTTGCGGGCGTCGCCAATGATTTTGTCGCGTTCCTGCATCGCTTCTTTCAAGATGCGCCCCTGCTCTTTGTTGGCGGAAGCAATGATGGCTGCGCTTTCTTCTTTCAGCTTCGAAAGTTGTTCGTTTGCCTCTTTTGCGTTTTCCAAGGATTCGTCGATATACTTCTTCCGGCTCTCCACCATATTCACGATGACGGGGAAACCAAATTTGGCGAGTATAAAGAACACGATCCCGAAGGAAAGAAGCATCCAAAACACCAAACCGCTTTCGGGTAACAACAATGACATTGCTTTTCTCTTATTTCAATAACAAAATCATCACGCTAACTATCACTGCCAATAGTGCAACGCCTTCGATGAGGGCGGCGGCGACAATCATATTTGCACGAATGTCGCTTGACGCTTCGGGTTGGCGGGCAATGCCTTCCATCGCCGAACTACCAATTTTTCCAATACCCAATCCCGCGCCGATAACTGCCAGCCCGGCGCCGATGGCTGCACCAAATTTACTAATCCCTGCTGCGGTTGCAGTCGCTTGCAATAAAATCGTCAATAACATAACTTCTTGTTTTTAAATTGTTTATATTTTAAATTGTATTCCTATATCAAATTAGCACATTTTCTCGTTTTCTTCATAAATCGCCAATGATCAAGCGCTCGCCCCTTCTTCTTTCGCCTTATGCCCGTTTTCCTGCGCCAGCCCGATAAACACCGCCGACAATATCGTGAACACGTAAGCCTGAATGAAGGCAACCAGCACTTCCAGCATATTCATAAATATGTTGAAAACGATGGAAATAAACGTCATAGAACCAAAAATTGCCGCCCCCATGCTTGCCGTGATAAATATCAAACAAGTCAGTACCAAAATCGCCATGTGCCCAGCCAGCATATTCGCGAAAAGACGAATCATCAATGCCAAGGGCTTGGTAAGGATACCCAAAAATTCGATGAAGGGCATTATCGGCACGGGCACTTTCAACCACCAAGGCACTTCGGGCCAAAAAATATCTTTCCAATAGTGCTTGGTGCCGAAAACGTTCACGATAACAAACGTAAACAAGGCAAGCACCATCGTGATGGCAATGTTGCCCGTTACGTTCGCGCCGCCGGGGAAAATGGGTATCAAGCCCATCACGTTGCTGATGAAGATGAAAAAAAATGCCGTCAGCAGGTAAGGCGCGAATTTCCGGTACTTTGCCCCCACGCAGGGTTTGATAACGTCGTCGTGAACCATCATAATGAACATTTCCATAAAACCCACAAAACCGCCGGGCGATTCCGAGTCGGGCTTGCGTTTGCGATACCAGCTCGCCACGCCCAAAACGATGGTTAGCAATAGGATACAGTTGACAAACAGTCCAACGGTTACTTTCGTTATGGAAATATCTATCGGGCGCAGTTCTTCCCCCGCGGCGTTTTTCTCTACGAGCTTGCCCTCGTAAGAACCCATTTGCGCAACGTAGAAACCATCGTGGGTGTGTCCGTGGCTGATTTTCGAAGACATAAAAACGTGCCACCCCGACACACGGCTATAAAGGATAACCGGCAGGGGAACGGTAACGTGGGTGTGTCCCATATCGGTAATGTGCCATTCGTAGGAATCACCGATATGCCCGAAAACAATGCCTTGCACGTCCACTTCGTTCCCTTCTTGTTCCTGCGCGTGTTCATCGGCACGAACGCCAAGAACACCGAGCAAGAAACAAAGTAAGACAAGAACGATACGCAACTGCTTCATTTCGACAATTTATTTTTTTGGTTCAGTTCAAACTTGAAAAAGAACCCGGTTTCAACGATCAAATACAAGAAATAAAATCCGACAAAAGTCAGGATAAATTCCTTTTCGTGATTTTTCACAACGACACAATAGAGTAAAATAACCACGATGGACAACAGCAACTTAACCACCTTTTCAGCCATATAAAACAAGGTTAGTTTTTGAGGATGTTTCCGTCGGAATACCTCAAAAACAGAGATGCTGAACAAGCCCATCAGGTAAAAGAACACGGGAATGAGCGGATATGCCTCGAAATATCGTTCCGGCAGGAAAACGCGAAATATAACCGCCCCGACAGCCCCGCATACTGCGATGAACAACGTCAGGAAGACGATAAAACTGCGTTTCGTTGTACCCATTCCCATTTTCCGCATTCTATTCTATCAAGTGGTAACACAAACGGAAACCTCGCCGTTGCTCATTTCCGCAAAACCACCTTGGATTTCCAATGTATGTTGCCCACCGTCAAAGGTAACATACTCTAAATTACCCTCTTGCAACGAAGAAACGATTGGCGCGTGGTTCGGCAAGATGGAAAAATTCCCCATCGCACCCGGAAGGGTTACGCTCGTGATTTCCCCCCTGAAAATTCTTTTGTCGGGCGAAACGATAACCAATCTCAACTCGCTCATTCGTTGTTATTTATTTATTTGTTCCAACAGCTTTTTACCTTTCTCAATCGCGTCTTCTATCGTCCCGACGTTCAAAAATGCCGATTCGGGCAAATAATCCACTTCGCCGTCCAAAATCATCTTGAAGCCCCCGATAGTGTCCTCGATAGACACCATCAAGCCCGGCACGCCGGTAAATTGCTCTGCCACCGAAAAAGGCTGCGACAAGAAACGCTGTACGCGGCGGGCGCGGTTCACGATCTGCTTATCCTCTTCCGAAAGCTCTTCCATACCGAGGATAGATATAATGTCTTGCAACTCTTTGTTCCGTTGCAGAATTTGTTTTACGCGCTGCGCCGTGTCGTAGTGATCCTGCCCGATGATGTGCGGATCGAGAATACGCGAGGTGGACGCCAAGGGATCAACCGCCGGATAAATACCCATTTCGGTAATCTTGCGATCGAGCACCGTGGTTGCGTCCAAGTGGGTAAAAGTCGTCGCGGGGGCAGGATCCGTCAAGTCGTCTGCCGGCACGTAAACGGCTTGCACCGAAGTGATTGAACCTTTTCGTGTGGAAGTGATGCGTTCCTGCATAATACCCATTTCCGTTGCCAACGTGGGTTGGTAGCCCACTGCCGAAGGCATACGCCCCAACAATGCCGACACTTCGGATCCGGCTTGCGTGAAACGGAAAATGTTGTCGATGAAGAACAAAATGTCCCTCTTATCGGTTTCCGAACCCGAATCGCGAAACGACTCAGCCACCGTCAATCCCGACAACGCCACGGAAGCACGCGCCCCCGGCGGTTCGTTCATCTGTCCGAAAACGAGGGTTACCTGCGACTTTTCCAACTCGGCATAATCCACGTTGGAAAGATCCCAATGTCCTTTTTCCATACTCTCTTTGAAGGCTTCGCCGTAGCGGATCACGCCCGATTCTATCATTTCGCGAAGCAAATCGTTCCCTTCGCGCGTGCGTTCGCCCACTCCGGCAAACACGGAAAATCCGTTGTGTTTTTTCGCTATGTTGTTGATTAATTCTTGAATCAACACCGTTTTGCCAACCCCTGCACCGCCAAACAGTCCGATTTTACCGCCTTTCGCATAAGGTTCCAACAAGTCGATGACTTTTATTCCGGTGTAAAGCACTTCGCTTACCGTCGTAAGTTCCTCAAATTTAGGCGGTTCACGGTGGATTGAATAGGCGCCGTCGCGGGCAAGATCCTTCATTCCGTCGATGGAATCTCCCACCACGTTCATCAGCCGTCCTTTGATTTGATCGCCTGTCGGCATCGTAATGGGGCGCCCCATACTGCGCACTTTCAATCCGCGTTGCAAGCCGTCGGTACTGTCCATCGCCACCGCACGAACCGTATTTTCGCCGATATGTTGCTGTACTTCAACCACAAGAACCCTGCCATCGGATCTTTTTATTTCCAATGCTTCGTGGATACTTGGCAAGCCGTCGGTGGATTTTTCGGCATCGAAACTCACATCAACCACGGGTCCAATTACTTGGGATACATATCCTATGTTTTGCGACATAAATTTGTTTTTAGTTTTGAAGAACAGAGATAAATAAAATGCCGGATAGCAACCCGGTCATCACTCTCCAATATGCAAATATACTAAATCATTCAATCCAACGAATGGCTGTCTGCCGCTTTTGGCAACTTTTAACACGGGAAGCGGACAATTTTACATGAACACTTTCGTTACGAGAAAATAAACGCCCACAGCCAGCAGCGCACTCACAGGAATTGTCAAAAGCCACGCGGTAAGCAGTTGCTTGGTTACGCCCCAGCGCACGGCGG
>JAISYO010000089.1 GCA_031269865.1 Dysgonamonadaceae bacterium | reverse complement strand
CTCGACTTTTGCTTTGAAAATCCGCTGAAAAAGTTTCTCTTTGGTGCTGAAATAATAATGTAGCATCGTGTGGCTGATTCCTGCGCGTTTGGCGATGGAAACGGTTTTAGCGTTGCCGTAGCCCTTTTCGAGAAATTCAGCCTCTGCCGCTTCGAGAATTTTTTGCTTCGATTCCGTCTCGTTTTTTCTCATATCATTTTTATATTTCGCAATTAAACAATGGAGTTAAACAATTTTGTTTACAAAAGTACGAATAGTTTTCGGGAATGCAAATTTCGTATCGGGGTTTAATGATATTTAACTATTTATAAATTTGGCTTATGCTCTCAACTTTCATTATCTTTGTATAAGATAAGATGCGCCTCGGAAAAAAAACAAACAAGTTTGATTTTTTTTGCGCCCGGCTTTCATTATCTTTGCACCGTTATTTTATAATCCTTGTGCCGTTATGCAAAAGCGTCAATTTTTCGCAGCTTTCTTTTTTGCATTTGTCGCCTTCTTCCTGTTCGGTTGCGGGGACGAAGAACCGTCGTCGTCTTCGGCGCGGTTGCGTGTCAGCCTTACTGATGCGGCTTCCCTGACGTTGAAGGAATTTAGCTTGGACATTCAAAAAATAGAAGTGAACACGAAAGATGCCGTTGCCGGGGGCGAGGCGGAATGGGTGGCGTTGGATTATGCCCCCGAAACCTACAACTTGCTGAATTACACCAACGGGCGAAGCGAACAGATTGTCGATCAATTTTTTCCGTCGGGTGGATTGTTGGGCATACGCATCGTTTTCGGTTCGGACAGCTATTTGAAAACAGCCGACAAACCGAATGAAAAAGTGCCGATTAACGTTGCCCAAGAGTTGCAGGCGGAAGGCTTGGTGGTTGAGTTGGACACCGCGACAACCATTTATCCGAATACGATTTGTAGCATTATCATTGACGTGAACGTGCTGATGTCCATCGAGGAATCGGACGGCGAGTTTCATTTTAACCCGGCTGTCAGGGCGTTCCCCGAAACTTTTGGCGGTTCGCTGAAAGGAACGGTTTCCCCTGCCGATGCCCTTGCCTACGTGATGATTACGCAGGGAAACCGACGGTTTATTTCTTGGGCGGAAGCCCCCGATGGAAGATTCCTTTTCACGGGGCTGAAACACGGTGCGTGGGTTATCAACGTCGTCCCGAATGATGTGGCAGGGCTGTATCAGGCGCAGGAATTTACGGATACCATTGCGACAGGCAAGGTATTGAACCTGAATACGATAAAACTGACGACAAAAACTTCGGGGGGCGAAGAAGATTAAGTTTCGGTGGGCGAGTTGAAAACTAAACAGCCGTTTTAAATAATTTTCACACGCGCAACGCGAAAATTTGCCTTCTTCTACCTATCTTTGTGATTAGAACGAGTCTTGAACAAATAAAAAAATGACACAAATGAAAAGATTATTCCAATTTACGCTGGCTCTGTCGGCTATTATGCTTTTAGCTACTTCGTGCAAACCCAAGCAGAGCGCCTACAAACAAGTTTATGAGGCTGCAAAAGAAAAAGAAATGCAACAGTCTGCTGCTCAGCCAACTGTTGTGGTAAAAAATGCTGGGAACTTGCCCCCCGTATCCGTTGCCGTGAGAAAAGAAAAAGTTGAACCGGTATACGCCACCGATGCGGCAGGCTTGAAAAAATTCAGTGTGGTAATCGCTTCGTTGAGCGTGAAGTTAAACGCCGAATCCTTGAAAACGAGAATGGAAAACGAAGGCTATAACGTGATTCTCGCCCAAAACGAACAAGGAATGTATCGCGTAATCGTTGCCAGCTACGACGACAAAGCAACGGCAGTGGCTAAGCGGGAAGAAATACATAGCACCTACGCCGCCAAAGGCAACACCGATTATTTGAAGAAAACCTACGGCGTGCCTTTCAACGACTTGTGGGTTTTGGAAAGGGAGTATTGACGTTTTCTTCCGTTTCGGAGTAAACAATTGACATTCATACGAAACCTCATTACCTCATTAACCTCTCTCTATGAGGGGGCAGCGAGGCAATGAGGTTCTTTTATATTCAACTATGAAAATTCGGTTTTTAGGTACCGGAACGTCCACCGGCGTACCGCAAATAGGTTGCGAATGCAAAGCCTGCACGTCTGCCGATCCGCGCGATAAGCGGTTGAGGGCGTCGGTGTGGATTGAGGTGGGGGATAGGAATATCGTGATAGACTGTTCCCCCGATTTCCGACAGCAGGTTTTGTCCCTGCCCTTCAAGAAGATAGATGGGGTATTGATAACTCACGAGCATTACGATCACGTGGGCGGCATCGACGATTTGCGCCCTTTCGCCCGTTTCGGGGAAGTTGATTTGTACCTCGAACCCAAAATCGCGGGTGCACTTCGGGACAGAATGTCCTATTGTTTCGGCTCAAACAAATATATGGGTTCGCCCCAAATCCGCCTCAACGAAATTCATTTCCCCGATGCCTTTCAAATTGCAGGGGTGGATATTATCCCCATTCGGATTATGCACCACAAGCTGCCGATTCTCGGCTACCGGATTGCCGATTTTGCCTATCTGACGGATTTGAAACACCTGCCCGAAGAAGAATTGCCCAAATTGCAGGGCTTGGGCACCTTGGTTTTGAATGCCTTGCGCAAAGAAGAGCATGTTTCCCACGAAAATTTGGAGCAAGCCCTTGCCTTGGCGCGGAAAATAAATCCTTGCATTACCTATTTCACGCACATAAGCCACCAAATGGGGCTGCATCGCGAAATGTCCTTGGAATTGCCCGATGATATGCACTTCGCGTATGATGGAATGGTTATCAATGCGTGAAGCCCGGCGTTTTTTCCCCCGAAAACGGGGCAAAAAAAGTCTTTTCGTATTTTTTAACTAAATATCCTGCAACTTTTTGCCCCGTTTTGCATCTTTATGAGAAAAATGAGCATAATTATTGGCGGATAATTGTACATTTGTGAAATAGAAAATTAAGAATAAGCTGATACGTTTATTCGCATTAAACTTTTGGGCGATGATTTCGTCATAAGTATAAAATAAAATCCAATTATGGAAAAAAATACATTAATAATAAAAGGAGGATAGACACTATGAGAACAAGAAAATTCATTGTTGCTTCGTTGTTGGCGGCTATGCCCTTGATGGGTTTCGCCCAAGAGTGGGACGACATTTATGCCGATCCGTCTCAAAAACAACAACCCGTGGTTCAACAACAAAAGAAAACAACACCGGCGAAAAAGAAAGTCGTTGTCGTTCAGGGGGCTGCATCGAATGTGCAGGTTCAGGCGAGCGGCAGGGACATTGACGAATACAACCGTCGCGGAACGGACGTTATTGCTGAAAACGAGGAGTATGCAAACGACACGGCTTATCAGCAATATGAGTACACCGATCGCATCGTGAAGTTTCACGATCCCGAATCGAGCATAAAAATTACCGGAGCCGACGACGTAACCATTTACGTGGGCGACGATTTATACACCGACTACTACAACGATCGCGACTGGAATTTTTCAGTGAACTTGGGTTGGGGCTGGGGAAGCGCCTATTACCCTTGGTACAACAGTTGGTACGATCCTTGGTGGTACGGCTACGGCTGGGGATACCCCTATTATAGCAGCTGGTACAACCCTTGGTATTACGGCGGTTGGTATTCGCCTTGGTACTATTCGTGGTACGATCCTTGGTATTATGGCGGTTGGTACCACCACCATCACCACTACGGCTACTACGGCGGACATTATGGCTATGGCGGAAATCATTACGCTTGGAACAACGGACGTGCCGGTAGAAGCTATGGCGTTTCTCGTTCGAGTGGGAGTGGGGTTTCCTCGCGTAGTTACGCAAGCTCTGGACGCTCAGCTAATTACAGCCGTTCATCGGTTGCCTCGGCAAGTGGCGGACGTTCATCGAATGTGGTAAGCCGTAGCAGCAGTGCATCTGTTCGCAGCAACAACGGAACGGCGGTAGGACGTAGCAGTAGCTCAACGGCTTCAAGAACGCGCATCGTGGATAATTCCGGCAGGACTTTCGACGCAAGAACAGGGCGCATCGTCAGCGCCGAGCCTTCTCGCTCGGGAGTTGCCACCAACAATAATCCCACTTACAGCTCGTCTTCGCGTGGCACGACGACAAACACTACGCCCACGTATAGCCGGAGTTCGTCTTCGTCATCGAATAATACATACAGCCGCAGCACTTCAACGCCATCGTCTTCTACTCGCAGTAGCAGCACGGTTTCGGCACCCACAAGAAGCACGAGCACCTATTCTTCGCCTTCGAGTTCGAGTTCCGTGAGTAGAAGTTCATCGTCGAGTTCTTCCTCTATGGGCTCGTCGAGCCGGAGTTCGAGCAGCAGTTCTTCTTCAAGTGGCGGTAGCAGCCGCAGCAGTGGCGGTGGTGGAGGCGGACGCCGATAATCTACCACGAGAAAAACGGCAGAATGAGAAAATAATGTCCCGACTGCTTCCTGATATTTCATTTGAAAGGATGCGATACGAGAAGCAGTCGGATTTTTTATAATCACGATAAATAATTAGTACAAATGAAAAAAATCACGTATATTTTTGTATCCTTTCTTTTTGTCGCCGCTTCGGCGTTTGCACAAGGGGAAATAGACGCTTTAAGGTATTCGCGGAACGATTTATACGGAACCGCACGATCTATGGCGATGGGGGGCGCGTTCGGCGCGTTGGGCGGCGATCAAACTGGGGTGTCCATCAACCCGGCAGGGATTGCCGTTTACCGAAGTTCGGAAGTTGTCGGCACATTGGGGCTGAACAACGAATACACAGAAGTAGGGGGTGTGGAAAAAAGTAAGTTTTTTGGCGGTTTCGACAATTTGGGCTTCATCAGCTATTTTCCACTGAGAAGTAATTCCGTTCCCTTAGTCAATTTCGGGTTTACCTACAACCGTTTGAAATCCTTCGATAAAAAATACAGGGCTGAGGGCGCCAACCGATCGTCGTCGCTGACGGATTATATCGCCAAACATTTTTGGGATACCGATCCCTTGTTGTTGGGCAACGATAGCAACGTTGATCCCTTCTACCGTAGCGATGGTGCGCCTTGGATGCCCATATTGGCTTATCAAGGGTTCTTGACGTATCCGGTTAATGGCGGTTACGAGTCTATTTTAGATCCCAACGACAAGGTGTCCAATGTGATTGATATGAACGATAACAATATGGACGAGCGGGGCAGCATCGAAAGTTACGACTTCACGATAGGTACTTCCATCAACAACAAACTCAATCTCGGATTGGCACTGACGGTAACGAGCATCGACTATTCCACCTACTCAATCTATACCGAGAATTTCCCGTCGGGGAACAATGAGGGTTTCGATCTCGAAAACTATTTTTCCACTTCGGGTGCGGGTGTCGGCGTGAAATTGGGCTTTATCTATCGTCCGGTTAATTCGTTGAGGTTCGGCGTTTCCTATCATTCGCCCACGTGGTACAATATGACGGACAATTACTATGCCACGCTCGACTATAAGGTGGACAGTTATATCGGTAAGTTGTCTTCCAAAGATCAAGCCGAATACAACGGTATAGAAAACAGAAGGGTAGGCACCGGTGAAGATTATTTCGATTATTCTTTCCGCACCCCCGACAAATGGACTTTCAGCCTTGCAAGCGTGATGAACGACAACTTTATTTTGAGTTTGGATTACGAACTGACGAACTACAAAGGTATGAGATATTATGGGGAAACGGCTTCCGATGCCTTCTTCGGCAGTATAGAATCACTCATCAAACAAGATTATAAAGCCGCTTCTTCCGTGAGAATCGGGGGGGAATACCGCTTTACTCCCCAATTTTCGGGACGCTTGGGCTATGCGTGGACGCAGAATCCTTACGGCGACACTTACCGCGCAAAGGGCGATGCCGTCATATCGGGAAGCACCACCATACCTTATTACCGAATGGAAGGCGACGCCAATTATTATACCTGCGGATTGGGTTATCGCTTCAACCGCAACTACTATTTGGATTTCGCGCTCGTGGTTAAAACGCAAAGCGACGATTTCTATCCTTTCCCCAATATCTGGAACGACAGCAGGACTGAGTTGGTGCTGAACGCAGAGCCGTATAAAATGAACAACAATACCGTGAGGGGTGTTTTTACCCTCGGATATAGGTTCTAACAAGATAAGTTGCTGTTAATAAATAGTTATAAATTGATTAATAAGTAGAAACGGGACGGCTTTTGAGCCGCCCTGTTTTTTTATGGGTTACAATTCCATTGTTAATTTCACGTTTCGGATTCGTTCCGTCCATAGCGGCGAACCCAACAAGAGCCGTTTAAATTCCGTTTCCATTTCGGGACAGGATATTTCTTTGATGCGGATATTGCCCGGATGTCCGTTGGCGTCGATAAAAAATTGCGCGACGATGCGAAGGGGTTGCGCGGGGCAGATTTTTTTGTCGTAATTCTTTTGGAAATAGGCGGTAAATTGCGATTCCCCGAAAACGAAATCCTGCGTGTCTGCCTTAGAGAGAGCTTTTTTATTTACTCTTGCGATATTTCCTGCTGCAGTTGATTTTTCATCTGATTTTGAGAGTGCTTCTATATCTGCTGTTGTAACAGCCCCCGTTACGGTTGATTTCTTTTGTGTTCCGTATCCTGCCACGACTACTTCGTTCAAAGCCATCTTGCTGGATTTCAGCGTGATGTCGCCAACGTATTCTTCCAAGGGCATTTCCGTGCTTTCCATGCCGATGAAGGAAGCCACGAGCGTTCCTTTTTCTTCTTTCGGGACAAGCAACGCGAAATTTCCGTCCACGTCCGTTATCGTGCCCCTGCCCGCCGTGTTCTTGATGTTTATGCTTGCGCCGATGATGGGTTCGCTGGTTTCGTCCACAATCCGCCCCGAAATTCGCTTTTGGGTGTCAGCCAAATTTGCTTTCGCAGGGCTTTCCCGCTCTTCCACAACGGCTTTGTGTTCCGCCAAATCTGCGATGTCGATTGCTTCGGCGACTTGCGCTTGAATTTCCGCATCAGCAACAACGGCAGCTTGCGTGGCTTTTTCGGGTTTCGGAATGTTTTCTGCTTCCGCAGCGAAAATTTCGGGCTGCGCAATGGAATCGGCAGGCGGTTCGGGGCTTGCTTTTTCCGTCGGCGGTACGGCAGGCTGTTTAGTCGAGGCGACTTGCACGCCGATGTTTTTTTCGGGGTTTGTCCAACGGAGGAGTTGCGTGCCGATGAGGAGGAGTAACAAAGCGGCAGCCGTCCAAATCCACGGGCGGAGTTTGCGTGCCTTGCCGCGTCGGGCTATTTTCCGTTCCAAGCCTTCGATGGCGGACAGATGATTCCCCCCCGACGAATCGTAGCCGTCGATGGCGTCCTGCAAAAAGGGATCGTCCATCGCCTTGCGTTCGAGTTGGTGGGCTTCTTTGCCCTGCCGTTTTCCTTGTATGTAGTCTTTAAAATCCATTGTGGACAATCAATTCATTGTTTTGTAAAAATGTTACGATGCAATTCTTCAAATTTCGTTTTCCGTTTTGAATATAGCTCTTCACTTTTTCGAGCGGATAACCTGTCAGCGTAACAATGTCGGCGTATGATTTTTCTTCGAAATAGAAGAGGTTGATGCTGTTGTGCTGTTCCTCGTTCAATTTTTTCATACAGTAATCCAACGCCGACTTTTCATCGTCGGTCTGCTCTGTATCTAATAGAGTGAAAAAATTGCCGTTTTCCATAACCGACTCGTCGATATTTACAAAAACAGCCCGTTTTTCGTTGCGCAAGCGTTGCAGACAGTGGTTTTTCGCCACGCTGTAAAGCCACGTGTGGAAATTTTTTATGTCGTAACGCCGTACTTTATCCGCCAAGCCCTCGAAAATATCCATCACGGCATCTTGCGCGTCTTCTTCCTTCCCAAGATATTTCAGGCAAAGCCCGTATAAAAGGGGAATGTATCGCCTGTACAACTCGCCAAAATACACCGGACTGCCGTTTTTTTGAAACAAAACAAACAATTCGTCGTTGCCGAGGGTAGTTATTTTATTGTTCTTTTCCAACTGCTTGTGTGCGATGAGGGTATATTTTCGATACAAAATTAAAAAAAATATCCGTTTCGTTTATGGAATTTGCGAAGTCTTTGCATCTAAACAGAAAAAGCAAGCAAATTATTCATTTTTAAAAACGAAAAAATATGAAAGCAACAATCAACAAAATCGGGTTTATTCTCTTGGCGATGGGATTTTCCCTTGCCCTTTCCGCACAACAAATGGAAGTGAGCGGTACGGTTTACAATTCGTCTGACAAACAGCCACTTATTGGAGTGTCGGTAACGGAAAAAGGAAGACAAGGATACGGTGTCGTTACCGATGTGAACGGCAAGTACCGCATTCGAACAACGAAAGGAAAAACGCTCGTCTTTTCGTACTTGGGTATGGTGTCGAAAGAACTGAAAGTGAGCGCGGAAACATTGGACGTGTATTTGGACGAAAATAAGGCGGAGTTGGAAGAAGTGGTGGTGGTAGGATACGGAACACAAAAGAAATCAACCGTAACGGGGGCGGTAACGAGTATAGACATTGCCGATTTGCGTAAGCATAAGGTTATCGTAGCCGAAGCCGACAACACGTTGGCAGGTAACATTTCGGGTTTGGTTTATGCTCAGGAAGAAAGCGCGGAGGAGTACGGCTCGTTCAAGGAAAACCGTTTCCAATCGGCAACAGATCAACCGCTATCAACCTTTTCGCTCGATGTGGACGCCGCCTCTTACGGCAATATCCGCCGGATCATCAATCAGGGGCAGATGCCCCGGAAAGACGCGGTGCGCGTGGAAGAGATGATCAATTATTTCAGCTACAACTACCCGAAACCCAAGGGGGAACACCCGGTGAACATCGTAACCGAAACGTCCGCTTGCCCTTGGAACGCGAAGCACAAGCTGTTCCGCATCGGCGTGAAGGCAAAAGAAATCGAATCGGGGAAATTGCCGGCGAGCAACTTCGTGTTTCTGATTGATGTTTCGGGTTCGATGTTTAGCGCGAACAAACTGCCCTTGGTAAAATCGTCGCTCAAATTGTTGGTAAACAACCTTCGCGACAAAGATCGCGTGTCCATCGTGGTGTATGCCGGAGCTGCGGGCGAGGTGCTTCCCTCGACTACGGGGGCTGACAAGCAGAAAATCATCGACGCGCTCGAAGCCTTGCAAGCAGGAGGTTCCACGGCAGGTGGCGCAGGTATCGCCTTGGCGTATAAAATCGCCGAGAAAAATTTTGTGAAGGGGGGCAACAACCGCGTGATTTTGTGTAGCGACGGCGATTTCAACGTGGGTGTTTCGAGTACTGAAGGCTTGGAGTCGTTGATTGAAACGAAACGCAAATCGGGGATTTTCCTTACCGTTTTGGGCTATGGAATGGGCAATTACAAGGACAATAAATTGCAGGTTTTGGCGCAGAAGGGCAACGGAAACCACGCATACATAGACAACATTCAAGAGGCTAACAAGATGTTGGTAAACGAGTTTGGCGGCACAATGTACGCCGTGGCGAAGGACGTGAAAATTCAGGTGGAATTTAACCCCGCATTCGTGGGCGCGTATCGCTTGGTGGGTTACGAAACGCGCTTGCTGAACAAGGAAGATTTCAATGACGACAGCAAAGACGCGGGCGAACTCGGCGCGGGACACACCGTTACAGTCCTCTACGAAATTGTTCCGGTGGGAGTGGAAAGTCCTGTCGGGAGTGTGGACAAGCTGAAATATCAGACAAATACGGCTTCGGCGGCGAATCCGGTATTGTTCCGTTCCAACGAATTGCTGACGGTTAAACTTCGCTACAAAAATACGGACGATGACAAGAGCCGTAAGATGGAAATTCCCGTTTTGGACAACGCATTTAAGTTGGCGCCCTCGAAAGATTTTAGTTTTGCCGCTGCCGTGGCGATGTTCGGACAACTGTTGCGCGATTCCGATTTCAAGGGCGACGCCACCTACGATAAGGTTATCGAGTGCGCCCGCAAAGGCTTGGACGATGACGCGAACGGCTACCGCCACGAATTTATACGGCTTGCCGATGCGGTTAAACAATTGACAATTGACAATTGACAATTGAGAATGGAAAATGGAAAATGAGGGGGGCGCCGTCATTCCGCGCTTGACGTGACAGGACTGACTTTGTTGCACACGTTGGCAAGACATTTGGTGGTGGCGTGTCCCTCTTCTGTTTTGGATAGGGGGCGTCGTTATTCCCCGTCCACCACGTATTCAATATCGTCGATGCACACGTATTGTGGCGTGTTGATTCCGTAATCGCCTTTATCCGTAGAGTCGAAAGCGATGCCCAACTTGGTTATTTTCCCCAACGATTCCAAATTAACCGACGTCCATTTATCGCAAATATAGGATTTCCCATTGCGGAAATCGGCGAGGTAGAAATCAACCGTTCCCGTTTGCGTTTCCCCTGCGTATCCGGTAATCGTAACCTTAAAAAAATCGCCGGAAGTAAAACCCCCTGTTTTCACGTAGGGCGGATTATTGCCGTCGTTGCCGTCTTTTATGGCAAGATAGGCATAGGTAGAATTAGTCAGTTTGAGTTTTTTGACTTCATAAGATGCTTCATTCGGAAAACTGCAAAAAGTTTCTGCGCCGTAAGGCGGTGTAAATAAGGCGAAATTACTGCCCGACGCGCCCCCGTTGGCATACACGCTGTATTGGTTCAAAAAACCTGCCGTGCTCTTATCCGTTTTCGATGAACAGACAAAGCCGCCGTAATAATCGGAAAAAAGACAGTCGAAATTCATTCCGCCGCTCGCAAAGGACGCATCTGATTTCACACCGTCCGTCAGTGCCACGTCCTCGAAATCCACCGTTTTTGTGATTGTGGGTTCGTCTTTTTCACAAGCGGTAAACAGCGTTACCGCGATAAATAATACCGGAAACAGAATTTTTTTTTTCATTTTATGATTGTTTTAAAAATTAGAAAATACGCATTGCCAAATAAATACGTCTGCCTTTTACACAAAAAATAAAATGAAAACGCGGAAACGCAAAGAAAGATTCATTTTATTTCTGCAGTAAATTCCCGAAAGCAAAAACTCAATCGTCAAAAAATTCGGCAGGTCTTCTGACTTACTCTGTTTTTGAACGCCTTCCCACGCTTTCGGCGCAGTGGCAAAAGATTGCTCAAAAACTTTTAATGTTGTTAATTATACTCGTTCCAGCTCTTTATTTCAATGCCGTCGGCGTCGATGTGGCAGAAGGCGTGGATAAACGCGCTCGCCAACCGGCTGTTGGTAATGAGCGGCACGTTGAAGTCGATGGACGATCGGCGGATACGGTATCCGTTGTCCAACTCGCATGGGCTGAGGTTTTTGGGTATATTTACCACCAGATCAATCTGTCGGTTGTGAATCATTTCGATGGCGTTGGGGCTTTCGTTTTCGTTGGGCCAAAAGACTTTGGTTGCCGGAATGCCGTTTTCGACGAGGAATTTTTGCGAACCGCCCGTGGCGAACAGATTATAGCCTTTTTCGTGCAGCAGCCGCGCCGATTCCAGCAAGTCGGCTTTCGAGCGGGCAGGTCCGGTGGAAAACAGCACGTTCTTTTTCGGGATAGAGTAGCCCACCGAAAGCATCGCGGTAAGCATTGCTTCGTGGAAATCGTCGCCGATGCAGCCCACCTCGCCCGTCGAGGACATATCCACGCCCAGCACCGGATCGGCTTTTTGCAGTCGCGAGAAAGAGAATTGCGAGGCTTTTATGCCCACGTAGTCCAAATCGAACGCGCTCTTGTTCGGTTTTTCAACCGGAATGCCGAGCATCACTTTCGTTGCCAATTCTATAAGGTTTATTTTCAATACTTTGGATACGAAGGGGAAGGAACGCGAAGCCCGCAGGTTGCACTCGATAACCCTCACGTTGTTTTCTTTGGCGAGGAATTGAATGTTGAAGGGTCCCGAAATGTTCAACGCCTTGGCAATCTGTCGCGACACTTTTTTGATTTGTCGCGCCGTTTCCACGTAGAGGCGTTGCGGCGGGAATTGTATGGTGGCGTCGCCGGAATGTACCCCGGCAAATTCCACGTGTTCCGAAATGGCGTACATAATCACTTCGCCTTTGTCCGCCACCGCGTCGAATTCGATTTCTTTTGCGTTCTCGATGAAACGGCTCACTACCACCGGATATTTCTTCGAAACGTCGGCGGCGAGTTGCAGGAAGTTCTTCAATTCCTCATCGTTGGAACAAACGTTCATCGCCGCGCCCGAAAGCACATACGAGGGGCGAACCAA
>JAISYO010000168.1 GCA_031269865.1 Dysgonamonadaceae bacterium | reverse complement strand
AGTTCCAATACCGATATGGTTGTGAAAGCCGGACGGTTGCCTGCGCCGGGCGAGACGGTTACGGGTGGCAAGTTTCTGATGAACCCCGGCGGAAAGGGAGCTAATCAGGCGGTTGCCGTGGCGCGTTTGGGGGGCAATGTGGCGTTTGTCGCCAAAATTGGCGATGATTTGTTCGGACAGCAGTCGCTCGCTCATTATCAGACAGAAAAGATTGATACCAAATTTGTTTTTACCGATGAGATAGAACCTTCGGGCATTGCGCTGATTTCAGTTGATGCTCAGGGCGAAAACTGCATCATCGTGGCACCCGGCGCCAACGGCGCACTGACTTGCAACGATGTCGATAAGGCTCGCGAAGAGATAGTATCAGCCTCTTACCTGCTGATGCAACTCGAAACGCCCTTAGAAACAGTTACTTATGCGGCATCGCTGGCTTATGCTGCGGGGGTAAAAGTGGTTTTGAACCCAGCACCTGCACCTACCTCGCCGTTACCCGATGAACTGCTTAAATATCTGCATATTATTATCCCGAATGAAACCGAAGCCGCCTTGTTGTCGGGCATTCCGGTTACGGACAAGGCTCCAGCGCATCGGGCATCGGAAATAATCAGAAATAAAGGCGTTGATATTGTAATTATTACGCTTGGTTCGGACGGGGTGCTTGTGAACGATGGCGGTTCTTTGTATGAGATACCTGCCGTGCCTGTCGTTGCCGTTGATACCACCGCTGCCGGAGATACCTTTTGCGGCGGTTTGTGCGTAGGCTTGTCGGAGGGAATGTCGCTTGCCGAAGCCGTGCGTTTCGCTTGTAAAGCCGCGTCAATTACCGTTACACGTATGGGGGCGCAAACTTCCATTCCGCAACGTTCGATAGTTAATTTCTAATTCTTAATTCATTAAATATTATGTTTATAGTAAGTAATTATCCGTTAGCAATCATTTTTTGCTTTATCACGATGCTCTGTTGGGGATCGTGGGGAAACACCCAAAAACTCGCCGGAAAGACTTGGCGTTACGAACTGTTCTATTGGGACTATGTGATTGGCATTCTGCTATTTTCGCTTGTTTCGGCTTTCACGTTGGGAAGCATCGGCACCGAAGGGCGCGGTTTCCTGCAAGATCTCGCGCAAGCTGACACCGCCAATATCGGCAGCGCCTTGCTGGGGGGCGTTATCTTCAACGCGGCAAACATACTGCTGTCAGCCGCTATCGCTATCGCCGGACTGTCAGTGGCTTTCCCTGTTGGCATAGGCTTGGCACTCGTTTTGGGCGTGATTATCAACTATATCGGTTCTGCGAAGGGCGATCCAGTACTGCTTTTCGGCGGCGTTGCGCTCGTTACCGTCGCAATCGTGCTCAATGCCATAGCCTACGGCAAACAAGCGAAACAAGCGCAAAAAGTATCTTCCAAAGGCATCGTCTTGTCGCTTGTCGCGGGGGTGTTGATGTCGTTTTTCTACCGTTTCGTGGCGGCTTCGATGGATTTGGACAACTTCGTCAGCCCCGCCGCCGGTAAGATGACGCCCTACACGGCGATGTTTATCTTCGCTTGTGGTATTTTCGTCAGCAATTTCGTTTTCAATACTTTTGTGATGAGAAAACCTTTTGAAGGTAAGCCTGTTAGTTATTCGGCATATTTCAAAGGCAGTTTCAAAATACACCTTGTCGGCATTCTCGGCGGACTGATTTGGGGGTTGGGCAACGCATTCAACCTCATTGCCGCCGGAAAAGCCGGAGCAGCAATCTCTTACGGTTTAGGACAAGGTGCAACGCTCGTCTCAGCATTCTGGGGCGTGTTTATCTGGAAAGAGTTCCGCAACGCCCCGAAATCTGTCAATACCTATCTGCTGCTGATGTTCCTGCTCTTCATCGCAGGGATTGGGTTGATCATCGCAGCAGGAAGTTAGATCCAATAAGGAACAACAAAAACAATAGTTTTGCAATCATTATTTGAAAAAGATGAACAGAAGAAATTTTTTATCGGCAGGAATTGCCGCAGGATTGCTGGGCGGAATGCCTTCATGGGCTAAGTCCGCCATGATACAACAGCCTCTCGCCCCGTCAGATCATAAAATGATTTGGGCTTACCTTATCCATCTCAGTTACAATATGTGGGAAGACAATACGCCCGAAGAATTTCGCGATCCCGACAAGAAATGCGACGACTGTCCGACGGCGCGTGCATGGTCGCATAAATATCAGCCGAACTTGACTTTCGATCAGCCTGTCTGGGACACTGTTATCAGCGATATGGCGGCGGCGGGAATGAATATGCTCATCATCGATCTCGGCGATGCCGTCCTCTATGACAGCCACCCCGAAATAGCCGTCCGCAATGCGTGGACACCCGACAAACTGCGATCCGAACTGGCTAAAATACGTAAACTCGGCATCGAACCCATTCCCAAACTTAATTTTGCTACCACCCACGATACGTGGATGGGCGAGTATTCCAAGATGGTTTCAAGCCGCAAATACTACGAAGTGTGCAGCGACCTTATCCGCGAAGTGTCGGAACTATTTGACCGCCCGCGCTATTTTCATCTCGGCATGGACGAGGAAACGGCTGAACATCAGGAGAGATGGGACTATGTCGTTATCCGTAAAAACAACGTATGGTGGGGAGATCTCTATTTCCTCATCAGCGAGGTAGAAAAACAAGGCGTCAGACCATGGGTTTGGTCTGATTACGCATGGAAACAACCCGACATCTTCTTCAAAAAGATGCCTAAATCGGTAATGCAAAGCAACTGGTATTACGGCGGCTTCTCGGACGCCGATTTGTCCGACAGCGTAAACCGTACTTACGTGCAACTCTACGACAAGTTGGAGCAGTACGGCTACGATCAGATACCGACAGGCAGTAATTTCAGCAGCGACAGCAACATGAAAGAAACGTTTGACTACTGCAACAAAATCATTGATCCATCGCGACTTTACGGCTATATGACTGCGCCGTGGCATCCCACGATGCTGCAATGTCAGCCGCGCCTACGCGAAGCCGTCAAACAAGTCGGGAGTTTGATTAAATAATGTGATTCTCGTTATGATTTGCTTCTAAAATTTTGGTCCTTCGAGATTGCTAAACAACGTAAAAATTCTCAACATCATGAAAAAAATTGGATCTATTTTATTTTCTGTTTTTCAATTTATTTGGATTGTTATTGTTTCTCCCTTGTTGATAATTATTGTTATTATTAGTAAAGTTGCAACATTTTTTGAAAAAAAAATAGTGACTCCAGAAAAAATATATGATATTTATGTTACCTGTGCGCCCGGCGATTTTAGTCTTGCGCAAGAATTCATACAAACATCCAAGAAACGAGGGTTGAGATGTTTTCTTTCAGAATACAGACAATCAGAGGTCTTTCCTGCGGCTATAAATGGCTCGAAGGAACATGAAAAACAACTTGAAAATGAAATTTTAAAGTCTTTTTCCATGTCTCGTAGTTTTGTGCTTATCAGTTCTGGTAAGTTGAAAGACAATCCTTCTGGAGCCTTTGCAAAAGCTATTACGACTGTAACTACAAATTCTGATCGGCTTAATCTATTTGAGATGAGTCTTTGGAGGCACAATAACGATAGAATTAATATCATTATTGTGAAAGAAAACGGCTCTGATTTACTTTTTGAGCGACACACGTTTGATCCTGCATATCTTACAATTGGTTATGACTATAGCGATGGTAAAATCGGGGAAAATATTGATTCGGTTGTAAAAGATCTAAATAATCCATTACCCAAAAGTGTAGAAGACACTCGTTTTCTTATGGCATCTCATAAAATTCTTGAGTTGGGAAAATTTACCCCAGTAGATGTGTATGCTTTTTCTGGGCAATTTGAAGATGAAGTACGAAAAACCATTATTAATGAATTCGGAGGAAAAGCACAGACAAAAAAGAGCGGTTTGTTTACTCTTAACACTTCCTCTTTTTTAAAAATGCAGTTAGAATGTCCTGATGCCGAAATTGAGGATAGTATTCAGGAATTCATTTGGAAAGGAACACTATGTAAAGCAACATTTCAAGTTAAAGTCCCCATTTCTTTCTCAAAAGATCAAATCTTATTAAAGGGTAAAATTTATGCTGATAATGTGTTAATCTGTAATCTATCATCGGCACTTGATGTTAAAAAACAAAATCCTGAGCCTTTTGTAAATTTCAAGCGAGTGGAGAAAGCATTTGCCTCTTACTCGAGTAAAGATCGAGATAGCGTTTTATTGATTTTGGAAGGCATACAACACATAGCGCCATGGATGGATATTTTCCTTGATGTAAAATCTCTGCGTTCCGGTGAAAATTGGGAACCTCAGTTATTTAATAAAATCGATTGGGCGGATGTTTTATATCTTTTCTGGTCTCGTCATGCCCGTGAATCTCTTTTTGTGGAAAGAGAATGGCGATATGCTTTAAACAAAAAAGGAATTGAGTTCATAGAACCTATTCCTTTGGAAAAACCAGAAATAGCCCCGCCTCCCGATGAATTAAAACAAAAACATTTTGGTTGTTGGGCTCTCTACTTCATGTCTAATAATAATTTATTGTAGAGCATAAAAATACTGTCTTTTCTACAACAGCAAGGTTGTGATTTGCTTTCAAAATTTTGGTTCTTTGAGATTGCTAAACAACTTTTTTCGATTATTGTCCGTACCTTTACCGGATATTTATTAAGGACACATACATAAAATGAAAAGGATTTATTTGATTATCAGTAGCATTATTGCTCTGACAGCGTATGGTAGCAATGGAAACAAACTGTCACAAGGGATTAAACACGTAGTAGTGATTGGGATTGACGGAATGAGTAGCGAGGGGCTTCGCAAGGCTAAAACGCCGACGATGGACGAAATGATGGCTAATGGGGCGTATAACTTTGCCGTAAGATGCGTACTGCCTACCGTCAGCAAGCCAAACTGGAACGCTATGCTCTGCGGTGCAGGTCCCGAAATTACGGGTTGTACCGGAAACGCATGGAGCAGAAACAAGTACGAAATCGAACCCGTTGCCAAGACGGGAAACAACTCATTTCCAAACATTTTTTATCTCTTTCGCAAGCAACGTCCCAAGGCTGAACTCGGCTCAATTTATCAATGGGACGACTTCGGCAGTATGCTCGACAAAGATGTTCTGAATATGAACGAAACCGACAGCACGGCACTTCTGACTGCTCAACATTCGGCGCAGTATATCATTGACAAAAAGCCTGATTTTCTGTTCATTCAGTTAGATGATGTTGATCACGCCGGACATAGTGCAGGGCACATGACAGAGGAATATCTTGAAAGTATAGCAGAGGCAGACACTTACGTCAAGATGTTGCTTGACGCCATTGACAAGGCAGGTATCGCCTCATCAACGCTCGTGATGGTAGTTTCCGATCACGGAGGCATCAACAAGGGGCATGGCGGCAACACCCTCGAAGAACTGACTACACCGATTATCTATTACGGCGCAGGCATTAAAAAAGGCTACGAGATAAAGCAGCAGATTTATCGTTACGATGTGGCGGCAGACGTGGCTTTCGCCCTCGGACTCAAAGCACCGCAAGTGTGGACGGGACGTCCCGTGAAAGCGGCTTTCAAGGGCTTCAAAGAACCTGAAAATCTTTGGGGCAAATAAGCGTTTTTTATCAATGTCTTCATACACAACGGTTTTGTTTTACTCGAAAAAGCTGATATAAAACTCGTTCACACATAAAAAGAGGAACTATGATGTACACTTGCATAATGATTTATAATTGGTTTTTCAGAGCTGTCTATTGCTTTTGGAACCTGTTTTTCTTTGCCGATGTTTTGCTTGAAACATTTTTTCTTTCGAGGCTCAATGAAAGCAAGGCAAATCGCCTTACGAAAACGTATTATACAAGAGAGCGCAGTTACTCTTCCTCAAAAAACACGATGAAAGGGCTGTTCGATTGGGAAAAACCTCTGTTTGAGACCTTTATTAAACAGGGGGAAACCGTCGTCGTGCTCGCTGCCGGAGGCGGACGCGAAGTGTTTGCCCTTGCAAAACAGGGATGCAACGTGCGCGGGTACGAGGCAGACGGAAAAATGGTCGCAAGTGCACAACGCTTCTTTCGAGAAAACGGCATGAATATTCAGTTTGAGAAGGTTGGCTACAACGAAGTACCTGACAATAAATGCGATGTATTCGTTTTTGGCTGGGGGGTTTATAATCATTTCTGGGGCAGGGAAAATCGAATTGCATTGTTGCAGAAAGCAAAAAACACGTTAAATGCCGACGGAAAAATAATCATTTCATTTTGGGCGTTCTCGCCGTTGGCGAAAAGGCGTTACGACCTTGTGCAACGCTATAACTGCAAGTTTTTCAAGAAAAATATCGAGTATGCCTCCTGCCTGAAAAAAAATTGCTGGGGCAAATACTATTCCGAAAAAGAAATAGCGGGAGAAGCTGCGGCGGCAGGTCTGAGGGTTGAATTTTTCAGCAGTAAAGATTACGGAAAAGCAGTGCTTGGCGTGATGTGATTTCAAAAATTTCGTATCTTTGAGATCGGAAACAACGATTGGCTTTCGCACCGGCACGCCGAAGTTGAAAACACTGAAAGGCTTTACCTGGGGTGCAGTAACCAATCTGTTGAAGGAGTTCCTGCCGGCTTATGTGCGCACGAGCGAAGAACCCGCAAAAGACAAGTTGCTCGCCGACCGCGAGGATGAGGTGGTTTCGGCATTATTCCCGAAGGTTGGAATATCCGTAACGCAGGACGAAACGTTTTACGTGGAGCCTAAAAAAGAGGCGGAATAATAATTTATTGTTTTTTTTTTTTGCGTTATTCCGGCTAATAATGTGTATTTTTGCAAAAAAACAAGATGCCCAGGGGTCGAAGCAAGGAACTGATACGAAAACGAGACAAGAAGCTTTGCCGCCGTTACTATTTTTGGACGGAGGTAAAGCGGCTTCGTTTCGATGACACCTTGCGGCTGTTATCCGAAGAGGAGTTTTTTATCAGCGAAGAACGCATCCTCGCCATCATCCGCCAATGCAGCAAAAGCGACAGTTCGGTTACGCCTGTCCCCAAGGTAAAACAGCCCCGATTGACCTACAATCAACTTTCCTTATTCACGGATGAAGCGGGTTATCCTGTCGCGCAGATTCATCGTGATAGTAAAACTTGAAAACTTTTTCATACACCTTCACGTTGCCCGGCAGCGTATAGTCGCGGCTTTTCACGCGCATCATGGGCCCCATCATCCGGTTGAGCCGGAAGCCCTGCAAGGCCTTATATACCTCCGTGCTTAACTGCTGCCGCTCGCGGATTTTTTCGGTGGTTCCGCTGCCGATGTGCGTATCGTCGTAGCAGTCGATCGCCAGGCGGACGGTCATCTGCACGTCGCCTTTCTGAACGCCCAAGCCTACATCCGACCAGTTGATGTCGGCATTGCCCACCAGCACGCAGGGGAACGTTACCGGATAGCCGTCCTGCTCGCTGTCGAGCAAATCAATTTGCCCGGCGTCCTCGTCGATGAGCGACAGGCCGGTTACTTTTTGTTCGATGCGCTCCAATAGCGCGATTAAAATTTCTTCCATTTTTTCCGATTTTATTTGTTGATAATATTGCGGACTTCGCTGTCCATTTTTTGTTGTATCTGCGCGTTAAGTTCCTGGCTTTCGCCCAGGAACTGCCGTTGCGGGATGCGGATGTTTAGCTTCGTTTTTTTAGTCAGAGCGAGGCGTTTCCACATTGTATCCTTTTTCTTGTCTGCGCCCGCTTCCTTGTAGTGCTTTGCCCAGGCGAACTTGCGCATCTTGGGCGTTACTGTCGGTTGCACCGTGCCGCCCCAATTATGCACCGGCGCATACTTCAAATCGTTGGAAACCACTACCCGATAAGCATCCGGCACATATTTGATGCTGCTAAGCAAATGATTACGGCTGCTCTGTAATGCGCCGTAATTGGATGCTGCCGACCTGCCGCCGGACGTCTGCCGCTTGGTTTTCTGCCATGGCTGCAAGCCGCCGTTAAGAAAGCCCTGCCGCTCGCGGATATTGTCCTGATAGTGGGCTTTGGCCATCGCACCCACCTTTACCGGCAGGGTGCGGCGCATCAATTTGTCTAATTCGCGGCGTTTTTGCGCCAGCAGGCGGCTAAATTCTGTTACGTTCATCTCTTTTTTTATTAATAATTAATCACTTACTAATTTTATGTTGTAAAACATATTTTTTGTTATTGCGCTTCTGTTTTTTTGTATTATTTTTGCCCCCGCAAATTCATACATCTTGAGGCAAATAATCGTTAAAATTTTATTTGTAACAAGATAACGGCAATGCCTGTTAGGGTGAGGGTATCGGAAACGACCCAATCTCATTACGCCTCGCGTATGAATTTGCACACCTAAGACAGGCATTGTTTTTTATCACAATTCTTATAGATATGCAAGTTAATAAGAATGAAGCCGGCAACTTACTGCCAAAGGTATTTACCTTTAATCCAAGTAATCAGTCCATTCGGGTTGAAGTAATCAACAACGAGCCATTTTTTGCGGCTAAAGATGTATGCCTTGTGCTTGGGCTTGAAAATAGCAGCCAAGCAATCAGCCGATTAGAAGATGACGAAAAGGGGGTCATTAGTAGTGACACCCCCGGCGGTCGCCAACAATTAGCGGCTGTCAACGAGTCCGGCTTATACAATCTGATATTTCAGAGCCGGAAACCGGAGGCGCGTGCGTTCCGCAAGTGGGTAACTTCGGAAGTACTTCCGAGCCTTCGTCGCACGGGCAGTTACGGCCTTGCGCCGTCGGCAAAGCACAAGGACTTTGGCGAGTACATCGACCTGCGAATGGTGGCTTACGAGTTTCGCCAGGTGAACGGTCAGCCCGTTCGCTGCGTCAACTACAACTCAGCCGACTGGTACAGCATGAACGACGTGTTTGCCGCTATCGGCACGCGGACGGAATCCACCCAGACCGCCCGCCGTCTCAACGCATCGGGGCGCAACCATGCCATCAAAATCCTACTCTACGGGGCTACGCATCCGGCGTGGCACATTACCATCAACGGCGTGAAGCTCATCCTTTCAGGCTCGAAAAAACTGCGGGGCAACAATCCCCAACAGCTTCAACTAACCATAGGAGGGCTTGTATAATGGTACGCTTCGAAGAAAACAAACTGGTTGTCGAAATCGCGACCGCCTGTCCGCGGGAAGAACTCCAACTGCTCTACGACGGGCTTTGCAATCTCATCGCAGCTGCCACCGCCGAACATGAATGTCCCGCCCGCCTTTGGGCTGTAGCCGGATTTATGCGAGACCTGATGCCGAATTTAAGCGAGGAAGGAGGCGCGGCATGACAACACTTTCTCCCCGGCTTCCCGGTTCAAAAGTTACAATCCATTATGAAATGGGGCTTGAAGAATATCGGGATACAATACAGAGTATGCTATTTGTAATTTCTCTGATAAAAGACGTCGAAGCTCAGGGCGATGTGGAAAGGGCGCTCTGGTTTGTACACGAATTGCTCGATATTAAGTAATACAAAAAAAACATGTCAAAGAACGCTGAAATTTGAAAGATAGTTACTATCTTTGTGGTCTGAAAACCGGAAGGAATGGGAATACTGGTCATGAACCTAATATCTCGCCTTTCGGTTTTTCTTTTTTTTCGGTATATCCTTTGTTACCGAATGAGGGTAATGGCGAAGAGTAATTTTACCTCGCTTGTGAATAACAACTTCTTCGGCAATATTATAATAAATACCTTTCTCTTTATCCTTAAAATAATAAAACCGCTGAATATCATCTGACCGTTTTTTGTATAAATCAGACGAGCGCACATATTCTGCTTCGCGGATTAAGTCGTTCAATTTAGCCAAATCCG
>JAISYO010000167.1 GCA_031269865.1 Dysgonamonadaceae bacterium | reverse complement strand
TTGTTTGAATACCGGCTGACCGACTAAATGTTTTTGGCTATCTTTGCCCATAAGTTGTATTTTCTATTGTATTGCAACAACAAAATTACAACTTTGGGGCGACCTGCAAGGGACGCCCTTTTTATCGCTGTTCTTTTAGTCGGTCAGTAGTGTTAAAATTTAAACAGTTTCTAAGAGTCATTTGCTCTACCAACAGAGCTACGGAGTCAATTTATTTTCGATTGAATATTTGCGTGTAAAATATTCGTTTTGGATTAAAAAATGTGTATATTTGTGTGGTTATTGATTAATAAAATGTGATTATGTACAGAAAAATAATCAATCAACTTATTGATTGGAAACGTGATAAGCGCAGAAAACCTCTCATTTTGGAAGGTGCGCGACAAACGGGCAAAACTTATATTTTGCAGCAGTTTGGCAAAGAGCATTACAAAAATGTGGCGTATCTCAATATGGGAAATGCCTCTGACGAACTCAAACAAATTTTTGCCGGCTCGATTTCGCCAAAACGCATTGTGCAACAGTTGGAATTGAAGTTTGGCTTCGCTATTTTGCCCGAAAAAACGCTGCTGATTTTCGACGAAGTGCAGGAAATTCCACGTGCGCTCACTTCGCTCATCTCTTTTTGCGAAGATGCTCCTCAATATAATGTTGTGGCTTCGGGAAGTTTGCTTGACATTTTTTTGCACCCCAACACAAGTTTTCCGATGAAAAAAGTCGATTTTCTGAAAATGCAACCGATGGACTTTGAGGAATTTCTGATAGCTAACGGCGAGCAACGGTTGGTGGATTTTGCCTACAAAAATGCTAACGATTTGAATTTTTCAACTGAAAAACTTTACGATTATTTCAAATATTACCTCGTTACGGGCGGGATGCCCGAAGTGGTGCAGTCGTGGATTACAGATCAAAACATTGAAAAAGTGGAAAAAATTCAGGATTCGATTCTGCAAACCTACATTCGCGATTTCTCAAAACACGCCAAAGAACCTGAATCTACCCGCATTAAGCAGGTTTTTGATTCTTTGCCCAAGCAATTTGCCAAAAAGAACGATAAATTTCTGTATGGCGCAATTCGCGAAGGGGCGAGGGCGCGTGAATACAAATTGGCGATTGAGTGGCTGACCGCCGCAGGGATTGCCCGCCGAGTAAATCTCGTGAAGTGCGGCAACAGACTGCCTCTCAGGTCGTACAGCGAGGGCAATTCGTTTAAACTTTATTTTATTGACGTGGGACTTTTTCGGCATTTTGCCAAAATTCCGACAGCCGTAGTGCTTGACAAAACAGCAATTTTTGATGAATTTAACGGCTTACTTGCCGAACAGTACGTTTTGCAGGAACTGTCCGGTCACGAACTATTTTATTGGGCAAGCGGGGCGCAATCAAAAGTAGATTTTGTTGCGCAAATGGATTGCAAAATTGTGCCGATTGAGGTTAAAAGCGGCTTGAATGTGAAAGCGCAAAGTTTGAAAGTCTATCGCAAAAAATACGACCCTGAATTATCAATTCGTTTTTCCTTGCAACCGTTCGAAAACAATAACGGAATGTTAAATATCCCACTATATTACAGTTTTCTTTTCAATTAGTTACGCACTAATTGTGTGCAAAGCCAAAATCAAACAGGCAGCTATATTAAATAACTGCCTGTTTTTCCGTGACCCCGGAGGGGCTCGAACCCTCGACCCAATGATTAAGAGTCATTTGCTCTACCAACTGAGCTACGGAGTCGGAATGCGGTTTCGTTTTGAGGACACAAAAGTAAGGGATTATTTTCGTTTTAGAAAATAAATCGGGTGCAAATTGCGTTTCGCAGGCTAATAAAAAGATTAAACATACTTAAAATCAATGCTTAAAATTAATTCATCGCCAAATACATAATATAAGTCAATAACCATCAAGAAAAAACCCGATTTTTTTTGATTTTGTGAAAAAAAGTCGATTATACGCCGAAAATCCCCCAAAGAAAGGAAATTATCCGTATTTTTGCAACTCAAAAATGAAGGTTTGTCTATGAATGAATCAAGGTCTGCCTTTTCGGGCATTATCCCCACGGTAACGAAAAACCTCATCATCATCAACGGGATTGTGTGGTTGGCGCAGGTGGTTTTGCTCAGGAGTGGCATCGATTTGGTAAAATTATTGGGGCTGCATTACGTGGAGTCGCCCGGATTTCGGATTTATCAGGTGGTAACTTCCCTGTTCCTGCACGATCCGGGGAATTTTTTGCACGTGCTTTCCAATATGTTCGCTGTGTTTATGTTCGGGCGCACCTTGGAGCAGGTGTGGGGTCCCAAAAGATACCTTTCCTATTACTTCATCACGGGCATCGGCGCGGCAGTGGTGGATATGTTGGTGGTGTTCGTCAGGGTGCAGTTCCTGAAAAACGGAATGGACACGGCTTCCATAACCGAAGTCTATGCCCACGGTTACGATGCCGTGCAGCAGGGAATGAACTACACCAATCCCGCGATGGGCGCACTGAACAGCCTGATCAATTCGCCTTCCATCGGGGCTTCGGGGGCGGTGTTTGGCATTTTGCTCGCGTTCGCGATGCTTTTCCCCAACGTGGAGTTGTTCATCATTCCCTTTCCCTTCCCCATCAAAGCCAAATGGCTCATCATCGGATACGGCGTGTACGAACTGTTTTTGGGGATACGAAACCTTCCCGGCGACTACGTGGCGCATTTCGCGCACCTCGGCGGGATATTGTTCGGCTTCTTTTTGATTTTATACTGGAAAAAGAAAGGACGGAGGAATTATGGCGGATATTATTGAGCGTTTGAAATATCGTTACAAGAACGGAAGCGTGATGATTAAACTGATTTTCATCAACGTGGCGGTGTTCCTCTGCATCAAAATCGTCGGCATATTTTGTACGCTTTTCAACTTGAATTGGGTGGATACGGCAGGATTTTTGGCGATTCCTTCCGATCCGCAGGCTCTCTTGCGCCGCGTTTGGACGTTTTTCACGTATATGTTCGTCCACGAAGATTTTTTGCATATCCTCTTCAATATGCTCTGGCTCTATTGGTTCGGCAGCCTGTTTATGCAATTTTTCAACGGGCGCAGCTTGGGCAGTTTGTATGTGCTGGGCGGATTGTCGGGGGCGGTGCTTTATCTGCTTGCGTTCAACACTATACCCTATTACGTGCTGATGGGGCAGGGGCAGATGATCGGTGCTTCGGCGGCGGTAATGGCTATCGTGATGGGCGTTTCGTTTTTCCGCCCCGATATGCGGTTGAACTTGTTCCTGCTGGGTTCAGTGAAAATTATCTACATCGCCATCGTCGTGTTCTTCATCGATTTCCTTTCGCTTGACGACAACGCCAACCCCGGCGGACACATCGCCCACATCGGGGGCGCGTTGGCCGGGTACATTTTCGCCATCAATTACAAAAACGGCAGGGACATCACGGCTTGGATCAGCCGGGCACTCGACGCCTTCGCCAATTTATTCAAGCCGAGAGGCAAACAAGCGAAGATGAAAGTGTCGTACCGCAGGGCGGAAAACGACAGCGATTACAATTACAGGAAGCACCGCGAGACGGAAGATATTGACGCGATTTTGGACAAGTTGAAGCAATCGGGCTATGGCAGCCTGACGAACGAGGAAAAAAAGAGACTTTTCGATGCGAGCAAAAAATAAAAAATGGCGTTTCAGGGACGTGGTAAAATACTTGATATTCGGCACGAATGTCATCGTTATTTTACTGCTGGTCTGCTCGTTGTTCGCGTGGAAGGTTTCCCCCCTGAAAACGAATTTCTTTTCCTACGTGGGGCTGGCATTCGGCTTCGTGCTTTTCGCCAACGTGTTTTATCTCGTGTTCTGGATTTTTTTCTCGAAATGGAAATTGGCATTGATCTCCCTCGCCGCCCTGCTGATTTGTCACAAACCGATATTCACCTTTTTTCCGGTGCACCTTTTCCCTGCGGAAGTGCCGGAAGGAAGCATCAAAATCCTATCGTACAACGTGCAAGGCTTGGGGAACGAGTACAAAAGGGGGGCAAACGAACACCCGATCCTCGATTACATTGCCAAAACGGACGCCGACATCGTCTGCTTGCAGGAATATATGGTTAGCAAAACGGGCAAGTCGATGATCACGCAGGGCGACGTGAACCGCATTTTGAACAAATACCCCTACCGTTCCGTTACAGGATTGGAATCGTCGGGGAAATACCATATTTTCGGGCTGGCTTGTTTCTCGAAATTCCCGATAAAAAACACGCACGAAATCATCTTCGATTCGTCTTTCAACGGCGCGGTAACATACACCCTCGACATTGAAGGCAAGGACGTTACCGTGGTAAACGTGCATTTGGAATCGAATCAGATAGGTGCCGCCGATAAACGGCTATACAGCGATTTTTTGCAGAATAACGAGAAGGTGCGCTTGGACGACGTAACGTCCAATATCCGCAAACGGCTCGGCAGGGCTTATCGCAAACGGGCGTCGCAAGTCGATAAAATCAAACGTTACGTTGCCCGACTCGACAACGAAACAACGATTTTGTGCGGCGACTTCAACGACACGCCCGCCTCGTTTGCCTACGGCAAAATGAAAGAGGGGCTTCGGGACGCTTACGCCGAAACCGGAACAGGACCCGGAATCACGTACAACGAAGATCTTTTCCTTTTCAGAATCGATTATATTATGCACAGCGAAAATATGAAGGCTTACCGCGCCAAGGTGAATAACGTGAAGTTTTCCGATCACTACCCCTTGCAAGCCTACCTAAAATGGAAGTAACAGAATATGTATAAAATAAGCAAAGAATTTTCCTTTTCCGCAGCCCACCAACTATATGGGTTGCCGTCCGAACACCCTTGTTCCCGCTTGCACGGACACAATTACGTGGTAACCGTGCATTTGAAATCGGAATCCTTGACAGACAACGGTTTCGTACAGGATTACAATGAGTTGCAGTCCGTCAAAACCTATATTGACGAACAGCTCGATCACCGGAACCTGAACGATATTATGTCCCCGGCAAATTCATCGGCTGAAAACTTGGCGAAGATGCTCTACGACGTGTTCAAACCGCAATTTCCCAAACTCTACGCCATAGAAATCAGCGAAACGCCCAAAACATCTGCCATCTATGAACCTGATAGTCAATGAAATTTTCTATTCGTTGCAAGGCGAAGGCGGAAGAACCGGGCAGGCTTCCATTTTTATCCGTTTGGCGAAATGCAATTTGGATTGTCGTTTTTGCGATACAGATTTTGAGTCGGGGCGAGATATGACTGTCGATGAAATCCTCGATGAAATCAGGGGTTTTGGGTGCAAATGGCTCGTGTGGACGGGGGGCGAACCCACCCTGCTACTGAACGACGAAATCGTGGCTTTCTTCAAACAAAAAGGTTATCAACAAGCCATCGAGACAAACGGCACACGGCGCATTCCCATCGGGATAGACTACATTGCTTGCAGCCCGAAGCAGAACTTCGAAAAAGTACGCGCCCTTATCCCCTACGCCGACGAGCTACGCTTCCCGATGCAGAAAGGCAGCCCCTTGCCCGATGCTGCGATTCTTCCCGAAGCGGCGCATTATTTCCTAAGCCCCATATTCAACGAAAACCGCGCAATTCCTGAAAACATTGACTACTGTGTGGAACTTGTGAAGAACAATCCGCCGTGGGCATTGAGCCTGCAAATACATAAACTGATTGGAATCCGCTGAGGCTATTTGTTCAATTCTTCATCGGAAAGCCACTCGGTTTCCACCCCTTGCTTGTGCAACAAGTCCTGAAACCGATGCAGCAGGGCTTGGTTTTCCCTCACATCGTGAGGCGTACAATAGTTTTCCATCGCGAAAGAGAGCAGCAATCCTGCCGATTCGCCGATGTTCCACTCCACCGGATGCAACCTGTAACAACCGTTGGTAATGTGCGTGGTACCGATGTTTTTGTTGGCAGGGATCAAATTCTTCATCTTTATGGGCAATAATGCCCCAAGCGGGATTTGGAATCTTAAAGAATCGAAATCAATATAATTGTCTTTGCCGGTTGTCGGGTGCAAATCAATCGGATAATAACCCGTCCCGACACTGTCGGGGAAAAATGCAGCCCTATCTTTGTTGTCCGTGGCGACTAACGCCCTATTTTCTTTTCCGACGTGTTCCTCTTTTATCGTAAACAACGATTTTACGCGCCTCGATTCTCGAATGTAGGGGTATTTCGCCAATCCGTCTTCCGTCCCCAAAATGTCGTTCCGCAACCTCAATCCCTGCCAGCCCTTGCCTCCGTCGGGGCGCGGCGCTTCGGTTTGAAGCCAATATAAGAGGGATAGGCTCAATTGCTTCGCACTTTCGACATATTGGTTAAATTTTCTTTCGGACACACCGATAAGATTTCCCAAGAAATAATCGTTTTGCGGATAGTTCACAATTGTAATATCGCTTTTGTAGAATCCTTGCGCAAAATTATCCTTATTGGCTATCCTTCTGTAACTCCACAAATTGAAAACATTGCCGCAATCGCTATCGGATGGCGAGAAACAAAGTTCTTTCGGCTCTAATGTACGGGGATTGGAATAGTGCAGATCCAGCAATTTTCCAGCCCAAGGCTGTTTCATCTGCGGTGTATAGTTCTTCCAAAAAGTATAATCGTCGGGGCGTTGAATCGTATGGTTTTCCGCAGGGATATAATCCATCGCGAAGCACATGGTAAACGCCTGCACGTTTTCGGGGTCGCTTTCGGACGGGGCGTGTAGCTCCCCGGTATCTTTTTTCGACTCTGTCCCGGTAACATATTCCGTTCCGGTAAGGGGCAGCAAATCCCCAAGTTCTGTTGCGTCGATGAAATAGGGGGCTGTCAACGTTTTCAGGTTTCCCGTTTGTTCATTTTTTACCGTAACCGATTCCACCCTGTCGCCTTTTACGGAACTTTTCAGGGCTTTGTGATGATACAACACCGTCAATTTCCCAGAACCGATATAGGGAGCAAGCATTTCCAAAATGACGGACAGTGCAACTCTGGGTTCATGACAAAAATGGGATACCGAGGCATTTCCCGGATTCAACAGCAGATTATCCCTTACCCCGTCCACCAACGGATAATTCCTGCGATAATAATCCCTGATTCTATTCCGCAAATCGCGGTACGTTTTTGTTGATCCGGCAAATTCTATCCATCGGTGTTCATCGGGTGGGACACCTTGCTGCGTGAGTTGTCCGCCGAGCCAATCGGTTTCTTCCGTGAGGATTACTTGCTTTCCGCTTCTAACTAACGCGAGCGCGGACGATACGCCGCCCAATCCACCCCCGATGATGACTACGTCGGCTTTAAGGACTTCGTTCTGTTGCTTTACCGATATTGATTCCAATGAAGAAACCGAGGACAATGGATTTTTTTCATGGGACGTGATGAGAAAAGCACTCCCCGCGGAAATGGTTTTTATAAAATTTCGTCGTTTCATCGCTTGAGGGTATGATGTAAAATTATTAATAATCGATCACTTAAAAACAGTTTTACAAAGATAATCGGCATAGCGCAAAAAACCTAAATCGGTAAAATGAATGCCATCTACCGTTGCTTCCCCGTCAGAGCCGATCATCGCCTTGGAAGGAATCAAACGGATATTCTTTTCCCCCTCTTTTATTAACTGGTTGAAAATCTGATGCAATACCTTATTTTTTTCTTCAACCGTCTGCCACATAGTACTATCGTATCTCCCTTGCGGAAAAATCGGGTTTTCTATGAACACGATGGGAGTATGAGGGGCTTTCCTGCGAATAATGGCATAGAAATCCTTCATCTTTTCCCTGATCTGCTGCACATTCACATTGGGCATAAAATCAAGGATATACATGGCCGCTTCGCGTTCCGCCATGATTTCGGCTATTTCATAATCCAACTGTCCATTTCCGCTAAATCCCAAATTGATAAATTCACGATTCAACCTCCGCATCAAGATATTGGTATGTGCCATTCCCGGTCTGGACGCACAACCACCCTGCAATATGCTTGTACCATAACAAATCACCGGTTTATCTGTTTTGATAACTTCTTTTTTAGGTTGTGCGATGGAAGCCAATGAATCTATTCCTATTTCAAGGGATACCACGCCATCGTAAAGCGGGAAAAACAAGAGGTATTCCCTTTCCTTTTTTATCATGTTTGAAATGATTGTCGCCTGATTTTTCTTGGTATCGGTATTGGGGCGGGCAGAGTTTACAAACTCCCATTCGCGCCCTTCAAGACAATATAAGTCGAAACCTTTTATCCCTGTCGGCGTCATGTGGTTCATGACACGGTTTTCAAACAACGTCCATCTTAGTCCGATGCTTGTTGCATCCGAACTGAAACGGATTGCCAATCCAGCCGTATTTTTACCTAAGCCCCAAACCGGAGGGCGGGTTTTCTCTTTGATATTTGACGGCAGCCTTTCGTAACGGGTTTCCGTTTTGTCTGAAATTTTTCCCAACAAAGGGAATTGGTCTGCATTATGATAAACCAATTGAGCATGAATTTGCGAAGTTACAATAAATAAAATGCTAACAAGGATCGCGCTTATCTTGTTCATTTTGAAAGAAAATAAATTTACAGTGATATTGAATAATTAATTATCTGCAAAGTTTGAAATAAGAGTAGAACCCACAAGCGCAAAGTTCACAAGGAATTAATTACTTCGTGAACTTTGCGCTTGTGAGGAATTTTTCTTCATCTTTGCATCTATTTCTTAAACACTCTTTCGATAGCAGATTTGAGAGTGTCCCACTGGTTGAAGTTGATGACGTGGGACAGTTCAAATACCATGATTCCATCGGTGTTTTTGAGGCAGAGATACACGGCATCGGACAAGGCGGTGGGCTTTGAACCGTAGGCATAAGAAGCGATTGAACCGTTTACTTTACAATCGTCCATAGTGAAGTTCGAATAGCGGGTAACAAAGTTTTCAACCGTCCATATAGAGCCGGGGTACTCCGTTTTCCAAACATGCTCGGTATATGCCCCCATCGAGAATACATCAAGGACATCGGCGAAGCCGGTTTCGTTGTATGTATCAGTATAGACACTGTCGGTGGGTTTATATTTGCGTGAAGCCCAATTCTGTCCTACCTGACAACGTCCTTCCCAATCTGCACCCGCCCAGAGATGAAACTCCATCTTCGGATTGACGGCTTTAACCTTATTTCGTGTGCTTGTTACCAAATTGGTTATGGTGGCGGTACGAAATTCAATCCATTTTTTGAATTGCGGACCCTGCCCCCCGGTAGCGGTAATAATGTCGTTACGGGAGTTGAGCTTCAACCCGCTGTTGGCTTCAAAAGCGGCAATAGTGGCATCGCTGAAACCGTAGTTGGTATTCCACCAGCGACAGTAATCGAGGCATACGCCTTTCAGTTTGGGATATTTGGTAACGATTTCTTCCACTATTGAGATGACAAACTGCTGAACTTCGGGCAGCACCGGATTGAGCATAGCGGCATCAACGCCCTCTTGGTCGCGCATATCAGCAATTTTAGTGGGATCATTACCCACCATTGTCATTTGCGTTTTGCCGTCCCATTTATGGTCACTGTATATCAGACCTTCTTTCAGGTTCGTAACGCCGTATCCGAGCGTTGAAATGCTGGCTATAACTTTAATGCCGACTTTATCCGCTTCTTCGATCCAGACACCGAGATAATCCCAATCGCGGGTAACGGTTTCCGTTCCCCATTTAGTCAGCCGAGGCAATATATCGCTGTTATAAAGGGCGTAACCGATGCCGGGCTTTACATCGACATAAACTTCGTTGAAACCGACACTTTTCATCTTTTCAAGATAGGTAACGATATTGGATTTATCTTTAAAACGGCTGAAATTGGCGTGCGCATCAACCCACATCTGAACGGGTTTGGTAACTACAACAGGCGGCACGACAGGGTTTACAGGAATATCCGGAGGATCAATGGAATTGGGGGTATCCGTTCCTTTGGAACAGGATATATGGAAACATAAAAGAATAATTAAGACTTTTTTCATGTTTTATTGATTATTAATTTGTTATTTTTTTCTCAACGCCCTTAATCGCATCAAGATGCTATTAAGGGCGCTTTTGAAAATAGAAGTATCAACATGTCGTCTATTCGTAGCAAGTCATCTTATACGTATAGAGCCCAAGACGTCCAAACCATACGGCGAGATATGCCTCGGTGGCATCTTCGTTCCAATACCAATCGATCCACGAACCGAAACTCCACCCGCGATTGATACTGAATGCGAGATTGAGGTTTTGGTGCGCGAGAGTAGCGAGATCGTCATTAAGAACAGCCGCCGAATGCCACCACGCCGTGCCGCTCGTAACAGCAATGTATGTTTTGCCGTTAATGTCGAGTGCCGAAACAACAGGCGAACGTCCTCCGGTACGCGCAGTTGAGAAGCCTGTTCCTACCCACCATGCTTGCAACGTGTTTTGCCACAACGGCGGCATCACGCTAATCGTAGAACCACCGAAATTATTGATATAGCAGTGAATCGAGTTGGCTGCATTAGCGGTGCCTTCGGTGTCGCCGACAACATAAGCAGGCTCATCGGAAGCGTCCATCGGGGAAATCATCTGGAAGCCGGCACAGTCGTCGCTGGAATAGCCGGTACGAATCGTCGAGTACTCCGAAGCAAGGCGACCGCCGCTTACTTTGACACGATAGTGTGTACCTTGTTTGTCGCGCGGCGCAAGAGCCGTTACCCATGCGTCATCGGTAATATCGCCCGCTACCTGAAAGTTATTGCTTAAATCGGCAGCCGGAGCAAGATTAACGCCGATTTTACCAACTGAAACGGGTGCTGCCGTCGGAGTTGTCCAGTAGAACAATTCCGTTTCGGCACCATTCACAACAGCACCAACGCAGTGCCCTTTGTAGTCGGAAGTAATCATTTTGAGGCGTGCAATCGAGATTGAGCCGAGGTTCAGCGTACCGGCATCGTTGAGCTTGTCTTTATCAACAACTTTGACGGCGAGAGGCGACGAAGTGCTTTCGGCAACATAAGCCAGCGACAACAGCACAATATAATTGCCACAGTAGGCATGATACATCTGCAAATCGCCGTACTGAATAGCTGGCAAGCCGAAATCGTTAACCTGTCCCGGATAGCCTAACTCGACAAACGATTTTTTAGCGCCTATTTCCGCATAACTGAATCCTTCTCCGTATGGAAGTTTGTCGGATATACCCCATTTGACATTATAAGTACGGGTATGCTTTTTGTCTTCCGACGTAACGGTGTAGGTAACGCCGCCGTCCTTCGAAAAATCCTGCGCTATCACCGGATCGGGACTTACCGTTGCCCCGCGAGAGAGATAAAAGTGTGAGAACGCCGAATCGAGTTCCATTTCCGCGTCGATATAGGGCGACACTTTGAGAGTGATATTATCGCCGTCAATAGACGAGTTAAACAACTTGCCGCTGCGACCGGTTACGGTAAACGACATGATGATATCGGCATCGCTGTTGAGGTTTTCGTCTTCACATGCGGAAAAAACCGTCAAGCCCACCACAACAATAAGACACAAACTCCATATTTTATATTTTGCATTCATAATAATTTGATTTTTAATTTATTATTCAAAATAACCTCTAACGCGATACGTGCGCGTAGTGCCTACACCAGACTTAACAGTAACCAGCATACCGTCGCCGGTAATGTCGTGCCTGCCGGTCAAAGATGGAGTTATAAACTCATCGAAAGAAACGGTGGCAACGAGATAAATGTTTGACAAATCGACGTCTTTTTCGAGCGATTTGGAAATGGCAAAGACAATAATGCCGTAGCCGCCTTCAACGTCGGCTTGGGTAAAGTCTCCGGTAACGAGTTCTTCGTTTTTGTTATACTCGTATATCGTCCCGCGATACTCGCCGCCGCCGTGTTTTGCCTTGCAAATCATCTGCGAGATCGTGTTTGTATCGTGTACAAATTCTTTTTCTGCTTCGGCGCATCCCCACATCAAAGGCAGCGCCGCCAAAATCATTATGATATATTTCTTCATTTTTGTATAATTTATTGATTACCAGTAAGGATTATTATCACACAGTTTGTTGTTAGCCATTTCAGCCGTCGGCAATGACAGGTAGTAATATTTATCGAGGAAGATACGTGGGGTACCGCCATCGCACGCTACTGTTTCGTATGTATATCCGCCACCGGAAGGCGTTACCTTTACACCATGAGCATTACGTCCGTTGATAACATTTTCGGCTAATTTCCATCGTTTCAGATCCCAATAACGGAAGCCCTCGCCGGCAAGTTCAACACAACGCTCTTTACGCAATAAAGTCATGAAAGCATCTTTGTCTGTGGCACTTAGGGCAGGAAGTCCAACACGTGCGCGAACCTCGTTGAGGGCTTGCAGAGCCTGTGTCTTATATTGGTCGAAACCCAACTCGGCATAAGCCTCAGCCTTGTTGAGCAGCACTTCGGCATAACGCAGCACGGCGTCATACTGATAACTGCCCTTGGTAATGAAATCGCTGTTGCCTTCCTGCAAATACTTGCGCAGGTAATAGCCTGTGCAGGTATGACCGCTTGTAGAAGCATTCTGAGTAAAGGCTACGAAAGCGTCCGTGCCTCCATCGTAAGTCTGAATGGTACGCCCTTCCCACGTTGCGCCGTTATAGAGCATTGTTGCGTGAAAACGCGGCTCTCTGTCGGTATAGGGGTTGGAGTGGGAACCTGACCATGTATTCCAGTTAAACGCCGTACCGTCTTTAAATTCATACATATCAGCCAGTTCCGCAGTCGGCACATGCTCTGCATAAACGGCTGTGGTATAAACGGCATTGTCGCCGAAAGGACGGTTATAGCGGTCATAACTGTGTATCACGCTGCCGCTTAGATAGTAAAGGGCAAAGAGTATTTCTTTGGAGTTATCCTGTCCACCGTCAACCTGAAAGACTTTCGCATAGTCAGGGGCGAGCGCAGCACCGAGTTCTTTCACTTTTTCGGCAGCGTCAACAGCTGTTTGCCATTTACCGGCGGAAAGAGCCATGCGCGAGATAAATCCGTAAGCCATTTTCTTGGTTGCGCGTCCTTCCCATGCGGCGCTCCATTTTTCGGGCAAATGTTCGGCGGCCCATTGGAGTTCGTTGAGAACAAAATCCCAACTTTCGGCTTCGGAAGCGCGTTTGCGGTTAATGTCTTCCGACGATGCGCCGTCATCAACACCATTTACGCCAGATTCATCGGTGCGCAATATAACGCCTCCGTAAACGCGGATCAGGCGGTAATACGAAAATGCGCGGCAGAGGCGCACCTCTGCGCGACGGACGTCGCACCATTCTTCGCCGTAGCGCGGCAAGCCGTAGCGTGTGATTTCAGTCAGCAACACATTGGCGCGGCGAATGCGCGAGTAAGCGTCGCTCCAACAGCTCAAACCGCCTGCGTCGCCAGTCTTGAAAGCGCTTGTCAGCAGCAAAGCCTTGTTGTAGGGGTGATTATACTGGTCCCATGACGTCGATTTCATTATATCCGAATAACTGTCATAATACTGACCGCGACTGCTTGCCACCTGCGACACGTCGGTAAATGTTTTGTAAGAGGCTGTTATATACATCTCTGCCGCGCTTTCTGTACTCCATACCGCAAGGTCAGAGATTTCTTTCGTATTATACAAATCGAGCACTTCCTCATTACAGGACGTCATCACGGCAAATACCGCCATTAATACTGTTAAATATTTTTTCATCTTTTATTTCCTCCTCCTAATTAGAATGTTACATTAACACCGGCACTGAAAGTCATTTGCTGCGGATAATATCCGTTGCTGACTGACGGGGCTTCGGGATCAACATACTTAAAATGACTGAATGTAAGCAAATTAGTACCTGCCAAATAGATATTGATACGCGAGAAAGGTGTTTTGGCGAGCACCTTGTCCGGTACGGTATAGCCGATGGTAGCGTTTTTAAGGCGCAAATACTCGCCGTTTACAACCCACCATGTCGATTGCCACGCATTATTGCCGTTGGATACGGTGCTGAGGCGCGGATATTTGGCTGTCAGAGCATTCTCAGGCGTCCATGCACCTTCGATGCGATAGTAAGGCGAATTGCCCTGTTCGGCAAACGAAGCGGTAAAGTTCGTCGAAGACGTAACACCGGTGTTATAAACTCCCGACAGTTCGTAGTCGGTATGCGAAACACCCTGCCAAAGCATCGAGGCGTAGAAGTTTTTGAAACTGACGTTCATATCCATCGAGAAATTGATTTCGGGAACACCTCCGTAGCCCGTCTTGATATAGTCGTACTGCGAACTGATAAGCCCATCTCCATTAACATCCTTATATTTAAGGTCTCCAAGACGTATCATGCCGGACGGTGCTGCCGGATAGGCGTCGATTTCTTCCTGAGTCTGGAAAAATCCGAGAGCCTGCAAACCGTATCTGGCTCCCATCGGAGCGCCTAACTGAGCGCGATAGTTGGGGTAATTATCGGTAACAGCCCTTTTTAGCACCCTGTTACGGGCATACGAAAACGAACCTTTCAAGCCATAACTCCAATCGGAATTGATGCGGTTGTCATGCTTCAACGTTATCTCAAAGCCTTTGTTATCTACCTCGCCGGAGTTTTGGAATGCCGGAAAATAACTTGCCAACGACGGCGGATAGTTGCCACTCTGCCTTTCGAGAATGCCGGTAGTCAGTTGGTAGAACACATCTAATTCTATGCCCAGCAGCCTGTTCCACAAGTCGGCATCAATACCTATGTTATAGTTATGTATCGTTGACCACGTGAGGTTATGATAGATATAGGGATTGCTGGAATAAAACTGCGCAAGAGGTTTCCCACCAAGCACATAACTGTTATTCGCAACGGCGTATGTCGATTGGTGTTGGAAAGGATCAACATCGTTGATACCCGATTCGCCGTAGGAGGCACGTATTTTAAAATAATCGACCACTGACAGTGCGTTGGCGAAAAACTCTTCCTGCGACGCTACCCAACCGAGCGAAACTGACGGGAAGAAACCCCAACGATTATCGGCAGGAAAGATATACGAGCCGTCGCGACGGAAGGTGGCTTCAAACAGATACTTGCTGTCGTAAGCATAGTTGAAACGCCCTACGTAAGATGCCTGTCCGGTATAGGAATACGAGCCTGAAACCGGTGTTTCGGTAAACGTGGTGCCGAGCGACAAGTCGATGGGGTCGTCGCTGTAAAAGCCTCTCTTGACGCCTGTCATCGTGTTGGAATAGTTTTTTTGCGCCTCATAGAGCAACAATGCGTTCACAGAGTGCTTGCCGAAATCGCGCGAATATTCAATTTGGGGGCGTAACATCCACGTATCGCCCCATGATGCCGATTTTGCAAAACCACCGCCCGGAGTATAACCGCTTGCGCCGGTGATACCCTCGTCGAAATTGCGGTTTACATAATACAGTTCGTAGTAACGGTCGTAGTTTTGGTCTGTCGTATTGCTATAATTATACGCGCCGAAGACCGACATTTTCAGCCCTTTGAGTGCGTTTGTCAAGCCGCTAAAATCGTACTCCAACTTATAATTGGAATCGAACACCCAACGGTTCTGACGCTTGAAACCCGATTCTGTCAGCGCTGCATAACCATTGACATAATAGGACGAGCCGTTCCACGCTACCGGCAAACCCTCATACTCCGACTTGATAATCGGAATAGTCGAAATAGCCTGACGGACAGGGTTGAACTCGCCCTGATTGACAATATCCGAACCAGGCTGGTAACGATCGCTGCGCAAACCGGATACATTCGCCATAAAACGCAGGTTTTTCGCTACTTGAATATCAAGGTTCGCACGCATATTGTATCTGGTATAACCCGTGTTGTGCATTGTACCATCTTGATCCATAATACCTAACGAAGCGTAATATTTAGTGCGCTCGGTACCGCCGGAAGCCGATATATTGTGATGCCACGTCTGACCTGTCTTAAAAATCTTGTCAAGCCAGTTCGTTTCGCCCCAGATACTGTTGGGATCGTTGCTCAATACGCGGTTCTGAATGTCTGCCGTCCACGGGGGCGTCAAACCGTCCATTTCATACGCCTTGTTGTTCCAATACATGTAATCGACGGCGTTGAGAAACTCCGGCATTGCCGTATTCTGTGTCATCGTGTATGAGCCGTCGTAAGAGATTTTCGCCGGACCTTCGCCTCCCGATTTCGTCGTTATCAGGATAACGCCGCCACCGCCCTGCATTCCATAAATAGCCGCAGAAGCGTCTTTTAGCACCGATATACTTTCTATATCGTTAGGATTAACGTAGTTTATCGGTCGCGAAACGCCATCGACGATCAGCATTGGAGAACTGTTGCCGAAAGTGTTCAAACCACGCACAAGGAGTGTCGTGCCATCATCGCCCGGATTACCCGAACGCTGAATACTCGTCAAGCCGGAAGCCTTACCGGTCAGCAAACTCGACACGTTCTGCATCGGCGCTTTCAGCAAATCTTTTGAACTGACTTGCGACACAGCGCCGGTCATCGTTACGCGCTTTTGCGTACCGTAGCCGACAACAACAACTTCATCCAGCAATTCGGTGTCTTCCGACAATGTAACATTGATCGTTCTGCGGTTATTTACGTTTTCCTCTATTGATTTCATCCCAACATAAGAAAAAACCAATACCGCATTGCCTTCCACATTAAGGGAGTACTTCCCATCGGCATCTGTAACAATGCCCGTGTTCGTACCTTTTACACGAACACTTACTCCGGGGAGGAATTCGCCCTTTACATCAGATACAACTCCCGACACTGCTGATTCCTGTGCATATCCGTTCATCGAACATAGCAGGAATGCCATCAATAAAAACAAAACTGTTTTCATCAATAGAGAGTCTTTTTTAGATTTTAACATTAATTTAATCATAAACTCATTTTTTTAATTGGTAATTGATCATTGACAAATCTATTATTGATAGAATAATTTCTCTCATTCAGGTTTTCCAACATCCTCCAACACTGATACAGCCCCCTCGGAACGTGGAAACAGCCTTTCCACTTCCCTCCTTTCAGGCTTAGCAATACTTCGCCCCTGCGATTGAGGTAGCCGAACCATTCGGGGTGTTCCGTGTCTTTGAAGTGGCTCCATGTGTAGTCGTGGATTTTTTCGAACCACGACAGGCATTTTTCATCTCCGGTAAGCTGATAGCCTTTGAGCATTGATATGAGCGATTCGATATGCACCCACCACAATTTCTGATCCCACTCCAACTGCTGGGGCGGACGTCCCAGCCTGTCCATATAATAAAATATACCGCCGTATTGCTTGTCCCAGCCGTATTCGAGCATAGTCAAAGCGGTATCTTTTGCTTTCCAAACCAGTTCGGGACGATTCAAGCGAACACCCAAATCCATAATGAACCACATGGCTTCGATGGCATGACCGGGGTTCATCTGCCGCCCTTCGAAGGTATCGGACAGTTCCCCGCCGGTAGTTACGTTTTCAATGATAATCCCGCCCAAATCGGGGCGGTAGAAAACGTCCATCACTTCGTGGATACATTCTTCCATCAGCCCTTCCAAGAAATCGACGTCGATAAGGTGCTCGATTTCGAGGGCGAGGTTGCAAAGGATCATCGGAAGCGCAAAATTTTTCAGGTTTCGCGTACCGGGGTACGCCTTGTTCCATATCCCCTTCGGGTTTTCTTTTTTCGCGAGGATATTTTTGAACGTTTCCAAGGCAATTTCGGCATATTCGGGATTGCCCGTCGCCAACGATAATTGCCCGAAAGCCATCGTCGCAAAAGTATAGGAAAAGATATTGTAAGGCTCAACAAGCGGTTCCCCCTTGCGCGTCAAAGAAAAATACCAGTTATACGCGCCGTCGTGTCCGTGTTTTTTGAGGAACTCGCCCCCCTGCTCCGCGCAGTCGAGCCATTCCTGCCTTTTTTCCACCTTGTTGTAGAGCATCGAGAACATCCACACCTCGCGCCCCTGCAACCAGATGAATTTATCGGTGTCGAAAACCGAACCGTCCCGTTCGAGGCAGCTGAAATAGCCCCCATATTCTTTGTCTTGGGAATGGCGCAGCCAAAACGGTAAAATGTTGTCTAACAATTCCATTTTGTATTGGTTTGCCAAAATTCCAAAATCTATTTTTCCCTGCATATTCTAATTTCTATCTTCTAATTTCTTATTTCTTTTCCAAAACGCCTCTATTTCTTCCAAGGACTTCCCTGCCGTTTCGGGCATCAACTTCCATACGATCAGCATATATGGAATGCACATCACGGCGAAAAGGACGAATGTGCCGGACGGGGTTAGGTTTTCGAGCAGCCAAGGCGTTAGTTGCCCAATCAGGTAAGTCCCAATCCATAACGAAAATCCGGCGACGGACATGGCTAATCCGCGTGCCTTATTGGGATACATTTCCGAGAGGAATACGAACACTACTGCCGAAATGGATATGGCGGTGCTGAAAATATACGCCATAAAAAACACGAGCAACAATACGTCGGGCAATCCCCACTCGTCGCCTTTGGCAAAATAAATTGCCGTCAGCACAAGAAACAGAATCATCGCCGACACGCCATAATAAATCAATTTTTTCCTTCCCACGCGGTCGATGACAAACAGGGCTATCACGGTAGCGAGCGTATTTGCCAGCCCCACCATTACCTGATAGAACAGCGAATCGCCACCCGACAGCCCGTTGCTTTCAAAGATAGCCGGACCGTAATAAAGAACGGCATTCACGCCCATAAACTGCCCCAGCATAGCAATGGCAACGCCAATCAATACGGCTTTGCGGATTCCGGGTTGCCACAACATGCCTATTTTCGATTTTGTCTCTCCCCTGAGGCTCTGTTTGGTTTCTTCCAACTGATTTTGAGCGGGAATGTCGCTCACGAAAATGCGCTTCATTATCTGCAAGGCATTTGTTTCCCTGCCCCTGAGAATCAGCCAGCGCGGACTTT
>JAISYO010000066.1 GCA_031269865.1 Dysgonamonadaceae bacterium | reverse complement strand
TTTTCTTATATCTTCTGCTCTAACAAAAGAACCCGCTTTCAAAAAAGCGATATCGCCCAGCTTTACCCACACCCACCCATCCGGCACATCAAACGGCATATTCTGATAATGGGGCGTATCACTACCGGATTGTTTCTCATCGGGTTTTATTTTTCCCTCTTTTACAAGGCGTTGCTTTTCTGCACGGATTCTTTCCAATAATACAGAAGCCGGCTCATCGTTCGGGTCTTGCGTTACCAATTTTCCGCGAATGGCGAGGTCTAATATTTTTTGCCGTAATTGTTTTGTATTCATTAAATTAAGGTTCAATTTGGTCGATAAATTTTTCAAAATCGGTATTGTATGGAATTTGCGCCTGTTTCACGCGGAAAATTTCATATTCTTTTTCGGCGTGCTGTTTTGCCAATTCGTGCGATATTTTACCCGCATCCATCAAAATAGTCCTTTCGTTAAGCGTAAGAAAACCGTGCAGTTTTTCGGTCGCCCAAATTCTGAATAGCGTAGCTACTTTTGAATTTACGCGATAGCCAAGCGAAATAATCATATCTAAATTATAATGTTCGGTATTGTATTTTTTACCGTCAGCAGCAGTTGTAAAGAAAAACTTTACAACTGAATTTCGGACTAATTCGCCCTCTTCCAAAATATTTCTGACGTGCTGCCCAATATTCTGTTTGGTCGTATCAAAAATTTCTGCCAACTGTTTCTGCGTCAGCCACACCGTATCGTTTTCAAACAGCACATTTACCGAAATCTTTTCGTCTTTGGTTTTGAAAATGATAAATTCCGAATTGTTCGCAGGTAATTTGTTGATTTCCATAACGTTTTAATTTTCTTCAATGTTACCGATGATTTCTTTTAACGAATTTACCGCCGACAAAATATTTTGGCTTTTCGTTTCCATCATCGTCATCAGTTCCGCAAGCGAATAATCTACGGTATCTTCGCCGTTTTTAAGCCAAGTGATGTCGAGGCTTGTTTTGTCGCGGGCAAAAATCTCTTCGCTACTGAACTTGCGCCATCTGCCGTTGGGGTTTTTTGCAGACCAGGTTTCCGTTCTGTTTTGATAGCAGTTTACAAAATCGTCCAAATGATGGCGCTGAATAGGGTTAGTTGCCAAGGTATGCTTGATGCCGGTGCGGTAATCGTAGTACCAAACGTCTTTGATTTTTGCTCCTTTAGTGAAAAACATCACATTCGCTTTTACGCCGTTGGCATAAAAAATACCGGTAGGCAAACGCAGGATGGTATGTAAATCGAAATCCGTCAGCAGTTTTTTGCGGAGGTTTTCGCCTGCCCCACCTTCAAACAACACATTGTCGGGCAACACAATGGCAGCGCGACCGCCGTTTTTTAGCATCAGCATAATGTGTTGCAAAAAATTGAGTTGGTTGTTGCTCGTTGTAACGTATAAATCGTCGCGCATGGCGGAAATATTCGTTGAGCCTGCCGGTCGTGTGCCGAAAGGCGGATTGGCAAGCACTACATCCACCAATTTATCGGGCGAGCGTTCCAGCGAATCCTGACAGTGTATCGGGCTATGCTCCGTACCGATGCCATGCAGGTAAAGGTTCATCGAAGCCAGCGTAACCACAAGCGGCGTAATATCGTTGCCGTGCAGGGCTTCGCTGCGCAGGAATTGCAGTTTGTCGCGGTCCTTGCTTTGCTTCTTCATGTAGTCGAAAGCGGCAAGCAAAAAACCGCCTGTGCCGCAAGCCGGGTCGCACACCGTTTCGGTAATTTTGGGGCGGGTTACGTCCACCATGGCATTGATAAGGGCGCGGGGCGTAAAGTATTGCCCGGCACCGCTTTTTTTGTCCTGTCCGTTCTTTTCGAGGATGTTTTCGTAAATGCTGCCTTTGAGGTCGCCGTCCATCGAAAGCCAGTTTTCCTCGCCAATCAACGAAATAACCCGCTTGAGCAAAACCGGTTGTTGTATTTTGTTTTGCGCTTTGGTGAAAATGCTGCCAATCAGGTCGTCTTTTTTCGAGAGCGTATCCAAAATGCTTTCGTATTGGTGCAGCAAATCCAAGCCGTCCAAGTTTACGAGGTTGCTCCACGCACAACCTTCGGGTATGGAAGTAGGGAAACCCAGCTCGGTTTTCTCAAAGTCCATTTTCAGAAACAAAAGATAAGTGAGCTGCGTGATATAATCGGTAAAACCTACCCCTGCGGCAGCAATTACATCGGCAAGGTTCCAGATTTTTTTGGTAAGGGATTGTTCGGAGTTGGTGTTATTTTGTTTTGCCATAAATTTATCTATCTTCTATTTGTTCATTCATCATCAATTTGTAATGTTCTGTTCCTATTGTCTCAAATATTTCCTTAAATACATCAAACAAAATTTGAGGTTGAATATTTGTGATTTTTTGGTAATAAGCTGTGTCTAATGCTGTTATTTTATGACTATCATCATTGATAGTCGATATAAAAGCACATTTTACATAATAACTTGGCTCATTCTGATTTTCAGAAACAACTGCTCCCCAAATATCTCGTCCGTAACCAATAAAATAAACATAACTGTCAATTATTCTTCGCATTACATTGGCAATCAATATGTTTGAAGACTTATTTTGTGGCATATTTTCTTTTTCTACTTTGTTTATTTCCTTTTCGTATAGATTTTGATACTGTTCGGATAATTGTTCTATTGTCAATACATCATTTAGTCCTCGTTGGAAAAATCATCGTCGTCCTCTTCCGTAAATTCCTGCCCTGTGAGCACAGCGAAAATCCGTTGAATGGTAGAAATCACCACATTGGATTCGGACAGAATATGAGTAGTTTTCAAACGCTTGGTAAGAAATATCGTATTAAAAGGCTCGCCCGTTTCCGTTAAACGAAATGCGCTGAACTCGCCTTCCGCCTGTTTGCCCAAATTATTGCGGTCAACGAGAAATAAAATACGTCGAGCGGGCGTGTAGCTTAACAGGCGGTAAGCAGCCATGCAAGCAGTAAATGTTTTCCCTGCGCCGGTTGCCAACACCATTAATGCACGTTTGTCGCCGTTCCAGAAACTGTTTTCCAATTGACTGACAGCTTCGTATTGGCAGTTTCGCAAACCCTTGGGCGGCAAATAAGGCAAACCGGCAAACTCGTTTTCGATACCTGCCATTTTTGCCATTTCTTTCGGATTGTGCATTCGTTGCAAAGGTAGATATTCACTTTTCTTGTTTCGTATATCCTTAAACAAGAGTTCTTTTCCATTGGATAAATACACAAAGGGCAGTGGATTTTGCCAATACTGATACCAATTTAATAACTTGTGCGTATAGTTTTCCGCTTGTTTTGAAGCGATTTCCAATAGGTCTGTATTCGCTTTTTTTGCTTCAAGTACGCCAATAGCCTTGCCTTCTATAAACAGCAAATAGTCTGCTTCGAGGTTGCCTTTTAACAAACCTTCGGTAATAGCAATGGCAGAAACAGACGGCGAATAGTGGTCTCTATCCGCGATCTGCCAACCTGCTGCTTGCAGTTTGTTATCTATTTCCAATCGGGCTTTTTCTTCGGGCGACATAATTTTGTATTATCAGAAATCTGTACAAAGATATAGATTTAATTTATGATTTCAGACGTTTAAAACAAAGAAACATCACAATCAATGATTTATATCCGATTCAAGCAAAGCAAATTCGTTTGCCACAAGAAATTTTCAGTATAAATTTTTCGGTTTCAAAAATTCGTTGGAAGTGCAGGATTTTTTTGCTATATCTTGTTGAAAATGATGCGTTTTTCTTTCAATTAAATTTTCCCGACGGTATAACCAAACGGTATAGCTTCTTTTTTGTAAGTTTAAAAAGAATGATCGATTTCAAAGCCAAGAATGTTTTTTTATTTCCTCAAAAGTCAGTGTCAGGGTGTTGTTCTCGTTGTTTTGAAGATGATTCCAAAGGGGTTCGTTTGCTCATGATCATTTGTTTTTCATCTGAAAAAAGCACCAATAATCATTTTGATTGTCAGTGCTTTTACCTTTCGTCGGGGTAGCGGGATTCGAACCCACGACCCCCTGCTCCCAAAGCAGGTGCGCTAACCGGACTGCGCTACACCCCGAAAACTATTTTTCTAAAAAAATGCGGTTGCAAAGGTATAACTATTCCGCCACAAAGCCAAACTTTTTAAGTGCCGATTCCCTTCGGGATGCTAAAAATGCCTTATCTTTTTCCCTATCTCTGTATTTTTTTGTACTTTTGGACGAATTTTCCGGGATATTTCCCCGAAGCGTATTTAACAACTGAAAATATGAACTTATCATATAACTGGCTGAGAGATTATTTGCAATTCGATTTGTCGCCTCGCGAAACCGCCGACGCGCTCACGTCCATTGGTTTGGAAACCGGTAGTGTAGATGAAATCCAAACTGTCCGTGGCGGACTGGAAGGTTTGGTTGTTGGCGAGGTGCTCACTTGCGAAGCGCACCCCAATTCCGATCATCTGCATCTGACTGCCGTAAATATAGGCGATGGGGGCGAGCCTTTGAGAATCGTTTGCGGTGCGCCCAACGTAGCTGCCGGACAAAAAGTGGTGGTTGCCACCATTGGCACGAAACTTTATTCCGGCGACGAAGAATTTACGATTAAACGCTCGAAAATCCGCGGCGAAGAGTCTTTCGGAATGATTTGCGCCGAAGACGAAATCGGCATCGGCACATCGCACGACGGAATCATCGTCCTTCCCCCCGATACGAAAGTGGGAATGCAAGCCAAAGAGTATTACAACGTTAAAAGCGATTTCGTGTTGGAAGTGGACATCACGCCCAACCGTGTCGATGCGGCATCGCACTACGGCGTGGCGCGCGATCTCGCCGCCTACCTGCAACAGGCGGGAAAGCCTTACAAGCTCGTCAAGCCCTCTGTCGAAGGTTTTGCCCCCGATAAAAAAGAGGGCGGCATCGACATATCGGTGGAAAATGCGGAAGCCTGCCCTCGCTATTCGGGGCTGACAATCCGTGGAATTACCATCAAAGAAAGCCCCGAATGGCTCAAGAACAAATTGTTAGCCATCGGCTTGCGCCCTATCAACAATGTGGTGGACATCACGAATTTTATCCTGCACGAAACGGGGCACCCGATGCACGCTTTCGACGTATCGAAAATAACGGGCGGGCGTGTCATTGTGCGCACCTTGCCCGAAAAGATGCCCTTTATTACGCTTGACGGACAAACGAAGGCGTTGAGCGACAAGGATTTGATGATTTGCAACGCCGACGGCGGAATGTGCATCGGTGGCGTGTTCGGCGGGCTTGATTCGGGGGTAAGCGAGAACACAAAAGACGTGTTCCTCGAAAGTGCGTATTTCAACCCGACGTGGATTCGCAAGACGGCTCGTCGGCAAGGGTTGAGCACCGATTCGTCCTTCCGCTTCGAGCGTGGCGTCGATCCCAACGACACGATTTACGTGCTGAAACGTGCCGCGATTCTCATCAAAGAGTTGGCAGGGGGGGAAATCGAAGGCGAGATTCGCGATTTCTACTCGAAGCCCATTGAAAAACCACGGGTGGAACTCTCGCTCGAAAAAGTTAATTCGCTGATAGGGAAGGATATTGACAAGGCAACCGTGATTTCGATATTGAAAAGTTTGGAAATCGAGATAGAAAATGAATCCGCTTCCACCCTCTCGCTTCGCATACCCACCTACCGCGTGGACGTGTTGCGCGACGTGGACGTTATTGAGGACGTGTTGCGCATCTACGGATACAACAACGTGGAAATCAGCGGTTCGCTGAGATCAAATTTATCCTGCCAAACATCAACCGATCGCAAGCACGCCTTGCAGAGTTTCGTGTCGGAACAACTCACGGCGAGTGGATTTTCCGAAATCGTGAACAATTCGCTCACGCGCCGGGCTTATTACGAATCGGGGCAGATTTTCCCTGCATCGCGTTGTGTTTCACTGCTTAATCCGTTGAGCAGCGACTTGAATGTGATGCGGCAGACTTTGCTTTTCGGCGGCTTGGAAAGCATCGCCTATAACCGCAACCGCCAAAACAACGATCTCAGGTTCTATGAATTTGGCAACTGCTATTTTTTCGATGCCGATCGCAACCGCGACGACAACCCTCTGACTGCCTATTCGGAAGAGGCGCACCTCGCGCTTTGGATTTGCGGAAAACGCAACGCGAAAAATTGGGCTGCGCCTGAAACCGACAGTTCGGTTTTCGAGTTGAAAGCCTTCGTCGAAAACATTTTTGCCCGGCTGGGACTGCCTTCCGGCGCATTGCTGACTGAGGAAACAAGCGATGAGATTTTTTCGGCAGCGATGCAGGTGCGCACACGCTCGCGCCACATTGCCTCGTGGGGTATCGTGGATAAGAAACTGTTGAAGTCCTTCGACATTGACACCGCCGTTTATTTTGCCGAAATCAATTGGGGCGCGTTGCTGAAAGAAACCGCCAAGCAAGCGGTGCAGTTTTCGGAAATCCCTAAATTCCCCTTTGTGAGGCGCGATTTGGCGTTGCTCATTGACAAAAAAGTGACTTTTTGGGAAATTGAGCAAGTTGCCCGCAAATCGGAAAAGAAACTGTTGAAAGATATTTCGTTGTTCGACGTGTATGAGGGCAAAAACCTGCCCGAAGGGAAAAAATCCTACGCCGTGAACTTCGTCTTGCAAGATGAAGATAAAACATTGAACGACAAACAAATTGATGCCGTTATGCAGAAGATTCAATCGAATTTGGAACGCGAACTTGGCGCACAACTGAGGTAAGAAAAAACAAACAAACTAAACATAATATATGGGAAGAGCATTTGAATATAGAAAAGCGACGAAGATGAAACGCTGGGGGAATATGGCTCGCGTTTTCACTAAATTAGGGAAGCAGATAACCATTGCCACCCGCGATGGCGGTCCCGATCCCGACACCAATCCCCGTCTGCGCGTGCTGGTGCAGCAAGCCAAGAAGGAAAATATGCCGAAAGACAATGTGGAACGCGCCATCAAAAAAGCGACCGACAAAGACGTTTCGGATTACAAAGAGGTTGTTTACGAAGGTTATGGACCCTATGGGATAGCCATCGTGGTGGAAACTGCAACCGACAACACCACGCGCACGGTAGCCAATGTGCGCAGCTATTTCAACAAGCACGGCGGTTCGCTCGGCACGTCGGGAAGCCTTGAATTTCTGTTTGATCACAAGTGCGTGTTCAGAATCGCGCAGAAAGAGGATATTTCGCTCGAAGATCTTGAACTCGAACTCATTGATTACGGCGTGGACGAGGTGGAAGAGGATGGAGACGAAATCGTTCTTTATGGGGAATTTAAGTCGTATTCCGAAATACAGTCCTACCTCGAAGGCAAGGGCTTTGAAATACACTCGGCTGAGTTTGAGCGCATTCCAACCGATTTGAAACAAGTTACGCCCGAACAACGCGCCCAACTTGAAAAACTTCTCGATAAATTTGAAGAGGACGAAGACGTTCAAAACGTTTTTCACAATATGGCAGAAGGGGAAGAATAGCCTTACATGGTTGATAAACAACACAAAAAGCCATTTTGAAACTTTTGCTCAAAATGGCTTTTTGTGTTGTTTTTATTTTCCCATTTCACGAAGTCTTATCCCTTTTATCGGAAAACCTGCTGATTATTAACGTCAATGCGCCATCGCCCGTAACGTTGCAGGCGGTACCAAAACTATCTTGCAAGGCAAAAATAGTGAGCATCAGTGCCGTACCTGCTTCATCGAAGCCCAATACGCTGACTATCAGTCCGAGTGAAGCCATTACCGTGCCACCCGGAATCCCCGGAGCGCCGATAGCAAAAATGCCGAGCAAAAGACAGAAAAGAACTGTTGTGCCGATGGGAGGCAAGGTGCCGTAAAGCGTTTGCGAAACGGTAAGCACAAAAAATGTTTCCGTCAGCACCGATCCGCAAAGATGGATATTGGCAAAAAGCGGAATGCCGAAACTGACCATATCGCGCCGCAAAATGTCGGAACGGCGGGCGCAGTCGAGTGCAACCGGCAAAGTGGCAGCCGACGACATTGTACCTACCGCCGTGAGATAGGCGGGAAGATAATGTTTCAGCACGCGAAACGGATTTTTGCCCGAATACAGTCCTGCAATAGCATAAAGAAGAGCAAGCCAAATGAAATGTCCAACAATTACGATAAATATAACGATAAGAAAAACAGGAAGTTGCCGAATAATACCGCCTTCGTAGGCAAGCGAACAAAATGTGAACGCGATAAAAAACGGCAAAATGGGGATAATAACCTTAACAACAATCGAAATAACTATTTCCTGAAACTCGTCCAATGCGCTGATAATACGCTGAGAGCGACTCCATACGGTTGCAAGTCCCAGCAAAACGGCAAAGACAAGAGCACTCATCACGGGCATAATCTGAGGGATAGACAGTTCAAAAATCACTTTCGGCAGTTCGCGAGTGGCATCGGCATTGCTTGCGATATTGAGATGCGGAATAATGCCGTATCCAGCGCCCGCACTGAAAAATGCCGCGCCTATACTCGACAGATATGCCAACGCGAGAGCGATACCGAGCATTGACGAAGCATTAATTCCGAGTTTGGTAATCGACGGCGCAATAAATCCGATGATTATCAGCGGAATAACAAACATTATTACCGTGCCCGACAGTTTTTGCAGCGTAACAACTACCTGCATCACACTTTCATTTGCAATCAAACCTACGCCAATGCCAAGCAGCAAAGCAATCACAAGCCGAACAGGAAGACTTTTTAGTATTTTCATCTATTTGTAACTCTTATCTCTTTGCCGCAATTTTTTTTACCGCCTCCACCAACTTGTCGATTTCTTTCGTCGTGTTGTAAAACGCAAACGAAGGGCGGACAGTGGTTTCCAATCCGAAACGGCGCAGGGAAGGTTGTGCGCAATGATGTCCGGCGCGAAGTGCAATACCTTCCTCATCAAGCAGTTTGCCGACTTCCGGCGAGGGAATGCCTTCCACAATAAATGACACCACGCTGATTCGTTCTCGCGGATTGCCGATTAAACGAATACCCTCGATTTTCCCCAAAGCTTCGCGGGCGTATTCGGTAAGGTAATGCTCGTATTTCTCAATGTTGCGGATACCGATTCGGCTCACATAATCCAAAGCGGCGCCCAAACCGACTGCATCGGCTACGTTGGGCGTCCCGGCTTCAAATTTGGCGGGCGGATCGTTAAATACGGTTTCCTCAAAGGTTACGTCTTTTATCATATTGCCGCCGCCCTGCCACGTGGGAAGGATATTGAGCAATTCTTTTTTGCCGTAAACGACGCCGATTCCGTTGGGCGCGTAAATTTTATGTCCCGAAAAAACAAAGAAATCCGCATCTAAATCCTGCACATCAACGGGCGAATGGGCGATGGATTGGGCGCCGTCAATCAACACCCTTGCACCGTATTTATGCGCACGCTCAATCATAATTTTCGCGGGCGAAATCGTTCCGAAAGTGTTATTGACTTGCGCAAACGACACCATTTTGGTGCGCGGGCTCAACAGTCGCTCGTATTCTTCCAAAATCACATCGCCCTTGTCATTAACCGGAATAACCAGCAGTTTCGCCTGTCGTTCTTTGGCTAACTGTTGCCAAGGCACGATATTCGCGTGATGATCCAATGTGGATAAAATAATCTCGTCGCCGGGTTGGATAAATTTCCGTCCGTAGGTTTGCGCCACAAGGTTGATGCTTTCCGTTGTTCCGCGCACAAAAAGGATTTCCTCTTCCGAAGAAGCGTTGATAAACTTTTGAACTTTTGAGCGTGCGCCCTCGTAGCCGTCGGTAGCGCGGGCAGCAAGGGTATGCGATGCGCGGTGGATATTGGAATTATCATTTTCGTAATAATGCGAAATCGCGTCAATTACCGCCTGCGGTTTTTGCGTTGTGGCGGCGTTGTCGAACCAAATCAAGTCTTTGCCGTGAACTTTTTGGCGTAAAATGGGAAAATCCTTGCGGATTGCTTCCACGTCGAAAGTTTCCCTGCCGTTGTATCTTATAGGCTGGTCGCGCAAAGAGGTGTAAGGCACATACTTTGTGTCGGCAAATTCCTTTTCGGCACCCTCGTGCAGACGTTCATTTTCGGTTTGCTGTTCTACGCCTGCGATTTCGTCGGGGAAAAACAGCTCTTTCAGCTCGCTGACTTCCGGAAAAGTTGTCCGCAGGTTTTCGCAAAATGACGAGCCGCCGAGCAAGGAATCAAAACTTTGACGCACCGAAGTCAAATCAACGTCGTCGGGTAATCCTTGCGATGCAATTTGCCTCTCTTCGCCGTCGGTAATTCGTCCGGCGATTTCACGCAATGTGCCTATATCTATATTTGAATAGGACATAATTTTTTATTTCAAGGTAATTTTTCGATTGTTATAATCGTGATAATAACCCACTTCCACATTTTCGAGAACGGCAATCGCATCATCAGTCAGCGAGGCGAGCGAAAAGTATTTCGTCAGCAAATAACTTGCGACTGCAAATTTATCCAAAGCCATCAAACGCGCAGAGAGGCTTGGCGCAATTTCGCCCGGAATACCGGCTTGGTGCAAGCCCACAACGCCCTGTTCCTGTTCTCCGGTGCGCACGAGAATGACATTGGTTGTTCCCACGCCGCGATTGGTAAGGTATTGTCCCTGAATTTCCACTTTGTCGCTCGGAATCAGGGGAACGCCACGCCACGTGATAACCGGAACGCCAAACACATTGGTTGTTACCGGCGGAACGCCGCGCCACGTACATTCGCGCTCAAAAGCGGCAATCGCACGCGGATGCGCAAGGAAGAACGACGGTTTTTTCCAAACGAGCGACAGCAATTCGTCCAAATCGTCGGGCGTTGGCGCACCGTAGCGGGTACTGATACGGTAACCTGGCTCTACACTCGACAATAAACCGAAATTGTGGTTGTTTATCAGTTCCCATTCCTGCCGTTCCTTGATGCTTTCGATGCTCAAACGCATCTGCTGTTCGAGTTGGTTGTAGGGATTATTGTATAAATCCGTAACCCGCGTATGTACCCGAACCACCGTTTGAAGCGTGTTCAACGGATATTCGCGCGGATTTTCCTCGTAGTCGATATAGGTTTCGGGGATAATGTTGTCTTCCTCGTGTCCCGAAGCAAGATCGATATGTTTTTCGCCGTGCGTATTAACGGTGGCTTTCAGGCGCAGATGCTCATCGACAGCTTTTTGAAACTGCTCGCGGAAAGTTGGCACTTCTTTGATAATCTGTTCCAACTCATTGCTTTTCAGTGTGAAAAATACCGCCGGCGTAATGGCTTTTACCGTTACGGACGAAGGTTGATCGGACAGCAAATTGGCTTCGCCGAAATACTCGCCTTCGGAAAGAATCGCGATGCGCAAATCTTCGCCGTGCGTACCTTTGCTTGAAATTTCGACCTGCCCCTGCGCAACGATAAAGAATTTTTGCGGATCTTTCCCTTCTTTAATCAGATTGCCACCCAAATCGGTGGTTTCCACCTGAAACTTTTTCGCCAAACGGGTTACAATATCGTCGTCAATATGCGCAAAGAGCGGAATGCGACGGAAAGATTCCACGCGAAACGAAGGATCGCCGTTGAAAAATTCTACGTCGATGCGTTCTGCTTTTTTGAGTTCGACTTTGGTGCGGTTCACGCGGTAAGTGCCCGAATCAACCTGCACCCAAGGCAAGAGTTTGAGCAGTAGGCGTGGGGTGATAGAACCCATCTGAGGTGGGGTTTTCGTTGTTGTAGCCAATTTTTTGGCGGTTGCGGTAGCGATGCTGCGCTGTAAATCGTTTTGTGCCATTACTTTTGAATTTTGAATTATAAATGTTGAATTGTTACTTCATTTGCGACACCGTCTTTGATGCTGAACGCTTTCAGGACGGGATTGTCAGTGTCTTGCAGCGAGAGGATAAGGTAAAGAATTTCGCTGTCGTAGGCAAGGCGAATATCCTCTGCCGACGGATGGGCGGGCGACGAAGGGTGGCTGTGATAGTTTGCCACAATGCTCAAACCTGCTGCCCTTGCCTCGCGAAGAACGGCAAACTGCTCTCGCGGATCGAACGAAAAATGTTCGGGGCTGTGGTCGATATTCGTCAGCGGATATTGTTTTTTTATCTCGTTTCCGCTGCCGACAAGCAGTCCGCAAGCCTCGTCGGGCAGTTCGCGCCGCGCCTGTTCGATGATGCCGTCGATAATATGTTGTGGAAGACGTATCATTTTTGTATTTCTACATTAAAAATGCCTTTCGTGCCGGTTTCGGCGACGGAAAGGACGGTAAAGCCTTGTTCGGTTGCCGAGCGCGGCACGTTTTCAAGCGGTTCGCCTGCCGACAGACTCACGTTCAGAATGTCGCCCTTTTGCAGTTTTGCCAACTCGATTTTCGTTTTCACAAAAGTCATCGGGCAATGCTCTTTCGTAATATCTAAATTAAATGTTGCCATTCGTAATTTTTAATTCGTAATTAAATAAAAAGCGTTTGCCCCCCTTCCGAAAGATTCAGAAACGATGCTACGCCAAGCACGTCTTTCACTTCGGGGATAAAATCGTCTTTAGACAAGCCGAGTACGTGCATCGCCATTTCGCAAGCGTAGAAATTGATGCCCAACTGTTTAGCCGCTTCTACAAGTTCTTCGAGCGTTGCCACATTGTTTTTCCGCATCAGGTAGCGGAAGATTTTCGGACTGACGCCGCCGAAATTCAACCGGCTCACGGGAGCCGCTTTCAGCCCGCCCATAAAAATGCCGAACACTTTGGGCAAAAAGCCTTTGCCGACGGGTGAGCGACCAAGTTTCTTCTTGATCGCGTCCAAGCCCCAAAAGGTAAAAAAGATATTTACCTCATAGCCGACCGCAGCCGCGCCCGTTCCGAGCGTAAAAACCGCCGTCAGTTTGTCGAAATCGCCGCTGAATGCGATGATTGACAGTTTTTTAGTTTGTTTTGTTTCTGACATAATTTTTGAAATTATGAGTTATTTTTATGGGATAAAATATCGCACGCCGCCTGTTCATAATCAATCAGCGTTGTAACGGTTGGGTGTTCGCCACATATAGGGCATCGGGGCGAGCGGCGGGTGTGAACGGTGCGAAAATCCATCGTTTTGGCATTGAACGACAGCAGACGGTTTGTCAATAATTCGCCCACGCCGGTAAGATATTTCAACGCTTCCGCAGCCTGAATAGTACCCAACATTCCCGCTATCGCACCGAGAACGCCGGCTTGCGAACAGGTTGGCACTGCGTTTGGCGGTGGTGGCGAATTGAAAAGGCAGCGATAGCAGACATTGCCCTGCGTGTGAGTGAAAGTTTGTCCGTCGAAACGCAAGATCCCGCCGTGCGAAAACGGTTTTCCGGCAAGGACACAAGCATCGTTGATGAGAAATTTCACGGGAAAATTGTCGGTTCCGTCAATGATAAAATCATAATCCTTGATGAGTTCGAAGGCGTTGGCAGACGTGAACAAATCCTGATAGGCATTCACTTTCACGTCGGGATTGAGTTGAGCGATTTTCTCTTTTGCCGACAGCACTTTGGTTTTGCCCATGTCGGCAGTGAAATGGATAATTTGCCGTTGCAGATTACTCAAATCCACCGTGTCGCCGTCGATAATTCCTATCGTGCCGACGCCCGCAGCCGCCAAATAAAAAGCGACAGGTGCGCCAAGCCCGCCTGCGCCGACAATCAAAACTTTGCCGTTACTGATTTTTTCCTGCCCTTCGACGCCCACGTCTTTGAGCAGGATATGACGGCTATACCTTACTATTTGTTCTTCCGTAAACTCCATCCGTAATTCGTAATTTTTAATTCGTAATAGAATTACCGCCGCCCATAAAATACAGAAAATCAACCTCATCGCCATCGTTGATAAGCGTTTCGTAGTCTTCTTTATAAACAAATTCGCCGTTTAACTGAATAGAAACCATATCAGGCTGCTCGATGCGGTTGAGAATGAGCAGTTCCGAAAGGGGGATTGGCTTTGCAAGTTCTTGCGACTGCCCGTTTACTTTGATTGTTGTTGCCATATCGGTTGATAAAATGATTTTTTCATGATTATTCAAAGTTGAAAAGCGGTGTAGATAAATACCTTTCACCGGTGTCGGGCAGGATTACCACGATGGTTTTGCTCTTGTTTTCCACCCTTTTGGCAAGTTGGAATGCGGCGCAAGCGGCTGCGCCCGACGAAATGCCCACCAACAAACCTTCTTCCCTTGCTAATAAACGGCTGATGCTGAATGCTTCTTCATTTCGTATCTTCACAATCTCATCTACGACAGAGGCATTATAGACTTTCGGAACAAATCCTGCGCCGATGCCCTGGATCTTGTGCGGACCGGGTTTGCCACCCGACAGCACCGGCGAATCAAACGGTTCAACAGCAACGACTTTGATGTTCGGATTGTAGCGTTTGAGGGTTTTGCCAACGCCGGAAACCGTGCCACCCGTGCCGACTGCCGACACAAAA
>JAISYO010000164.1 GCA_031269865.1 Dysgonamonadaceae bacterium | reverse complement strand
ACCGATTTTTTTGATTTTTTTCTATGGAAGGGGTAATTTTTATGCGGAGTTAGGGGTCAATCATTCAAAAATCATCGTTCAGTCATTTTCCAGCGCAAAAACCAGCCCAGCGCCACTGCCGTTACTGCACCGCCAATGCTGTACGAAAGGATTGGCGACAAGCCGAAGCCCTCTCTCTGCGCGATAAAAACAAAGGTGCTGCAAACCATCGTCATAAACAGCGCGGGGACAAGCGCAACGAGGTAACAGCGTTTTTCTTTCGCGAGATAAACCGTTATCGCCCACAGCGTTACCACGGCAAGCGTTTGGTTTGCCCACGCAAAATACCGCCAAATCAAGTCAAAGCCGTCTTTGTCGCGCATACTGTAAATCAGCACGCCAAACGCCCCCAAAAACAGCGGTACGGCAATCAAGAGGCGATTGACAATTGGTTTTTGGTTGATTTTCAGCATATCGGCGATGATCAGCCGTGCCGAGCGAAAAGCCGTGTCGCCCGAAGTGATCGGGGCGAAAACCACGCCGAGTATCGCCAAAACCGCCCCCAACGCGCCAAGCCAATTCTGCGTGATCATATCCACCACCACCGCGGCGTTTGTGCCGCTTTCGAAAATCGGCTTGCCTTCGGGCGTGCGGTAAAAATAGCTTGCCGCCGCCGCCCAAATCAACGCCATAATGCCTTCGAGCAGCATCGCGCCGTAGAAAATCCGCCGTCCCTGCCGTTCGGAAGTCATCGTGCGAGCCATAATCGGCGATTGGGTGGCGTGAAAGCCCGAAATCGCACCGCAGGCTATCGAGATAAACATCATCGGGAAAATGGGGTTTGTGACGGCTTGCGGGTGCGTGTTGCCCAATCCTTCCCAAATTTCGGGAAGCGCGGGGAAACGATAGAGCAGGGCAAGCAAAATCCCTGCCGCCATAAAGAGCAGGCACGCCCCGAAAAAGGGGTAAAACCTGCCGATGATTTTGTCGATCGGCAAAAGCGTAGCGAGCAGGTAATAGGCAAAAATGACGACGATCCAAAAAACGGCATTGAAAAAATCGGGTGTGAGCTTTGCCAACAACGCCGCGGGTCCCGTGATAAACACCACGCCGACAAGCACCATCAGCAACACCATAAAAAACATCATAAAATTTTTCACGCCCCTGCCGAGGTACTTGCCGTGAATTTCGGGCAGGTTTGCCCCATCCATACGCAGCGACATCATACCCGCAATGTAGTCGTGCACGCCCCCTGCGAAAATCGAGCCGAACACAATCCAAAGGAAGGACGAAACGCCGAATTTCGCGCCCATTATCGCCCCGAAAATAGGTCCCAAGCCCGCAATGTTGAGGAATTGAATCATAAAAATGCGCCACGATTTCATCGGCAGGAAATCCACGCCGTCCCGTTTGGTGAAGGCGGGTGTTTTCCGCTCGCCGTCGACGCCGAAAACCCTTTCGATGAATTTGCCGTAGAAAACATACCCTGCAACCAATAAAACGATTGATATTAAGAATGTTATCATAATGTGTTTGTTGGATTTTGCTTATGTTTTGCGGTTGATAAAGCGGACTATTTAATTACCTGCTCATTTTGGAAATTTCTGTCAGTTGTTCCTTTCTTTCTGTCATAATCAAAAAACATATCAAAATCACTTTTCAGATATTCAACATATTCCGCAATTTCGCCGAGCTAAACGGCAAAAACGGCTCGAAGGCGATCGCGAGATTAGCGCAAAGTTGCAGGGACACATTCAAAATCGTGCCCACCCTTGCCATATCGGTTTTCGCCAATTTCCACGGCTCGGTGTCAGCCAAATACTTGTTCCCCACCCTTGCCAAATTCATCGTTTCGCGCAGGGCGTCGCGGAATTTAAAGTTGTCCAACAAATTTTCAATCTTCAATTTTGAATTTTCAATTTCGGCGAAGACTTCCTTGTCGTAATCGGTAAGTTCCTTGTGTTCAGGAACATTGCCATCGAAATACTTCTGCGTCAAAACCAACGTCCTATTCACGAAATTGCCATAGATGGCAACCAATTCGTTGTTGTTCCGCGCCTGAAAATCGCGCCAAGTGAAGTCGTTGTCCTTCGTCTCGGGCGCGTTGGCGGTTAATACATAGCGCAATACGTCTTGCTTGTCGGGAAAATCCTGCAAGTATTCGTGCAGCCACACCGCCCAATTGCGCGAGGTGCTGATTTTGTCGCCTTCGAGGTTCAGAAACTCGTTGGCGGGGACGTTGTCGGGCAAGATATACGAGCCGTCGGCTTTGAGCATCGCCGGAAAAACGATGCAGTGGAACACGATATTGTCCTTGCCGATGAAATGCACGAGGCGCGTGTCCTCGTCCTTCCACCATTTTTGCCAATCGCCATACTTATCTGGCTGTTTTTCACAAAGTTCTTTCGTGTTTGAAATGTAGCCGATGGGCGCGTCGAACCACACATAAAGCACCTTGCCTTCGGCATTGGGCAGCGGCACGGGCACGCCCCAATCCAAATCTCGCGAAACGGCGCGGGGCTGCAAACCCATATCGAGCCAACTTTTGCACTGCCCGTACACATTGCTGCGCCATTCCTTGTGATCTTCCAAAATCCATTGGCGAAGCCAAGCCTCGTGCTTGTCGAGCGGCAAGTACCAATGTTTGGTTTTGCGCATCACGGGCACGCTTCCGCTCAACGCCGATTTCGGGTTGATCAGCTCGGTGGGGCTGAGCGAGGTGCCGCACTGCTCGCACTGATCGCCGTAGGCGCGATCGTTGCCGCAAATGGGGCAGGTGCCGACGATATAGCGATCGGCAAGGAATTGCCCCGCCTCTTCGTCGTAGTATTGTTTGCTCTCTTGATCGATAAACTGCCCCTTGTCGTACAGCACACGGAAAAAATCGGCGGCAGTCTGCCGATGGATTTGCGAAGTGGTGCGCGAATAAACGTCGAAGGATATTCCAAATTTCGCGAAGGATTTTTTGATCAATCCGTGATACCTGTCCACAATATCCTGAGGCGTAACGCCTTCCTTTCGGGCTTTTATCGTGATGGGGATTCCGTGTTCATCGGAACCGCCAATAAACAACACTTCTTCCCCTTTCAGGCGCAGGTAGCGGACGTAAATATCGGCAGGGACGTAAACCCCTGCAAGGTGTCCGATGTGGACGGGACCATTGGCGTATGGCAACGCCGATGTAATGAGCGTGCGGTTAAATTGTCTTGACATATCTTGTTCTCAACTTTTTTGTAAAACGAATGCAAAGATAGTGAAAACCGAGAGCAGAAGCCACACTCGTTTGGAGTATGCCGAGGCGCATCCTATTTTCGCATTTTGAATGCAAAGATAGTGAAAGTTGAGCGCAAAAAAACGAACAAGTTTGTTTTTTTGCCGAAACGTATCCTATCTTATATAAAGAAACGAATTTATACTTGTTGTGCATTTGCAAGAAATTACTCCGCAGGAGTATTCCGTAAATACCCCCCGATGCAATCGGGGGCAGACAAAAGACTGCAAACAAACTCCGTAGGAGTTTTCCTTGCTACGGGAAACTCCTACGGAGTTAGGGGGGAGGGTATTTCCTGCCCCGCACTGCGCCTTCGGCTTGTACGGGGTTATTCACGGGATAGCCCACAAATGCACAACAAGTGAACTTATGTTCCTTTTCGGAAACGATTTTCCGTTTTTTCGTTTATCCGGCGGAAAGCCTTTTGTTTTTCCGATGAAATCTTGTTAATAAGTGTATCGCTCGCGCAACAATTCTTGCATTTTTTTGTTATATCTTTGTATCTTTAAAACCACTTTTATTTATTTAATCATTAAAAGATTGTTGTTTATGGTAAGAAAAATGAGATTTTTGGCGGTAGCGTTTATGTTTGTGCTTGTTGCCGCGTTGAACGCCCAAGTAACGACTTCTACTTTGAGCGGACGTGTTATGGACGAAAACAAGGAAGCCCTTGTCGGTGCTACCATTCAAGTGATTCACGTTCCGTCGGGCACGTCCAACGGAACGGTAACAAATGTGGACGGGCGGTTTACCCTGCAAGGATTGCGCCCCGGCGGACCCTACAAAATTACCGTTTCCTATATCGGTTTTGCCAATTATTCCAAAAGCAATGTGTTTTTGGAATTGGGCGAAACCTATGCGTTAGACGCGCAAATGAGCGAATCGGAAACGGCGTTGGACGAAGTGGTGGTTACCGGTTTGGCAACCAAATTCACAACCGAAAAAACAGGCGCCTCAACCAATATCACAAATAGCCAAATCACAAGTCTGCCCACGGTAAGCCGCAGCATTATGGACATTACCCGCCTCTCGCCTTACGGCGGAAATGGTATGAGTTTTGTCGGTACAGACGGACGTACCGCCAATTTCACGGTAGATGGCGCCAATTTTAATAATAATTTCGGGTTGAGCGACGCGCTGCCCGGCGGTGGCAACCCGATCTCGATTGAATCCATCGAAGAATTACAGATTGTGATTGCGCCATACGATGTTCGCCAAACAAACTTTATCGGCGGCGGCGTGAATGCAATTACCAAGTCGGGGACAAACACCTTCAAAGGTAGCGCATACGTTTATCACAAAAACGAAAACTTGCGCGGCGATGCCGTTAAAGGACAGCAAATAGCGGGGGCGCGTGATAAAGATCGCAACACAACCTATGGCTTTACCGCAGGGGGTCCCATCATCAAAAACAAACTGTTCTTCTTCGTAAACGCCGAAATGGCGCAAACGCCAACCATCGCCAATCGTTGGAAGGCTTCGACAAATGGCGTGGCTGATCCCGACAATTATATCTCGCGCACAACGGAAAGTGATTTACAGAAAGTTTCCGATTTTGTGAGAACCAAATACGGATACGAAACAGGTTCTTACACCAATTTTCCGGCAGACGAAAGCAATAACAAAGTGCTTGCCCGTTTGGATTGGAATATCACAAATCAGCATCGCTTGGCTTTACGCTACAACTACACAAAAAACACGTATTGGAATGCGCCCAATGCCACTTCGATGGACGGAGGTACTCGCGTGTCGGAAGCCCGCATGTCGAAAGCGTCAATGTCGTTTGCAAACTCAATGTACTCGATGGACAACCTCGTCCATTCGTTCTCTTTTGATTTGAACAGCCGTTTGGCAGACAACCTTTCCAACCAATTCTTGGCAACTTTTTCAAAACTCGACGATGTTCGCGGGACAAATTCATCGGAATTTCCTTTCATCGACATTTTGAAAGACGGACAGGCATATATGTCGTTGGGATACGAACTTTTCACTTGGAACAACGGCGTTCACAACAATGTATTGAATATCAAAGATGAAGCAACTTATTACCTCGGCAATCACAAAATTACCGGAGGTGTGGCTTATGAATATAAAATGGCGGATAATGCCTATATGCGCAACGGTACGGGTTACTACCGCTATTTAAGTCTTGATGATTTCTTAGCCGGAGCAACGCCCGAAGTGGTATGCTTAACTTATGGTTATGATGGCGAAGCCAATCCCGCTGCGCGTGTGAGGACGAACAAAATTGGGGTTTATGTGCAAGACGATTGGAACCTGAACGAAACTTTCAAACTTACCTATGGACTTCGCGTTGACGGACTTTTCTTCAACAATGCCGATTTGATGACGAACAAGGCTATCTTCGATTTGGATTATTCCGGACGTCATATCGACACCGGCAAATGGCCCTCGGCGAATATCATCTTTTCGCCCCGCGTAGGTTTCGTTTGGGATACTTTCGGCGATAAGAGTATGAAAGTTCGCGGCGGTGTTGGTATGTTCTCAGGAAACCTGCCTCTTGTGTTCTTTACCAATATGCCGACAAACGGCGGTATGGTGCAGTATCAAGCACAACTAAATGCCGCAAATGCCGCAAAGAAGGGTTTCACGATGGATGAATTTGCAGGTGGTATCATAGCGAACAAAGCTGATCTTCTCGACAAATTGGTGTCGTTGGGTTACCCTGCAACTATTTCGCCCGAAGACGGAACAGTTCCTTCGGCTATTTCGGCAGTGGATCCGAAATTCAAAATGCCGCAGGTATTGAAAACGTCGCTCGCCGTTGATTATGCGATCCCAACCGCGTTCCCCTTCTCCGTAACGGCAGAAGGCATCTTCAACAAAACCATCAACGGCGTTTCCATCTCGGATTGGAGTATCCCGAATGCAGGTGGTTTTGCCCGTTTCAACGGCGTTGATAACCGCCCGATTTATCCTGCCGGTTATCGCACCGGCACAAAGGCGTTTGTATTGGAAAACACCAGCCACGGTTACGGTTGGACAGGCAACATTACCTTGAATGCCAAGCCTGCAGATTGGGTAAGTTTGATGGCTGCCTACACGCATACGGTTGCCAAAGACGTAACCGGTATGCCCGGTTCGGCTGCCGAATCGGCATTCACATACGTTCCTACGGTGGAAGGTCCAAACTTTATTAAGTTGCACAATTCCCAATATAACACCCCTGACCGTCTTGTAGCTTCCGTTACCGCCCACGACAAGAGCGGCAACCATTACAGCCTGATCTACGAAGGTTGGCGCGGCGGTGCAAACTACTCGTATATGATGGCTAACGATATGAATGGCGACGGTTACAACTACGACGCGATTTATGTTCCTACCGACAAAGAAGTGACTGACAATCTGTTCCGCTTTGTTTCGGAAGGCGACAAAACTCGTTTTATGGACTATGTACACGGCAACAGCTATTTGAAAAACCAACAAGGCAAGTATGCCGAACCATACAGCGTTTATTCGCCTTGGACACACCGCATCGACGTTGGCTACAAACACGATTTTGTTGTCAATGCCGGAGGCACAAAACACAACCTGCAATTGAGTTTTGACATTAAAAACGTAATGAACTTGTTCAATTCGAGTTGGGGTGTGGCTAAATATCTGAATCCGGAAATTGGTTCCGAAGCCCGTATCCTCAAATACGAAGGCGTTGATGCCGACGGTGTGGCTACATTCTCTACACCTGCCTCAATCAACGCTGACACCCAGACATTTACCGCAAGTTATTCCTTGGGGCAATGTTGGTATGCTTCCATTGGTATTAAATATATTTTCAACTGATTAAAAATTCAAACAAAATGAAATTAAAATATTTTTTCCCCTTATTCATCGCCGCGCTTGCCCTGACGACAAGTTGTGCCGATGAAAATCAAGTAACATTACTTGATGAAATTCAGGTATCATCGTCATACGTGTCTATCCCGCAAACAGGTGGTTCCACGTCCATTACGGTAACGGCAAAAGACAGTTGGACAGCAGAAAAAGTAACGACTGAGAAAGACGCGGTTGAATGGCTAACCATCTCTTCAACCACCGGAAGCGCAGGCGAAACACAACTCACATTTTCTGCCCCCGATGCCATAAATGGACGCACTGCGGTAGTTTTACTTACAAGTGCAGGCAAAACCCAGCGGATTAACATTATTCAAGGTTTGCCGATTGCATCTGATGCCACTTGCGCAGAAGTAATTGCCGGTCCCGATTCAAAAACCTATCGAGTAACGGGTGTTTGTACTTCAATTGTAAATACTCAGTATGGCAACTGGTATTTAACCGACAAAACGGGTACTGTTTATATCTACGGAACGCTCGACAAGGACGGGAAAGCACAAAATTTCCTGAGTTGGAAACTTGAAGTAGGCGATGAAATAACCGTTGAAGGTCCGAAAACCACTTACGGCTCAACCATCGAATTGGTTGATGTAACTGTTCTCAATATCAACAAATCGCTTGTAAAAGTCGATTCTGTTGCGAATGCAGAACTTCTCCCCGAAGGTGGCGAATTTACCGCTTTCATTACCTGCAAAGGACAAGGCGTATCGGTAGATATTCCCGAAGATGCCAAGTCGTGGTTGTCAATTTCGTCAATCCAACAGTCGGGAACGAATGCGGTAGTGAAATTCCAAGCCGTTGCAAATTCCGGTGGCGATCGTAGCACAACCATCACTTTCCACACTACTGACGGTAAAAAAGACTACACCACACAAGCATCGCTTACCCAAAAGGGCGCGATTATCGAGGCAAGTATTGCAGATTTTATCGCAGCCGCAGATAAAAATACGCAATATCGTCTGACAGGTGTAATTACAAGTATTACCGATGCTTCAAAAGGGCGTTTCTACATAAGGGATTTTTCAGGCGAAGTTTATGTATATAATATGGCTGGTTTTGCAAGTCTCGGACTTAAAGCTGGCGATATAATCACAATCACTGGAAAGTATGACTTTTATAATGTACCCGAAGTGGTTAGCGCAGTTTTAGAAAAGGCTATTTCTGTAACCCCTGCCACCATTGCCGAAGTGCTGGCAAAACCCGATTCTTCCACTGATTACTATATCGTAAGCGGTACAATTGACAGTATTGAGAATCCCACTTACGGTAATTTACATCTGAAAGACGGTGGCAGTGAAATTTATGTGTATGGCTGTTATCCGGGCTGGGGCGCTACCGGCGATTTCAGAAAGAACTTATTGGCAGACAAAGGCATTGTGCTTGGCGACAAATTAACCGTTATTGGAACGAAAACCACTTATAACAACACAATTCAACTGCAAAACGGCATTTATTTCAGCCACGAATAATGGGGAATAAGTGATATTTGTACAAAAAAAGAGGTTGCCCCAATAAGGACAGCCTCTTTCTTTTATATTTTTATCCTACCCCACAATCGTTGAGATAAACGATTGCAGGTTAGACGTGAACAGCTGTATGGACAACGCCATCAGTATCACGCCGAAAAACTTGCGCAACACGTACACGATTCCGCCGTGCAACCACTTGTAGAATTTATCGAGAAATTTCAACGCAAAAAAGATGATTACGAGGTTTAGCACGATGGCGATGATAATGTTCAGGTGCGAGTATTCCGCGCTCATCGACAACAAAGCCGTGAGCGATCCAGGTCCCGCAATCAACGGAAAAACAACCGGATAGAGCGTAGAGCCACCGCCGGGGGAATCCATTTTGAAAAGCTCGACGCCAAGTAGCATCTCGATGGAAATGATGAAAAGCACGATTGCCCCGGCAACGGCAAACGACGAGCGTTCGACGTGGAACAACTGCAAAATCCACCCCCCAACGTACAGGAACGTGATGAAGATGAACAACGAATAGAAAAACACCCTCGAAGGGGATATGACTTTGTTCCTGCTATGCATATCGAGGAAGATGGGAAGCGAGCCAACCGGATCGATGATCGCAAACAGCACCATAAAAACACTTACAATTTGCAACAAATTATCTACACACATAAGACGAAATTAAGAGGTTGATTTGACAAATGGAAAACAAAAGTACAAAAAATTACCGATTTATCCCCGCTTTTCGTTTAGAAGCTGTTTAAATTTTACAGCTTCTTACATTTATCTTCCGCCAAGCCGATGGCTTCGAGCGACAATGCCCCGGTATGAAAGTAATTCAAACATTTCACGATGCGGAAAGCGTTGAAATGGTGGAAAAACCGTTTCCGGTACGCCGACAAAGTCGCGCTGTTGCGGTTGCAATCATCAATATCGGACAAGGCGGTGCCTTGTAACAAAAAATCAGACAAGGGCGTCGCCAATCCCTGCAATTGTTGCCCAACCGAAGAAATGTCCTGCTTGAAAAAATCATCTTTCAAGTCGAAAAACTGTTTCAGCCACTCGAAAGACTGCGCGGAATAAACTTTCATCTGCCCGTCGGGTTCGGCGATGATTTTTTGCAGCGCAGGTCCCGTCCCAAACGGCACGCGGTTGGAAAATCGCGCCATCGGATAAACAAAAACGTCTTCCAAATCGGCTACCTCGCCCAACTGAAACACCTTTTGCAAAAAATAAAAATCTTCGCCGCCTTGCTGCCGCCCCATTCCCCCAGTGCGAACGTATGTGTCTGCGGCGACAGAAAACGCCGAGCCGATGGTGTGAAGATAATAGGGGAAACCCGTGTAGCGCAGCGCGTTTTCGAAATAGCGGATATAACGCTCGTATTGCCGGACGGCAGCCTCGATGCCGGGGTTGCCGTTTTCAATCCGGTGCCGGAAATTGTGCACCGTGGCGCAAAGCCTTTCGTTTTGGGCATACGCATCGGCTATTCGGGAAAAATAGTTTTCCGAAACCGTGCAGTCGGCATCGAGCGAAACGATGATGCCCCGAAAATAATTTTTCCGCAGGAAATAATCCACCGCCAAATCCATACCCATCTTGCGGGCAAGCCCCACCCCTGCGTGTTTGCAAGGGATATTCTCGAAAATCAAGGGAAAAAAACGGATTTGGGCAGTTGAAAATTCCTCGGCGAAACGGACGAGTTCGCCGTATGTTTTTCGGTTCTGCAAAACGACTTCCCTGCTCGCACACTCGCCCGAATTAAGCACTACCACAACCATCACGCGCAAAGCGTTAATGCTGCAATGCAACAAACTTTCCAAGGTAGTTTGCAATTCCGGCTCGTCACAACAAGGAATGACGACAAGCATTTCCGCCGCGAAATCCGAAAGAATCGGGTTCAAGAGGTATTCGCCCTTCTGTTTTTCAATATATTGCGCCCAATTTTTCACGGCAAATCCTTCCTATTACGGCATCGGCGGATATGCCCGCGCTTGTGTGGGCAATATCCGCCGATGCGCCGAAAGTCCTGCTTTCGTTATTTTTTCGGCGCCGCCTCGGTAGTCGTGGTAGTGGCAGCGGTAGCCGGACCGTATTTCTTGTTCAGATATTCAATCACTTCATCGGTTATGTTGTACTTTTCGTTGGCGTACAGAATGTTATCGGACGAAGTGTTGCTCAAAATAATCTGAAAACCTTTCGTGGAATTGAAAATTGCCAACTGCGTTTTGATGGTGTCGTTGAGTTGCAAATTCAATTTCTGCTGTTCCAAGGCAAATTCTTGCGCGAGGCGTTGTGCAGTAGTCTGATAATCTTCCTGCATTTTAACGATGCGCTGTTGCTCTTGTTTCGCACGTTCCTCGCTCAAAAAGGCGTTGTTTTGCAGCTTGCGCTGAAATTCTTGCGCGGCGGCATTAAATTCCCTTTCCTTTTGGTTGAGGGCGGCACGTGAACTTTCTTCGCGCCTCATCAGCGATTCGTTCAAGTCTTTCGCGAAGTTGTAATTCGGCAAAAGGGAATCCACGTTCACGTAAGCGACGGGCAAGGTAATGCTCGAATCGTTGGCGAATGTCAAGTTTTTCCCCGAACCGGAACCCTGTCCGTTTTTGGTAAAAAACAAGATAAACAACACGATAATCGCTACGGCTAACACACCGTTGATTAGATAAGAATAGTTATTCTTCATTTTTTTGAATTAATAAGATGATACTTTTTCTGATTTCAACATTTTTTCAATCGGGCTGCTTTCGGCTCTCATTTCGGCATCTTGCGTGTTGGCGCAATGTATTCCTCTATCAGTCAGGGTTTTGTTCCCGCCAATGTGCGTATTGGGAAATTTGCCCCCCTTCGTGAAGAAAATCCGTATGCCCATCAACAAAAAAGCCGCAAAAAGCAAAAGCGTCCCTATGAGCAATGTTTTTATCATTTTTGTCTTGATTTCAGGACACAAAGATAATTTAATTCAGCGACTAATCGCTAAGAAACCGTCTAAATTTTCCATTAAAAAATGCGATTTTTTTGATTTTGAATTGCTTTTACTGTATTTTTGGGTGCTAATTGCGAAACAAGATATGGGTTTCGCGTGTTTATGGATAAACGGCTGTTTCGTTTTCCCCTTTTGTCCGTTGATTTGTATTTTATGAACATTCAAATATAGCATTATGACGATCAAAGATTTAGAACCCAAATTGGTGTGGAAGTATTTTTACGACGTAACTCAGATTCCACGCCCGTCGAAGCAAGAGGAAAAAATCATCGCTTACCTCTTGGATTTTGCGAAAAACCACAACTTGGAAGCCAAAAAAGACACGGCTGGCAATGTGCTGATCACGAAGCCCGCCACGCCCGGAAAAGAAAAACTGCCTACCGTCGTCCTGCAATCGCATCTGGATATGGTGGCGGAAAAAAATGACGACGTTACCCACAATTTCGAAACCGACGCCATAGAAACCATCATCGACGGCGATTGGGTAAAAGCCAATGGAACCACGCTCGGCGCGGACAACGGCATTGGCGTTGCGGCGCAGCTTGCCGTCCTTGCGTCCAAGGATATAGCCCACGGCAAAATCGAGGCGCTCTTTACCGTGGACGAAGAAACCGGACTGACGGGCGCAAACGCGCTCGAAGAAGGATTTTTTACCGGACGCACCCTCATCAACCTCGACACCGAGGAAGAAGGGCAGATTTACATCGGGTGCGCGGGGGGAAAAGGCACCAAAGCCTATTTCAAATTCAAACTGAAAGATGCCCCCAAAAAGTATTTTTGGTTCAAGGTGCAAGCGAAAGGCTTGCGGGGCGGACATTCGGGAAGCGACATCGACAAAGGTTTCGGCAACGCGAACAAGATACTAACTCGTTATCTGTACGCCCTTTCGGGGAAGAAATACGGGTTGGTTTTGTCGGAAATCAAAGGCGGAAACAAGCACAACGCCATTCCGCGCGAAGCATACGCCATCGTCGGCATAAAGCAAAAATACAAAGAGGACGCCATCGTGAAATTGAATACCTTCTTCGCAACCCTGCAAAGCGAGTATAAAGGAGTGGAAACGAATAAGATGGAAATCGTGTTGGAATCGCGGCAAACCCCACCGCATATCATCAACCGGAAAACCACTGCGAAGCTCATATCCGCCCTTTACGCCTGTCCGCACGGCGTGATCGGTATGAGCCACGACATTCCCGAATTGGTGGAAACTTCCACCAACTTGGCATCGGTAAAAATAATTGAAAACCAATTGATTGAGGTAGTAACGAGCCAACGCAGCTCGGTGGAATCGAGAAAAACGGACGTTGTGGATATGGTATCGTCCGTTTTCGAGCTGGCGGGGGCGAAAGTTACGCACAACGACGGCTACCCCGGCTGGCAACCCAACACCGATTCCGAAATCCTCAAACTTGCGAAAAACGAATACAAAGCCCTCTACAACAAACAGGCGGAGGTTAAAGCCATTCACGCGGGCTTGGAATGCGGTTTGTTCCTCGAAAAATACCCCGATCTGGATATGATTTCCATCGGTCCCGATATGACGGACGTTCATTCCCCCGCCGAAAAGATGAAAATCTCATCGGTAAAAAAATGGTGGGATTTCTTGGTTAAAATCTTGGAAAACCTGCCAAACGCCTAACTGTTCAGAATTGAAAATTGAAAATTGAAAATGGGGGGGGGTACGCCCCCCTCTCGCCTTAGTCACGTTAGTCGAATTAGTCTTTCCCCCTTACCGTCCTTAAAGTCCTTCCGTCTTGGCTCTTGGCTCTCAATTTCCAATCTCCCCCCCCTTATTTTCAATTTTTAATTTAAAAACGTCCAAACTTTGTGTTTTTTATGATTTTTTATCCAAAAAATTCCCCGCGTTTCAAAATAATTCACTATATTTGGGGCAGGTTATTTTACACCCTCAAAAACAATCGATTATGAAAAATTTTTATCTTCTCGCGCTTTGCGCACTGCTATTCCCCTTCTTTTCGTCCTGCGAAGGCGAGCTTATCGACACCAACACGGCAAGCCGGAAAGCCCTGATCAACGCCTACGTGGGAAACACGAAAACGAGGGCTTCCAACAACGGTTGGACTGACAAGGATTCCATTGGCGTTTATATGAAAAAAGCAGGGGACGCGCTATCCGCGTCTTCGGTTTTGGCGGACAACGTCAAGTATGTTACCGACGGAACGAGTTCGTTTTCCGCCGCCGACGGCGATGAGGGGATTCTCTTTCCCTTCGATGGCTCGAAGGTGGACTTCATCGGCTATTATCCCTATAAACAGTCGGTTGCGAATTTCATTTATCTGGTCGATTTGTCTGTACAGACGAATCAAGAGGCGATCGATCTGCTCTATTCCAACAATTCTTCGGGCTTAAACACCAAAGAGCCTTTCGTGAACCTGATTTTCGCGCACCAACTGAGCAAAATACGCCTGAACCTTCAAGCAGAAAGCGGCGTCAGCCTCGCCGGAATATCGGTAAAACTGACGAATGCCGAAACAACAGCGTCTTTCGATTTGTCTTCGGGCGTGCTTTCTTCGTCTGCCGGGGCGAAAGACATTTATTTTTCCGTGGCGGAGGACGGTAGTCTCGCCGAGGCGATCCTGCTTCCCACAACCGATTTTTCGGATATGGACATCGTGCTGACTATCGGGGAATTAACCTACGTGTATCCCTTGGCTAATTCTGCGTTAATCTCGTCCTTCGAAAAATCCACGCAATACACCTACAACATCTCGTTGAATCCCGCGAAGGGGGAAATGGCGGTTGCCGACGGCGGCATTACCAATTGGATCAACGGGGCAACGGACAACCTTTCCCTCTCGCCCAAAAGCGATTACAACAGCAAAGGAAAAACGAAAGAGAATCCGTTTACGGTGGAAGACGCCATACAAAACCAAGGGCAAGACGAAGTGTGGGTAAAAGGCTACATCATCGGCTATTTTACCGGTTCCTCCAAAAGTTCGTTTACCACCTCGTTGGCTGACGAAAGCACGATCAGCCAAAGCAATTTCGTGATTAGTTCCGACGCCGATGAAACATCGGTGGATAACGCGAACGTCATTTCGGTAAGCTTGCCCACTTCAACGAAAATCAAACCCTACATCAATTTGAAGGACAATCCGCAACTCATCAAAAAAGAAATCCTGCTGAAAGGAAATTTAGCAGCCTATTTTACGATACCGGGCATCAAAGAAATCACAAGTGCCGTGATTGACGGGGTGGAATACTCGAAATAACCACCCAAAAAAAAATTCGTGTTCCTTCGTGTCATCAAGAGCAGACACGAAGAAACACGAATAAAGTAGTATTTATCAATGATTTACCCCAAGAATCCGAGCAGGATACCTGCCGCCACCGCCGAGCCGATAACGCCGGCGACATTCGGACCCATTGCGTGCATCAGCAAATAATTTTGCGGATCGTAGCGCAAGCCTTCCACCTGCGAAATCCGAGCAGAGTCCGGCACCGCCGAAACACCCGCGTTGCCAATCAACGGATTTATCTTGTTGCCCTCTTTCAAAAAGAGGTTGAAAAATTTGACGAAAAGAACGCCGGCGCAAGTGGCGATGATGAAAGAGAACGCGCCCAAGGCGAAAATCTTAATGGATTGAACGGTAAGAAATTGCGTGGCTTGCGTAGATGCGCCAACCGTCACGCCCAGCAAGATGGTAACAATATCAATCATCGGACCGCGAGCGGTTTCTGCCAATCGCCTTGTAACCCCACACTCTTTCAGCAGGTTGCCAAAAAACAACATACCGAGCAAAGGAAGTCCCGAAGGCACGAGGAAACACGTCAGCAACAAACCGACAAGGGGGAAAATGATTTTTTCGGTGGTTGAAACAGCCCTCGGCGGTTTCATTCTGATTACCCGCTCTTTTTTGGTAGTCAGCAGGCGCATAAACGGCGGTTGGATAATCGGCACCAAAGCCATATAGGAATATGCCGAAACCGCAATCGCCCCCATCAAATTGGGTGCCAATTTAGACGAGAGGAAAATGGCTGTCGGACCGTCTGCCCCACCGATGATGCCGATGGCACCCGCTTGGGATGGATCGAAACCCAACTGCAACGCCACGATATACGCGCCGAAGATACCAAACTGCGCCGCCGCGCCGATAAGAATCAGTTTCGGGTTGGAAATCAACGCCGAAAAATCAGTCATCGCGCCGATGCCCAGAAAAATCAGGGGCGGATACCAGCCCTGCCTTACGCCTTGGTAGAGAATGTTCAGCACCGAGCCTTCTTCGTAAATCCCCAACTGCAACCCGGCATCTTTGAAGGGAATGTTCCCGATGAGGATACCGAACCCGATGGGAATGAGCAACATCGGCTCAAATTCGTACTTGATTGCCAGAAAAATGAAAAGCAATCCGACAAAAAGCATCACGATATGCCCGAAAGTCGCATTTTCAAAGCCCGTATAGGAAAGAAAAGTGTTGAAGTTATCTATCAAAAATGAGAAAAATTTGTTGTCCATCATTTAAAAATTTAGTCGGTTTATTTTCGGGGTAAATGTCTTAGTATATGTATCTTGGAACTCCAAGGCGAATAGTTTCGGGTAATGTTGCGGATGGTGAGAATGGTGTTTTCCCAGTCGTGCGCGTCGTTCTCTATTTGATACAGGGCGGCGGATATGGCGGCGATGACTTCGCCCGACACGTCCTCTTCCTCTCCCAAATTCTCGCCGGTGGCTGCCGCAGTCATTCCTTTTGCTTGCAACGCCCTCCGCTTGCTCATATTCGTGGCTATTTTCCCCACCAATTTAAACATTAGGAAGAGCAGCATCAACCCGGCGAAAACCACGAACATAGCGGCGATCGTCATACCGAAGCCCCTTGAATCGTTGTGCTGAAAATTTTCTATTTTATCGTTGGTATCAAGCGTTTTATTGTTCGTGTCGGGCGTAACCTTCGTGAGGGTTAGCCATTTGCCTGTCCCATCGAGATCAAGTCCGTAGCTGACGTCCGCCTTTTGTCCGACGGGAACCACCACCTCGTCGATAAGCGTCAGCCCATCGGTATTGTAAAAACCGATATAATTTTCTTTTTCCTTGTCTAATTCAAAATTCAGGTGGAAAGTTCCGCGCGAAGCCTTGTCGTCAGCCCAAAAAAGCACGTGCTGCCGCGGTTTTATTTGTGTTTTCATGTCCCCCTTCGGAATCATATACTTTTTGGGGTTGTTTTTGTCGTCCGTCAGGTAGCAACCTGCGATATTTACTGTCGCGGGGGAATTGTTAAACAGTTCGACCCATCCGTTGCGCTGCCCATAATCATCGACAAAATTGTCCTCGTTAACGACTAAAATTTCATTGAGCTTCATCGCCGTAGTCGACTGAGCCTCTGCCAAATAACTGCACGTGGCTAATAAAAAAAATGTAACAAAAATCGCTGTTCTCTTCATAATTAAAGAATGTTGTACTATTAGAAAATTAAAACAATTGCTTGTTTGCGCCTGCAAAAGTAAGAAAATCCATTCAATTTACATAGACAGATTTTATGATTTTGACTATGTTTATATAATTTCGAAATTTTGAGGGGAATGTCGCGCCTCGCAAGACCGCTGTTATTCCGGTTATGAATTGCGCGTTTTATGCGGACTCCGGGGTGTGCCCCATTCGTTTGATTTGACAAAAGCGGAAGTTGCCGGCATTCATTGTTTGCAGGAAGGATAACGAACTTCTTTACCCGAAAACCGTTGGGTGTGATTCTCGTATTTCTTACTGAATTTCCGCCCCGTCAATTTTTCCATCAACCGATACTCTTCATTATCTTTACCGGAAAAAAGTTTTCCATTTGCCACTTCAAAATGAATCTCGCCCAAATACAGCGAACCGTTATTCAGATACCATCGAACACGATATGGATATGGCGGTCTGATGTCGCCAATTTCCAAATCCGAAACGGTAAGATAGGGAAAGGAACAAGTATCGGTACAGGGTTTTATAACCCGGAAAAATTTTCAGGGGCGTTTCGGAAATCAGGTATTCATTTGCGTCATCTTTTTTAATGTAGAGGCGATCCCGCGTTTTCCGAATAGAGAGAAAATCCCTTCCTTTCCTCCCTGCCGGATTGTCCGTTGGCAGGGTTAAATTCGGGCAAAATCGCCAAGAAGCCCATCAAAAACAATGCAAATACAAAATACCGTTTCATATCCCTACTTCGGATTTTTAGGGGCTTTTTCTTTTACCACCAAATTTGCCTCGTTGCTACCGATTACCTTTTTCAATTCGGAACGCAACTGCTTGATTTCCAACTCTTGATTGCGAATGGTAAGCAACAGCGAATTAAGTTCTTCGTTTTCCACCGAATCGGGGAATTGCGCCTTCACGCGCCCGATGAAATCGCTCAACACGTTCATATAGTTGTTGAACGCATCGTAAGCCGAGGTGTAAGGGCTGAAATGGCTATGAACCGCCCCATCGGAAAAATGCTTGGTGGACATATAATAGAAATGATCGCTCGCCTGCAAATAGAGCCAATCTTGTTTCAAACGGCGATCGGACGTGAGGCGCACCCTTTCGCTTACGCTATACAGCGTTTCGAGGGCGCTTTTCTGCAAGGTGTTTCCTTCCCACGCGCTCAAATCGCGTTCTTCGTCCGCCCACGAAATGGGGTAAGGCACGCTCGCCGCCCCCACCGGCTTGTACAAATCGAGGGCTTCGCCCGGCGTAGCAAAGCCTACCCCGCGATCGAAGGCGAAACGCGGCAAGGCTTTCATAAATTCAAAAATTCCGGTGTGCGACGGTTGAATGTTCCCCAAGGTTTCGTAGTTCATAAAAAGGTTTACCACCTGCTCTTCGGGCGGGGTGGAAGCAATCCACGAGATGAATTTATCGGCGGTAAGCGGATATTCACTCCAACTGTAATTGGAAAAACGGAAGGATAGATCGTCGCTGAAACGCGAGTTGCGAAGCAGCAATTTCAATTTGGGTTGGTTGATGGACGTGTAAACGTAGTTCGGGCTTTTCCAACCGAGGACGTGCTTCGCCCCTTCGGTAATCATTTTCCGGTAGCCCATATCGTACACCATATCCGATATTTCGTCGGAATAAATCAACTCGGTGTTGCGGAAAACCTTCGGTTCCTGCCCGAAAAGCGATTTGATGCGATCGGCGTGCATCTTTACCTGATTCCTGAACTCAACCGGATCGTAGTGACAAGACAGCGAGTGTCCGTAGGTTTCCGACAGAAATTCCACGTTCCCGGTGTGGCTCAACTCGCGCAAGCCGTCAATGACTTCCGGCATATAAACTTCCATCTGATCCAAGGCGACACCCGATATGGAAAACGCCACTTTGAAGCGTCCTTTGTAGAGATTGACGAGATCGAGCAACATACGGTTGGCAGGGATATACGAACGCCCGGCAATCTGCTGCAAGATTTCCTCGTTGGAATAATCGTCGTAATAATAGTGATCGCGCCCGATATTGAAAAAACGGTATCTCTTCAACCGGAAAGGCTGATGGATCTGAAAATAGAAACAAATTGTTTTCATATTGTAATGTTTTATTTTTTAATCGCTTTATGGTTAAATTCAAACGTCAATGAACTAATTTATCGTAAATGGCACGCACTTTTTTGCCTGCGTCCTCCCATTTAATGTTATCGACTTCCCTTTTTCCTTCCACTTGCAAAAAATCCGCCATTGCGGGGTGTGTGCAGATGGAATAGATGGCGTCCGCCATCGCGTCCACGTCCCAATAATCGGTTTTGATGACGTGGTTGAGGATTTCGGAACAACCCGACTGATATGAAATAATGCTCGGCACACCACACTGCATCGCTTCGAGTGGCGAGATGCCGAAAGGCTCCGACACCGAGGGCATAACATACACGTCGCTCGATTTCAGCATTTCATACACTTGTTTCCCCCGAAGGAATCCGGTAAAGTGAAATTTATCGGCAATCCCGCGATCGGCAACCAAACGGATCATTTGGTTCATCATATCGCCACTCCCCGCCATTACGAAACGAATGTGATCGCTCTTTTTCAACACCTGCGTGGCGGCGTCCACGAAAAACTCAGGACCTTTCTGCATAGTGATGCGTCCGAGAAAAGTAACCACTTTTTCGGAAACGCCCAAAAGACGCTCGATGGCTTCTATTTCGGGATCCAAAGGCTCAACGGCATTGTGCACAGTGGTTACTTTCCACGCCGGTTGGTGGTAATTTTCCAACACGGTGCGGCGTGTCAATTCGCTCACGCAGATGATATGATCGCAGTTGTCCATTCCGTCTTTTTCCACGCCATACACCGTGGGGTTGGGTTTCCCCCGGCTACGGTCGAACTCGGTGGCGTGAACATGGATAGCCAAGGGCTTCCCCGTTACGCTTTTGGCGTGCAGTCCGGCAGGATAAGTGAGCCAATCGTGCGCGTGGATAACGTCGAAATTGTATGTTCGGGCAATAACCCCGGCGACAATGGAATAGTTGTTGATTTCTTCGAGGATATTGTCGGGATAACGCCCCGAAAACTCGACGCAACCCAAATCGTTGGTGTGCATATAGTTGAAATCGGCGTATATGTGATCCCTCAACGAATAGTATTCCTGCGGATCCATGTATTTTTCGAGGCGCGATTTGGCTGTTTCCCATTGCACGTCGCGCCACGCCACCGGGGTATGGTTCGCCCCGATGATTTTCAGGAAACTTTGATCTTCATCGCCCCAAGGCTTGGGAATGACAAACATAATTTCCATGTCTTCTTGCTGGGACATTCCTTTTGTCAGCCCATAGCTGGCAGTCCCAAGTCCTCCGAGTATGTGCGGGGGAAATTCCCACCCAAACATTAGTGCTTTCATATATTGCAAATATAGTAGGGTTCTTGTTTTTCCATATTTTTTTTTTTACGCGCCGAATGAATTCATAAGCCTTTGTGCCCGAAGTATTTCGGCAACACTCATAGCGAAAGAGAATCCGCCCCGCGCAATAAAGGGCGGGCTGGAATCATAAAATTCGGAAACGGTGCCGATGCAATCGTTCGACATTTCGCCTTCCATATCCACCATGACACGATCGGCAAGCGACAAACCGCTCATATTGAACAGTTTCAGGTAGGCTTCGATATAGGATCCCAACAGCCAAGGGAATGACATTCCGTTGAAGTAGGCGAACTCCTTGTCGTTGATGCTGCCGCCGTAATGCGAGCGGTATTTTTCGCTTTTCGGGCTTAACGTCCGTATGCCGGAAGAAGTCAGCAACTCTTTGGTAACGTAGTCGATGACACTTTTTTTCTGGCTGCGTTCCAAGGGCGAATAGTCGAGCGATACGGCAAAAATCATATTGGGGCGCACACTCCAATCGGTGTAAAGCCCATCAACGTAATCGTACAGATAGCCTGCATCGTTGAGGAAAGTCGCCACGAAATTATATTTCACGCGCTCGCCCAACTCCCCGAACATGCCGTAGCGGTGGTTGTCGTTCATTACTTCCGCCAATTCCTGCCCGAATTTCAGGGCGTTGTACCAAAGCGCGTTAAATTCTACCAAATACCCCGATCTCGGTATGACGGGTTTCCCGTCGATGCTTGCGTTCATCCAACTTACCGGGACGTCGCGCCCGTAGGTGGAAAGCAAGCCGTTTTCTTCGCGGACGATGAGGTTGGGGTGTTTGTTCCCCATAATATAGTCGAGAATCGCAAACAGGAAGGGGGCGTATTTTTCTCGGAAAATATCCTTCCGCTCTTTCCAATGCTGTTGCAACGCCCAAACCACCCAAAGCAACACGTCGGGATCTTCTATCTGACGAATGATATTTTTTGAGAGTTTCCCCTCCATAAAATCCGTCAAATGAGGTATGGCCGAATCAATAATCTTCTCGAAATCATCGGGTTTCCCCACAGAAATGGTACAGCCCGGCAAGGCGATAAATTCGTCGCGTGCGCGTACCTTGAACCACGGATACCCGGCAAGCAGGTAATACTCGTCGTTGTGAGGGATATAATAGAATTGGTGGCTCGAATTTTTCAGGCAGTCGTAGAAAGAAGAACGGGGCGTCCGCTTTTTCAACTCGAAATCAAATTCCTCTTTCAGCGTGGACGTACCCACCAACAAATCCCCTGCCGAGAAAATAATCTGTTCCCCTTTTTCTATCGACAACTCAAAATAGCCCGGCACGTACAAGTCTTCCGTGTAGGTGTCACCGTCCTGCATATCTTGCAGGTATTCAATGTTTTTATACCAATCGGGGTGGTAAATAAATTCGGGTTGTTTGTCAAACTGCATAAACAATTCGGGGTATCCGTAGTACATACAGGTGCTGATTCCGTTTTCCACCACGCGGTAAGACTTGTCCACGCGATCGTTTTCCAAGGTCAAGTCGGAATTTTTACGGAAAGCCAAGAAAGGCTTGAAACGCACCGTCGTGGGGGAATGCGCGTCCAAGAGCGTATAGCGAATCATCAGCCGGTTTTCTTTCGAGGAAAACATAATTTCCTTCGACAGAATGACGCCGCCCACCCTATAAATGGTTTTGGGGACGCAGTCGCAATTAAATTCGCGGATATACTTATGCCCTTTCGGGCTATAATTATCGCCCCCGTATTTGTGTATGCCCAAATTGAATTCGGCGCCGTGCTGTACAACCGTCTCGTCAAAAGACGAGAGCATGAGATGGTTTGAATCGTCCAAAAAAGGGACAGGCATCACTAAAAGTCCTTGATACTTAGACGTATTGCAGCCCGATATAGACGTGTCTTGGTATGCGCCGCGCCTATTTGTCCTGAGAACATTCCGGTACAGCGAATACTCCAAATTTATCATCAGGCTCTTATCGAATTTTAGATAACTCATTGCCTCGCTTATTAGATAATAAAACTTTTATTAATTCTCTCGAAAGATAAGTAAATAATAGGAAACGAACAAAATAATCGTCAATTTTTTTTTGCTATCCCAAGCGAAATTGTTTTTTTGGAAGTTGATTTACGCCCTCATTTTCGGCACGATACGCCGTTAAATGACAATTGCTTTCTTGACTTCGAAAAAAACGGAAATGCTCTTGGAAAACGAAAATCTGCAAGAAAATGAGCGTGTTTTTGAGGTTGGGAAGGGGCAAGATATTCATAAGGGGCTGTCTCAAAAGCCAAAAAAGGGATGTCGTCATTGCGGGATTGACTCGCAATCTCCTGATAACAAGGCAGTATTTTTCAGGAGATCCCGCGTCAAGCGCGGGATGACGCTCTTTTGAGACAGCCTCAACGAAACAGCTACTCTCAACCCCTAACTCCGCATCATTTTAGGTAGCCTATACCGATTTTTTTGATTTTTTTCTATCGAAGGGGTAATTTTTATGCGGAATTAGGGGTTAAGCTCTGCCTGAGGCAGGACTTTGTACACGGTTATCTGTCGCATTTGGACTTGTTGTATTTTATGTTTTGTTTGACGGTATCATTATATAATATGGTTATGATGATTAAAATGATATTTTTCATTATTTTATGTGATAAGTTTTCTTTTGCAATTTTCAAAATGTCGGTTAGAGATTTCCTTTTCGATTGCAATTTTATCGTCTTTTTGATAATTGGCAAAAATACAACATATTTTTGAATTGTCGGCAAAAATTACAGAATCACAACTTCCCCAAAATTTCTTGCTCAACGGCGATGTTTTCGTCCGAAAGGTTGATCCACGGCATCGCCTTGTCTTTTCTAAACCACGTCAGTTGTTTGCGGGCGTAATTGCGCGTGTGCTGTTTTATTTTTTCGACGGCGAAATCAAGCGGACAATTTCCGTCAAAATAATCAAATAATTCTTTGTAACCCACCGTGTTGAGAGAATTGAGACGCCGCAGGGAATAGAGGCTTCGGGCTTCTTCCAATAATCCGTCCGCCATCATCGTGTCCACACGGCGATTGATGCGATCGTACAATTCTTCGCGTGGGCGCGTAAACCCAATTTTCAAGATGCGGAAGGGGCGTTCTTTGCGCTGATGGGTGCGCAGGGACGAATAGGGTTTCCCCGACATCAGGCAGATTTCGAGCGCGTGAATGACACGCTTCGGGTTTTTCAAATCCACCTGATCGTAAAAAACAGGATCGAGGATTTTCAACTGCCGACGAATAGGATCAAGCCCATCATTGCGGTAAAGCTCAGACAGTTGGCTGCGCAAATCTTCGTCGATGGTGGGGATTTCGTCAATTCCGTTGCAGACGGCATCTATATAAAGCATCGAGCCACCCGTCATAACCACAACCGCGTGTTTTTCAAAAAGCGTTTGCAACAACGCCAACGCTTCCGCCTCGTATTGGCTGGCGCTGTAATAGGCATCGAGCGGCAAGATGCCGACAAAAAAATGCCGAACCCTGCCCAACTGGGCGGTATCCGGCGCGGCAGTGCCGATAGTCAGCCCCTTGTAAATCTGGCGCGAATCAGCAGAGAGTATCGGGCATTGCAATTTTTCGGCGATGCGGATACTCCATTCGGTTTTGCCAACCCCCGTTGGTCCCGGAAGCACAAGAAGGGTGTTCACTTTGTTGTAGTTAATAGAAATCTTCCTCGCCCGATTCTAAGGGGACGTCGTCCAATCCGTCAAAGCCTTCGCGATCAAGCTCGTCGGCGTTGAAACCTTCGTCGCCGTAAAAAGTCTCGCCCAAATCGGACGAGAATGTGTCAGCCTTTATATCCTCAAGCTGAATGAATTGCGGTGGTGCTTCGCCTTCCGACAAGCTGATGACGGGCTTCGCCAACTGTTTTCCGGGGATAATTTCCGACAATTCTATGTACAAGGCGCGTTCAGTCATATAATCGAAGACGAACATCAATTTTTGCTTCTCGTCTTCCAAATAATCGCCCAGCACGCAGTCTTCCATCACGTAAGAATCCTCGTCGGAAGACGAACCCATTTCCACGAGGGTAATTTCCATACGCTTGCGCCAATCGTCGTCGCAAATGAAAAACGACGTCATTTCCTTGTCGCTGTAACCCGTGGACGCCATAATCGCCTTGAAAAAATCGTAAAACGTGGCGTCGGAACCTATTTTTATTTCCCTTTTAAAATCATCGGCTTCGTCTGATAATATCAAAAATCTGAAAATCATAATCTTATTTTTTTCGTTTGTATTACTCATACCAAAGGTAATAAAAAGTTTGAAAAACAAAAAAAAAGTAGGGGATTTTTTGATTTCGCACCCCAACATCAACCCCGTTTTTCTAATTTCATACGATAATTGATAATCGGGGGGATTTCGTCGTCGTAATGCGTTACGTAAATCAAGGATTTTTGGGGCGAGCAATAGCTGGAAATCAGCTCGTTCACGCGGATTTTGTGGCTCACGTCGAGTCCGTGCAGGGGTTCGTCCATAATCAGCAAGTCGGGTTCCTTCACGAAAGCCCGCGCCAAGAGGACGAGTTGGCGTTCCCCTGTCGAAACGTTCAAGAAGGATATTTCCTGCAAATGCTCGATTCCGAACAAGCGCAACCATTGCCGGGCGGCGGCTCGTTGCCGGGCGTTGCTCGATCGGGGCGAGCCGATGGTGTCGAAGAAGCCCGACGCAACCACTTCGAGGCAGGTTATATTTTTTCGGTAATAGGTTGTCAGTTCGGGCGATACAAACCCGATACGGCTTTTCACTTCCCAAATGCTCTGCCCCACTCCGCGCCGACGATCGAAGAGCGTAATGTCGTTGGCGTAGGATTGCGGATTGTCGCAAAAAATAAGGCTCAGCAGGGTGGATTTTCCCGAACCGTTGTCGCCCTGCAAAAGCCATTTTTCGCCGCGGCACAATGTCCAATTCAGGTTTTCCAAAATGGTTCGCTCTCCGTATTTTATGCGCACATTATTGAATATCAGCACATTTTTGAAATCGGGCGCGGACGATTCGTTTTCAGAGGGGAATGCAATGTCGGGGAATTTTTTGCCGAACAGACTGCCGATGAAATCCTCGTCTTTCAGAAAATCCTCGCGGCTGCGACTTGGCAACAGACAGCCGTCCTTTATCGGCAAAACGTGCGTGGTTATGGGTGGCAAATCGGAAGGAGTGGAAACTACGCTCACAATCTGCACTTTATCCAAGTGGGCAAGGCTTTCGAACATTTCACTCAACGCGCCACGCGATTTCGCATCAAGCCCGATATAAGGATTGTCCACTATCAGCACGCGGGGTTTCGACAGTAGCGACAACACAAGAAGCGTTTTCCGCAACTCGCCGCTCGACAGCATATTGATGCGTTTCCCCAAGCATTTATCCACGCCGAAGAGAGGCAATAGCTTGTCGATAAGTCCCTCTTCGGCATCGGCGCGAGCGAAAACGTCCCTCACGAAAGGGGCTGTCTGCTGATCGCCCGTGTTCCATCGTTGTTGGTAGTAACTGCGACTGACATCAACGAAGGTGTAGATATTCGTAAAAGCCACATATTTAGCTATTTCGCTGATTTTCAGATTATCCACGCATTGAATTTCGCCCGAACGCAAGGCGGTTTTGCCCATTACAATGTCGATCAGACGGCTTTTGCCTGCGCCGTTTTGCCCGACGACAGCCCAATGTTCCCCCTCTTTTATCGTCCAATTGATGGGTTGCGAAAAAATGCGGGGCGCAAACACCGGGCTGACGTTTTGCAGGGATATAATGGATTTGTCCACGATTGTTGTTTTAATTTCCGCCCAAAGATAGCAAAATAATTCGCTACCGGGGGCATCTGGCTCGATTTTTGGGCGGCAAAAGCCAAAAACGCATTTTTTTGCTATTTTTCCACGAAATATATTGCATTATTCGGATTTTTGCAGTACTTTTGCATCGCATTTTAAAAAAGGGAATAAAAATTCTTCAGTAGCTCAGTCGGTTAGAGCATCTGACTGTTAATCAGAGGGTCGTTGGTTCAAGTCCAACCTGAAGAGCGAAAAAGGGGCTGTTTCGAAAGAGGCAGTTCCTTTTTTTGTGGACAAAAAGACAAAAGGACGAAAGGAATAAAGACTAAGGCGAAATTGAAGGAATTATCAATTGTCGATTTGAAAAATCATTATCTTTGCAGGAAATTTTCAAAAAAAAAACGCTATTTATGTCCGAAGTCTCGCCTCAAACATTCGTATTGCCCAACGGACTGCGGGTAATACACCAACATTCGCCTTCCGAAATATCGTATTGCGGATTTGCCATCAACGCCGGGACGCGCGACGAAGAAGCCGACGAACACGGCTTGGCGCACTTTATGGAACACCTGCTTTTCAAAGGCACGCGGAAGCGCAAGGCGCACCATATCGCTGCGCGAATGGAAAACGTGGGCGGCGAGCTGAACGCCTACACCACCAAGGAAGAAACTTTTGTGTATTCGGTTTTCCTGCACGAATACACGGAAAGGGCTGTCGAACTGCTCTTCGATTTGGTGTTCCGTTCCGATTTTCCACCGGCGCAGATTGAGCGCGAGCGCGACGTAATTCTCGATGAGATAGCCATTTACAACGATTCGCCTTCGGAACTGATTTACGACGATTTCGAGAACCTGCTGTTTCGCGGCAACGAGCCGGGGCATTACATTCTGGGGACGCCCCAATCGCTCGAAAGGCTCGGCAGGGACAATTTCGTCCGCTTCGCGGCAAGGCAATACCACCCCTCGCAGATGGTTTTTTTCTATTTCGGGAAAACACCCCCCGAAAAAATCCTGCGCTTATCGGAACGCCACGCCCCCGAAAAATCGTCCGCCTTCGTGGCAAAGGCGCGAAAAACCCCAAACGGCATCGCCCCGCGACAAGAAATCGTACCGAAAGGCAACGCGCAAACCCACGTCCTCGTCGGGAATCGGGGGTACAGCCTGTTCCACCCCAACCGCCACGCGCTCTACCTGCTGAGCAACCTGCTCGGCGGCGAGGGAATGAACAGCCGCCTCAACCTCTCGCTTCGCGAAAAACACGGGTTGGTATATAACGTGGAAAGCACCACTGCTTTTTACAGCGACTGCGGCGTGTTCGGCGTTTACTTGGGTTGCGACGCCAAAAACACCGAAAAATGCCTTCGGCTCGTGAAAAAAGAATTTAACCGCATCATCGACACGCCACTCACGCCCCAACAACTCGCGGTTGCCAAACGGCAACTGAAAGGGCAGATCGGCATTTCGGCGGAAAACCGCGAGAGCGTTGCCTTGGGAATGGCGAAAAGCCTCTTGCACACAAACGATTACAACAGCATCGAGCAGACTTTCGCCACCATCGACGCGGTTTCTTCGGCGCAGATTCAGGCGGTGGCGAGCGAGGTGTTGTTGCCGAGGGCGTTGTCGGAAATTCGCTATATTTGACGGAAGGACGAAAAGACAATTGACAAAAAAAATCAAAAGCGGAACGAACAAATCTTTTTCAGAAAATGTTTAAACCGAGATTATATTTTCTCTGTCAAAGTTAAAGAGAGTATTTATGAAATTTATTTACTACTAATTACTGAAAAAACAAAAAAATTATGAGAAATTTTAAAGCGTTAATTTTAGTGGCTATGTTTGCCGTGTCGGCAATGGTAAGTGCACAAAGCTTTTCCTACGGAATCACGGCGGGGGTGGGAGTATCCAACCTTTCCGGGGATGTTAAAAGCGTAAAAGCGAAAATCGGGTTTAAAGCCGGGGTTTTCGGCGATTTTGAATTTAGCCCCGAAATGTCCATCCAAACTGGTCTTTTTTACGTTACCAAAGGCGCGAAATTCGATTGGGGGGAAGGTAAGGAGGTAGTTAACCCTTCCTTTAATTTCGGTTATTTGCAACTGCCGGTGCATTACGCCTCCAAAATCGAAGTCGTGCCCGGAACAAAGGTGGTGCTCCACGTAGGACCTTATGTCGCTTACGGGCTTGATGGTAAGGTTACGGGCAAAGAAGACGGCGTATCGATAAGCGTTGATCTTTATAATCCCCCTACGGGTAGCTATTTCTTCGGCGGGAAGAAATTAAATCGTTTCGATGCCGGACTCGGCCTTGGCGCGGGCGCGGAATTTGGAAGCATCATCGTGGATCTCGGATGGGATTATGGATTGCTGAATATGTCTCCAATAAATAATACAAAAATAAAAAACCAATCGGGATACCTTACCGTCGGCTATAAGTTCTAAATCAAGAACATTCGATAGAAAAAAGAAATGCCGCTTGCCCTTCGGGGCGGGCGGTTTTTTTTGAGAACCAAGAGCCAAGAACCAAGACGGTGCATGGGAAAAGGGTTAATTCGTCTAAGGCGAGTAATGCGAATATAAGGGCGTAAGACGAAATGTCGGCGCAGCCCTCATTCTCAATTTTCAATTTTCAATTTTCAATTTCATCGGAATTTCTTATCTTTGCGGTTCGAAATCAGGGAAAGAACCCGATTTCGGCACATACGATGGCACAACAACAGGCTTCGATCAACATAAAGAACAAACGCGCCACATTCGACTACGAATTGTTGGAAAGCTACACGGCGGGCATCGTGCTTACCGGGACGGAAATAAAATCCATTCGGCAAGGAAAGGCAAGCCTTGTGGACACCTTTTGTATGATTGAAAAAAACGAGCTTTGGGTGCGCAATATGTACATCGCCGAGTATTTCTACGGTACCTACAACAACCACGATGCGCGGCGCGATCGCAAGCTGCTGCTCAACCGCACGGAATTGCGGAAGCTCACGCGGCAGACGAAGGAAACCGGGTTTACGATTGTCCCCACGCGCCTGTATCTCAACGAAAAAGGCTTGGCGAAACTCGTCGTAGCGGTGGCGAAGGGGAAAAAGCAATACGATAAACGTCAGGCGTTGAAAGAGAAAGAAGACAAGCGGGCGATGGATCGTATGTTCAAAAAATAAGGGGGGGTATGAATTTTTGGAAAGAGATATTCCTTCCCGGTTTCAAAAAATCGGGGCGCACGGCTGGTTGGTTGCTGAAAATCATCTTGCCGGTGTCGCTTGTCGTGCGGTTGATGGATTATTACGGCATCTTGGCTTACTTGGCTGATTTCCTGAATCCCGTGTTCGTTCATCTGGGATTGCCCGGCAGTACCGCCATCGTCTTCATTACAAGCATCTTCCTACCCCTCTACGCGCCTTTGGCGATCATTATCTCGATGCCGATCACGCTTCGCGAACTGACGATATTGGCGTTGATGTGCCAAACCTCGCACAACCTGCCCATCGAGAGCGCGATTCAGGCGAAAACTGGAACGCCCTTTTGGGCGATGACTACCTTGCGCATCGCGATGAGCATCGCTATCGGGCTGGTTTTGAACCTGATTCTACCCCAAGATATGGGAATGCCCCTCTTCACGCAGACGGCTGTCGAGGGTATCCATTCGCTGGGCGACTTGTTTGGGGCGTGGCTGACAAACGGCGTGCGTATGGCGTTGCTTATCTTCTTGATTGTGGCGGCGTTGAATATCCTCTACCGACTGTTGGAAAAATACAATTGGGTGGACAAGCTCTCGAAAAGCGTCGCGCCGATACTGAAAATCTTCGGGTTGCCCGTCAGCGTGGCTTTCCTCTGGCTCATCGGCTATATCGTGGGGCTGGCTTACGGCGGCGCGTTGATGATGGATCAGTTGCAGGAAGGGAAAATATCGCGCTCGGACGTCCGCCTGCTCAATTATCATTTGGCGGTTTCGCATTCCATACTCGAAGACAACCTGCTCTTTATCGCGCTCGGCGTATCGGTTTGGTGGATTTTGGGGATGAGGCTGATTGCCGCCCTCGTGGTGGTGTGGGCGAAGAAACTCACGATAAAATGGACGGGGCAGGACAAAGGGCAAGTAGTTCCCGTATAAAAAATAAGGTTGCTTTGGCACAATAAAGCAGGTTGTTGCCTGAAAGGCAGAATTTTCATAACCGCATACAAGTGAAGCGCAGTTTGCGGAGGATGAGCATACAAATGCTACTGCCTGAAAGGCAGGACATTAGAAAAAAGCGAATAAAAT
>JAISYO010000031.1 GCA_031269865.1 Dysgonamonadaceae bacterium | reverse complement strand
ATGAATTTGGACACCCCGAATGGATTGATTTTCCGCGCGAAGGCAACGGCTGGTCGTACAAATATGCTCGCCGACAATGGCATCTGGCTGACGATCAGGATTTGAAGTACCATCATCTGGGCGATTTCGACAAGGCAATGCTCTCGCTGATAAAATCGGTAAAGAATTTCCAAGAAACGCCCATCTTGAAAATATGGGACAAAGACGGCGACAACGTGCTGGCGTATATGCGCGGCGATTTGCTATTCGTCTATAATTTTCACCCTTCCAACTCGTACAGCGACTACGGCGTGCTTGTTCCCGAAGGCGAATACGAAGTGCTGCTCGACACCGACAACCTGAAATTTGGCGGTTTCGGGCTGAACGACGACAGCATTCGCCATTTTACCCATTTCGACACGCTCTATTCGCCAAAAGGCTGGCTGAAACTCTATATCCCGGCTCGCACGGCGATAGTGCTGAAAATTGCGAAAGCGAAAGGCAAAAAATAATCGACAAAAAAAGCAACAATGCAACATTCAACTAAACTCTATCCTTTGAAATTCAAGCCCATTCTCAAACCTGTCATTTGGGGGGGGGCGGACATTTGCAAATTCAAAAATATCCAACCCCTTCAAGACGGCATTGGCGAAAGTTGGGAAGTTTCCGACGTGAAAGGGAACGTTTCGGTAGTCGCCAACGGCACGTTGGAAGGGAAACCGCTCGATGAAATTCTCGCCGAAGAAAAAGGGAAGCTCATCGGCGAACACAATTACGAGCGTTTCGGGACGGTTTTTCCGTTGCTGATAAAATTCATCGACGCTCGCGACGATCTGTCCATTCAGGTTCACCCCGACGACACGCTCGCCAAAAAACGCCACAACTCGTTTGGCAAAACAGAAATGTGGTACGTCGTCAAAGCCACGCCCGGCGCATCGCTTTATTCGGGGTTCGCCGAGAGCATCACGCCCGACACATACGTGGAAAAAGTGAAGGACAACACGTTTACCGACACGCTCAAAAAATACGCGGTGCAAGCCGGCGACGTGTTTTTCTTACCTGCCGGGCGCGTACACGCCATCGGCGCGGGCTGTTTCATCGCCGAAATCCAACAGACGTCGGACATTACCTACCGCATCTACGACTACAACCGCAAAGACGCGCAGGGAAAGGGACGCGAACTGCATACCGAACTGGCGAAGGACAGCATTGACTTTAAGGTATATGATTCATACAAAACGGATTATGTTGCCAACCCGAACAATCCGGTGGAATTGGTTTCCTGCCCCTATTTCACGACAACCCTGCTGGATTTCGACAAAAAGCAGGAACGCAACCTTGTTGGCATCGACTCTTTCGTTATATATATATGTATGGAAGGTTCTTGCACGCTCAGCGACGACAAAGGCAACAGCCTGTCGTTGGGACGGGGAGAAACCGTGCTTGTTCCCGCAACGGCAAAATCCGTTTCGTTTGCGCCGCAACAAGCAAGCAAATTGTTGGAAACGTATGTAGAATGACTAAACACGAAGGCGGATAAAGCCCCTTTTATCCACGCCTTCGCCAATGCGAAATGAAAGGTATATTACTCGTAAACGTAGGTACGCCAAGCAGTTTGTCGATAAGCAACGTGAGGCAATTCATCGGCGAGATGCTTTCTGATCCCCTGCTCACGGATCAGCCGAGATGGTTGTCGCATTTCCTCGCCCGAAAAATCATAGCCCCGATCGGCTGCGTGAAAACGAAGAAAAAATACGAATTGATTTGGCGAAGGGAAGAACCCCTCGTTTCCCCCGTCGTTTACTATATGCAGGAATTGGCGAGAGCCTTGGAAGAGAGGAAGGGCGTTCCGGTGGAAATCGCTATGCGATACGGCGAACCCGACATCACGCAGGCTTTCCGCGATTTGGAACGGCGTTGCCCCCTGCTTCACGAGGTTATCGTTTTCCCCCTTTTTCCGCATTATGCGCAATCCACCACAAAAACGGCAGTGGACGAAATCGGGCGGGTTTTCTACAAACGGCCACATTCCTTCCGCCTGAAAATCAGAGAACCCTACTACAACCACCCCGCGTTCATCAACGCCCTTGCCGTCAATGCCGAGCCTTATCTGGCAAATGGCGTGGACAGGTTGGTTTTCAGCTACCATAGCCTTCCCGTCAATCAGGTGGAACGCGCTTGGCAGAAAGGCAAGGAATTCGACTACGTGTATCAATTGAAGGAAACCAACCATTTGTTGTGCAACCAATTGCAAATCCTCCAAAACCAAACGATGGTGCTTTACGCTTCCCAACGCAGTAAAAATTGGTTGAAACCGTTTTTAGATGCCGGAATCGGCGAACTGCCGAAAATGGGAATGAAGAAAATTGCGGTGGCGGCGCCGGGCTTTTCCATCGACAACCTGGAAACGCTTTACGACATCGACATTCTCGCCCGAAAACTCTTTATGGAAGCCGGCGGGGAAGAATTTATCTTTATCCCCTCGCTCAACGCCAACGAGGTGTGGGTGGACGCCGTGTGGAAGATTGTGTCCGGGGTGTGAGGACAATGTAAAAGACGTTACAAAAAAAATTGAAAAATAATGCCGCAAAATTAGATTTTCATCGTCTTCAAAATAGAGGAATCACGAAGTCTAAAATATATTATTTCGTTAAAATTTAAACAGCTTCTTAACCGTGTCAAATTTTTCCTTTCTTTTTTCTTTAATCATCATGGTGCAAAATTTCTCTCGATGAACGTATTTCCAACGGCATATAATTCATTCTCAAATTAATTATTTACTATCCACAAAGATAAAATTTTTATCCCATTCCGCAAAACAAATCTGCATATCCCCGATTATCCAGGGGGTGGACAATCAAAAGTTGGGAACAAGCATCAAATAGAGATAGACGGCAGGTATGGCGACGAGAAGGCTGTCGATGCGATCCAACACACCGCCGTGTCCGGGAATGATATGCCCCGAGTCTTTCACGTCGTAGCTGCGCTTGATAAGCGACTCAAACAGATCGCCCACCGTGCCGAAAAGGGCGGTAATCAGCCCGAAGACAATCCAAAACCACGCCGGGTATTCGGGAAAGAAACGCGCGAAAAGCAACGCCGCCCCCACGCAAAAAGCAATGCCGCCGATGAAGCCCTCAACGGTTTTCTTCGGCGAAATCCGTTCGATGAGTTTGTGCCGTCCCAAGAGCGAACCCACGAGGTAGGCTGCCGTGTCATTTATCCAAATAAAGAGGAAGATGGCGAAGATGAACACGAAATGGAAATTGTCGAGCGTGGTGTTGTAGCGGTAGGAAATGAGCATCAGCATAGAGATGGGCAAAGTGATATATATCTGTCCGAAAGCGGAATAGATGACATTGTTGAGAATGTTACCGCGCTTGAAAAAAATAGCCGACACGAAAAGCACCAACACATAAGCCAACAAGAAAGCCCGAAGCGCATACACGCAAATGCCTTCGAGATACAAATAAACCGTACCGAAGATAACCGCCCCCGACACGATATTGAAGGCTTTGCTGATGGCATATTCGGTGGATTTTTCCACCATACGGTAGAACTCAAACAAGGCGCGGAAGGTTATCAAGCCGAAAACGGCGATAAACAAGTATTTACCGCCAAAAATCCCCGCAAAGATAATCAAAATATAAATGATCCCCGTCCCGGTGCGCGTAAGAAGGTTTTTTATGTTCAATTCCCGTTTGTTTTTAGTATGGATTTAGGAATGTGCGTGTTACGACAGCATCAAGCCCCCTCTTTTTCGGCTTCGGGCGTTTCCGCCTTTTCTTCATTTTCGAAATCAATTTTGCTATCAATCAGTATGTTATACCAATTGATTAGTTTCTTTATGTCCGAGGCATACACCCTGTCCTTGTCGTAATCGGGCAACACTTCCTGCATAAACGCGAAAAAGTCTTTGTTCGGCGCCTTCGGCGACAATGAAACCTGCCGCCCCCCCTCTTTTTCCTTTATCTTTTTCAGCACGTCCCTCAACGGCACGTCGCTTTCGTTGGCGTAGATTGAAACGTCGCTCAAAGCAACCATTTTTTCTTGCAGGTAAGCCGGAATCCGTTTTCCATCGGCGAGCGACTCTACAACGTTCAGGTTTTTCCCTGTCGAAAGCAGTTTATACAGTCCGGGTTTCCCCGATATAGACAGAATTTTTGTCAGCATAATGGGTTTATTGATTGTTATTTTCAAATTCGGCTACAAAAGTAATCAGAGATCAGCATATACGCAACTTTTGAGCTGCAAATCTAATTGAAATTTTAGTCCTTGATTCATAACGAAGCAAAAGAAAGCGGGTGTAAACGGCATTTACACCCTTAGCATCGCCGACGGCGATATGTTTAACGCCATACACAATAACCGGGCAATTTTCAACGTCGGCTCTGAACGTCCGGCGATATAATCGCTGATGCGAGAAGGACTTACGCCAATGCTGCTTGCCAATTCCTTCTGCGTGATTCCTTTTTCTTCCAACGACAGTTCTATCAGTTCCGAAACCGACGGTTTCCCAATCGGGTAATGCGCCGTTTCGTAGGCTATCACAATATCCGACATAACACTCAATTCCAAGGCTGTTTTGTCGTTGGCAGGAATGTTGTCATCAACTACCGGAAGAAGTTCCTCAATCTTTTCGAGCGCAAACTCATATTGTTCTTTTGTTATTTTTTCCATACCTGCGTTTAATTTTATATGGTTGAACAATCTATCTTATTGTATTCCTCGTGCGTTCCCACAAAACGGATAAAAATGTATCCCATCGTGAATTTTATTACCACCACCAACCTGTATTTGTTGCCCTTTATGTTGAAAACATAGTGTTGGTTGCCCGTGTAATCAGTTGTAGGAAACTCAACTTTTATATCCGAAAGGTTTTTCCATTCGGCTGCCAACGCGGAATGATACCATCGTTCGAGCGAAACGCGGGAATCCTCTCGTCCTTTCGTTTCATGAAAATCTTTCAGTTTCCGGTGCGATACAATTCTCATTCATTGTTTATTTTGAATGCAAAGATACACAATAATTTTGAATTATAAAATTTTTGATATAAAAAATTCTATAAAACAGAATCGCTATTGTTGCGCAAGTCCCCCTTGCATGGTTTTTTTACTATTCCCACTCAAACGAAAATTCATTGAAGGATTCCCTATTCCACGCGAAAGGCTGCGTGGTGGGCGAAGCAGCGAAAAACGGAGAGAAAGTCCTCACTTTTACCGTCTTGCCATCGGGCAGAAATTCCAAAATCCGCAACCAACCGTCGCCACCGTTACCGTTCCAACCTCCGCCGAGGGCTTGCGTGTCGAACATCATCTGATGGACGGTCTTGCCGGCGACGTTCTTGTCGGTGCTGTAACCGCAAGACTGTTGCCAATCGTCGGGACCGGCGATATGTCCGCAGAGGACAAGCCCGATATTGCGCGAAGGCTGCACGAGTTTTTGCCACACCGCCTCGCCCCAATTCGGACCGCTCAGCTTATAGCCCTCGTTTTCGATGCGTTTGCTATTGCCTTTCAGGTGCGATATGTAGGTGTGCGTGAGCAGGATAACCCTGTGCTTGGCGTATTTGTCCTGAGCCACGAGTTTTTTTGCCCATTCGAGGGTTTCATCGCGTGGCGCAAATTCCAACACCACAACGAGATAGGCTTGTCCCTGCGGTGAAACAAACTCGTAGGCGGCGTTGATAAGCGAAGGCTCGCCGTCGGCATTCGTCCCTGCGGCGCGAAGCATCTTTTGGCTGAGCGGATTTTTTTCCGCCGGAAAATACTTGTCGTACTGCGTCCGCCGATTTTCCGCGCTCACAATGCCGAAATCGTGGTTTCCGGTGGCGAGGATATAGGGCGTGATGCCGTCGAGACGGTTGAAGGCACGCGACACGGCTGTCCATTGTTGCGTCCCGGTTTGGTTGCCACCTACGCCGTTGGGGACGAGCAGGGCGTTTTGTTCCACGAGATCGCCCGTGCAAAGCGTCAGCCCGATGCGAAGTGGTTCGGCGTTGCGGGCGATCCACGCCGTCATCAGCTCGAAAATCGGCTGGTTGTAATCGAACTTAATATAACTCTGAGGATCAGGCAATAAGATTAACGACCAAGAATCGGGGTTGCTCAACGCCGGCTTGGTATATTCTTTCTGTTGCGCGGTAAGCGAATAGAACGCGGCGCATAAAAACAGGAACGATAAAAATGTTTTCTTTTGCATAATACGATTTTTTAGGGTGTAACGGATATTTTTACAAGTTTACGACTTTTTTTTGTATTGAAGAAAAATATCGGCAATTTTTTACGAGTTCGGACGTTTGGGCGTTCAATTGAGAACCAAGAGCCAAGAATCAAGGCTCTAAAAAATTTTTAATTCTCAATTCTCTTTTGTCCTTTCGTCTTTTCATCTTTTTCCCTATCTTTGTTTTTTAATTTTTCGCAATGCACGACATCTTATTGAGCATCGGATCCAACAGTTACGCAAAAAGAAATACCGAGAAGGCGAAACGGCAAATCAAGGCTGTTTTTCCAAACGTTAGGTTTTCAGATAGTTGTACGAGCAAGCCTTACGGTAAAAAATACAAAGGCGAGTTTTTGAATCTGCTGGCGGTTTTTTCTTCGGACGAAACAGCCCAAGAAATCGGCAAACGCGCCAAACAAATCGAGGCGGATATGGGCAGGAAACCCGAAGACAAGGAAAAAGGGCGCGTGGTTATCGACATCGACTTGATCCGTTACGATGACAAGATGTTGAAACCCAACGATTTCGAAAGAAATTACGTGCAAGATTTATTGAAAAAACCGTTCTGAATTTTACAAGTGATAAATAAAGCCCGATGAATACAACTGATTACAAACTCGAAGTCTGCGCCAATTCCGTGGCGAGTTGCGTAGAGGCGCAGAAAGGTGGCGCGTACCGCGTGGAACTTTGCGCGGCGATTCCCGAAGGCGGAACCACGCCCTCGTATGGGGAAATCGCGCTGGCGCGTGAACTGTTGCACATCAAACTTCACGTGATTATCCGTCCGCGAAGCGGCGACTTCCTCTATTCGGCAGTCGAGCACAAAACGATGCTGAAAGACATTGAGACGGCGCGGAAATTGGGTGTGGACGGCATCGTCATTGGTTGCCTCACACCGCAAGGCGACGTGGACAGACTGCGAAACCGCGAGTTGATAGACGCCGCGGAAGGTTTGAGCGTTACCTTCCACCGCGCTTTCGATATGACGCGGAACGCCCGCAACAGCCTCGAAGAAATTATTTCGCTGGGTTGCGACAGGGTTCTCACATCGGGGCAACAACCGAAAGCCGAACAAGGCATTCCGCTATTGAAAGAGCTTGTAGAACAGGATGGTAATCGCATCATCATTATGCCGGGAAGCGGTATCAACGAAACAAACATCGAGAAAATAGCGCGGGAAACCGGGGCGCGGGAATTTCATCTCTCGGCGCGTTCGCCACGCGAAAGCCGTATGGAATACCGCAACCAGACGGTTTCGATGGGCGGCGTGAACATCAACATCAACGAATACGAACAACTGCTTACCGATGCCGAAAAAGTAAGGAAAACGCTGGAAAGGCTGAGGGGATAAAAAAGACGAAAGGACAAAAGGACGAAAAGACTTTTGTCCGCATTAAAATTTTGAATTTCCCAAAAAAAAATGTATTTTTGTCCAATTATATTTTCAAACAACCATTTAATATATTCAATATGAAATCTTTCAATCACACATTTTTCGCCCTTGCCCTCGCAACGGCACTTTTTTCTTGCGACAGCAGCCCGAAAGAGTCCTCACATGCCAATTACAACGTGATTCCCCTACCCTCTGAAATCAAGAACGGGGAAGGCGAGGCATTCACATTGTCGTCGTCCACCAAAATTGTCGTCCCCGAAGGGAACGAAAATATGGATCGGAACGCCCAATTCCTCGCGGAATATCTGGGAACGATAACCGGCTTCAAACCCGCGATTACCACGGCTTCGCCCGAAAAAAACGCCATTGTCCTCACGCTTGGGCTTGACGAACAGCCCAATCCCGAAGCCTATCGGCTGAAAATAAGTCAAAACTTCATCGAAATCTCCGGCGCGAGCGAAGCAGGCGTTTTCTACGGGATTCAAACCCTGCGGAAAGCCACCCCGATTGTAAAAGGCGGCGTATATTACCCCCCCGTAAGCATCGAGGATTCCCCGCGCTTCGCCTATCGCGGTTCGATGCTCGACGTGGCACGCCATTTTCAGCCCGTTGATTACATCAAGAAATACATCGACTTGCTCGCCCTGCACAACATCAACCGCTTCCATTGGCACTTGACTGACGATCAAGGCTGGCACATCGAAATAAAAAAATACCCCAAACTTACAGAAATCGGTTCGGTGCGCACCGAAACCGTCATCGGCAAAAACACCGGGGAATACGACGGCACGCCCCACGGCGGATTCTACACGCAGGACGAAGTGCGCGAAGTCGTGAAATATGCGCAAGAACGCTACATCACGGTAGTTCCCGAAATCGATCTCCCCGGACATATGCTCGCCGCGCTGACGGCGTATCCACAACTCGGCTGCACGGGCGGTCCTTATGAAGTGGGAAAGACTTGGGGCGTGTTCCCCGACGTGCTTTGTCCGGGCAACGACAGCACCTTTACCTTTCTCGAAAACGTGCTGGCGGAAGTGATGGAAATGTTCCCTTCGGAATACATTCACATCGGTGGCGACGAATGTCCGAAAGTTCGTTGGGAAGAATGTCCTAAGTGTCAGGCGCGTATCAAAGCTCTCGGATTGAAGGGCGATGCCAAACATAGCAAAGAACACTATTTGCAGAGCTACGTTACGGCTCGCATCGAAAAATTTCTGAACGATCACGAACGGCAAATCATCGGCTGGGACGAGATTCTCGAAGGCAAGCTCGCGCCCAACGCCACCGTTATGTCGTGGCGCGGAATAGAAGGCGGGATTGAGGCTGCCCAATTGGGACACGACGTTATTATGACACCCACCTCTCATTGCTATTTCGATTATTACCAAACGAAGGACATCGACAACGAACCCTTTGGCATCGGAGGCTATCTACCTCTGGAAAAAGTATATAGCTTCGAACCTGTCCCCGAAACACTCACGCCCGAACAGAAAAAGCACATCATCGGCGCACAAGCCAACCTCTGGACGGAATACGTCGCCACCCCCGAACACGTGGAATATATGCTGCTTCCGCGCCTTACCGCTATGTGCGAAGTGCAATGGACTGCCCCCGAAAAGAAGGATTACGCCGATTTCCTGACGCGACTGTCCCACCAAACCAACTTGTACGACAAGCTGGGCTACAACTACGCCAAACACATTCTCGACATCAAGGCAGACTTGACGGCTGATTTTCAGACTAATTCGCTCAACGTGGCGTTTTTTACCCTCGACGACGCGCCCATCTATTACACCTTGGACGGCTCGACGCCCACGAAAAAATCAACCCACTACGATGGGAAATTCAACGTGAAGGAAAGTGCCGACATCAAAGCGGTGGCAATTCGCGACAACGACAAGAGCAGCCGCGTTTTCGAAGAAAAAGTGTCCGTCAGCAAATCCACTTTCAAGCCCATCGAACTGCAAGCCACCCCCGCCCCCAATTACACCTTCAAAGGCGCGGCAACGCTCGTGGACGGCATTTTGGGGAACAACACGTATTACCAAACCGGAAAATGGCTCGGATTTCAACGCAACGATCTCATCGCCACCATTGATATGCTGGAACCCACCACTGTGTCGAACGCCAAGATAAATTGTTGCGTGGTTACCGGCGACTGGATTTTCGGCGCGAGCGAAATCGCCCTTGAAACGTCCGGCGACGGCAAAAATTTCACTGCGCTGAAAAAAGGGACGTTTTTCGACAACCACAAAGAAAATTGGAGCGGGGTAATGAAGCAGGAAATCAATTTCGATCCCGCAACGGCACGCTATTTCCGCATCACGGTAAAACCCTCTTTCATACCGCAATGGCACCCCGGAAAAGACAAAAAGGCTTTTGTTTTTGTGGACGAGATTGTGCTGAATTGATTGAGAAACTGTTTCAAAATTAGGGATTTCCCTCGTTGGCGCGGATTTGCAGTCCGCGCCTTTTTTATTTACAAAGGAATGGCGTAGGCAAAAAAGCAGGAAAACCTTGTTGTTATCGACACCCAAGATTGCAAGTGTCCGTTCCACAACTGCACGATAAGATTTTCAGCCTTATACCTAAACGCCCCTTCCTCTCAATTCTCAATTCTCAATTCAAAAAAACGCCCAAACTTCCAAACCCTAAACATCCAAACTCAAATTTCCACCCCCACCGGGCAATGATCGCTCATCGTAACGCCGTCCAAAATTTCCGTGTCTTTTATCTTGCCGATAAAATTGGCAGAGCAAACGAAGTAGTCGATGCGCCACCCGATATTTTTTGCGCGTGCGTTTGAGCGCATACTCCACCACGTGTATTTAACCGTGCCGGGGTAAAAATGGCGGAAAACATCTACCAATCCGTGCGCCATAAAATTGTTGAAACCCTCGCGTTCTTCGGGGGTGTAGCCCGCGTTTTTTTCGTTCTGCCTGGGGTTGGCAAGATCAATTTCGCGGTGGGCGACGTTCAAATCGCCACACATCAGGACGGGCTTTGTCTTTTCGAGCAGGGTAATATATTCGAGCAGGCGCACGTCCCAAATATCGTGACGCAGGGCGAGGCGCGACAAATCGCCTTTCGCGTTCGGCACATAAACGGACAGCAGAAAAAAACCGTCGAATTCCAACGCCGTTATCCGTCCTTCACGCGACACATCGCCATAGCTGTCGATAAATTGTCCGCCGTCAAAAACCTTGTCGAAGTCCATTTTCACGGCGAGCGGTTTTATTTTTGAAAAAATCGCCGTTCCGCTGTAACCTTTTTTTTGGGCGGAATTGATATAGGAATCGTAGCCGAGTTCTTTAAACCAAAGAACGTCAATTTGTTCCGGTTGAGCCTTGGTTTCCTGCAAGCAGATTATATCAGGATTTTCCGCTTCGAGCCACTCATAAAAACCCTTGCCGATTGCCGAGCGGATACCGTTTACGTTGTAAGAAATAATCTTCATCGGCTATCACGCATTCATTGATTTCAACAGGCAGGATTCCGCTTCCACACTCCACAATCCGTTGTGGCGACTGCATATTTCGGCGAGGGCTTTAAACAATTCGTTTGCCTTCCCCAATTCCGCGAAGTCCGAAATAGCCGTGAGTGGCATTTCGATATGCGTGTAAATCAGTTTTTTACCGCCGGGTATGCAGGGCAAGCGCTTCGTTGCTTCCGCCACGGCGTCCAATCCGCCAATGTGCGTTACCAAACCCGCGGGATCAAGCCCCTTGCCCATATATTCTAACGCCTCTTTCATATCGTCGGTGTTGCCGCCGCTCGTGCCAACAACGTGAGTGTAAGCGTAATGCACATTGTAAAAATTGAACATCGCACTGAACTTCGGATCGCCCGGACCGGCAAAAAAGTTGAGGCAGCCGTCGAACGCCAAAATCGCATCGGCTTGTTCCACAACGGGTTTCACGGGCGCGAAACAAAACACATCGTCGTAGCCCGTGCCACCGCTGATCGCTTTCAGCTCTTCCACCGGATTTTCCATTTTTCCGGTGTTGATATAGCGCAAATCTATGCCACGTTTTTTGGCGAAATCTACCGTGTAAATCGTCGCTGCGCGATCCAAGCGATCTTGCGCCACATCGGTAACGACAAGCAACGCGGGTTTGCGATCTTCGCGGCGCAGCGCGTAATTGATGGCAGCCAAGCCCATCGGTCCCACACCCGCGAGAACCGCCATTTTTCCGCCATCGACAATTTCCATTTTGTGGATATACGAGCCGGGCGTGGTGTGATAATTGGCGTGCATCGCGCCGATAACGCAGGAAAGCGGTTCAGACAACGACGCGGGATAAAAACCCTCGCCCTTGTAAGCCAAGAGGCAGCCTTTTTCCATTACCTCGTTGGGAATGATCACGTAAGTGGCATCGCCACCAATGTGTCTGTACGAATAACCGGGCGCGGAAAGCACGCCCACCGGACCGTCCTCGTAATACAGCGCGGGCTGAATGGAAAATTTATCGCCCGCGTGGAATTTGTGCGCCCATTTTGCGCCCACATCCACAAGTTCGCCCGCAAATTCGTGCCCGATAATAATCGGGTTTTCAGCCACATCGTCAGGCACACGCTTGTGATCGGTACCCTGACTTTGCGCCTTGTACGACGACATACACAACGAGTCGGACACCACTTTCGCCAAAATTTCATTATCCTTGATTTGCGGAAGCTCAAATTCTTCCATTCGCAAATCGCCTTTTCCGTATAACCGTACTGCTTTTGTTTTCATATTTTTTAGATGTTAAAAACCTTTTTAATATATATTCCTTTTCCATACTCGCTTTTCAAAACAAGCGTATCTTTTGTCAGTTTCTCAATTTTGAAACGCAAAACATCATCAGGAAAAAATACAATCAAAGAATCTTTTTTTAATTGATATTTATATTCTTCGTTGGTATTTTCATACCAAATAGTAGAATCGCGTATCGCGAACTCAGCGGCAGGGGCATCTTTGTCGTTTGCGTCCCACCAAATGCCCAAAATATTCTTCCGATTATTGCGAGTTATAGAAAACGACAATAATACAAACATTCCTAAAATCAGTAATATATTTTTCATTTTCAAAATTTTACCTTGTCCTCTAATATCTTGGCTCTTGATTCTGTTTCTACGAAAGCATCACTTGCCCCCCCGTTATCGGCAACGCCTGCCCCGTTTCGCCGCACTGATCCATCAGGTACAACGCACCTTTGGTAACGTCTTCGGGCGAGCAACCTTTTTTCATCGGCACTTGCGCAAGGTAAAACGCCCTCACGTCCTCGATATTCTTTGCTCCGGGCACTTTTCCGGCGTTCAGGTATTGCACAAACAGCCCGTTTTCGGGGTTACTCCAAAGCGGACCTTCGTAGAAATTGCCGGGGCAAATGGAATTTACCTTGATGCGGAAATGCGCCAATTCGAGCGCGAAAGACTGCGTAAGCCCCACGCCGCCGAATTTTCCTCCTGCATAGGCAAAATTGGCTTTGCTGCCCCTCAACCCCGATTTGGAATTGATTTGGATGATGTCGGCGTAATAATCTTCCGAAGCGTATCTCGTTTGCAACTTTAACACTTGGCTAACCACCTTAACGCAATAAAAATAAGCATTATAATTGATTTTCGTAACGAACTCAAAATTTTCGGGCGTCATTTCCTCCAACCCACCTGCGCGAAGAACGCCCGCGTTGCTGATGAAACAGTCGATTGCGCCAAAGTTGGCAATCGTTTCGTTTACCAGATTTTCGATGCTCGGAATGTCGCCCACGTTGGTTTTCACGAAAATGGCGCGGTTGGATTTCGTCAATTTGTTGAAATTTTCGACAGCCGCCTGCCCCACCGCCTCGTTCAAATCGGCAACGACAATGTTCGCGCCCTCTTTCAGCAAGCACCGCGCAATGCCTTCGCCAAAGCCCTGCGCCGCACCCGTAACAATGATTGTTTTGTTTTCGGCACGCCCAGCCGTTTTTCCTGCGGCTACGCTGCGCCGATAATTTTCCACCTCCCAATTGTCGATGAAATCAATCTGCGCCTGTGTCATCGGGTGCGCTCCGCCGAAGGATTTTGCCAGAAACGCAATTTTCATCGCATCTTCAAACACATCCAAAATCGTGTCGCACAGCGCCGCATTGTCGCCCACCGCAACCAAGCCGATACCCTTGATTAAAAGCACTTTCAGCATTGATGATGGATAATTTTCAATGGACAACTTTACGGCTTCGATGATTTTTTCGGGTTCCGTTTCATTGATAAAAAGGTACTGCGATTTGCAATAAACAATGGCGTCGGGCGTAAACGGCTTCGCTATATTCTTCTGTTCGTCAATGTTTTCAGAGAAAAATTGCGTGAGCGCGTTGTTGCGGACTTTCAAGGTTTTCAGCGAGGTTTGGGAAAGAAGAGAACGAATGGCAGGAATCGTCGTAGCGTATTGCATACGCCCTTCTTTTTCAACATTTTCAACATTACCTTTCGCCCTCGCATTCAATTTTTCCAAAATGTCCTCGTAGATTTTTTTGATTTCCGCCGTCGTGTCGGCAGCCACAAAAATACCGTGGTTTTGCAACCAGATGACTTGTGGTTCTTCGCCGAATGCTGCGCGGTATGCGCGGATTTTATCATCTACTTTTTTGAAAAGCACGTAGCCGGGATCGGTGTATTCCACGAAAAGGGCTTTTTCCCCGAAAAGTTTTTTCAAATCGCTCTCGGCGTTTTGGGCGCACATCAAGCCGTTTACGGCAGTGGGGTGCAGATGCACCACGTAGGCGTAGCCGATGACATTGTGCATTGAGGTTTCCACCGAGGGGCGTTTGCCTTTCGTGATGGTGGCGGCGGCGAGATCGTTTTTCACTTCTTCCTCACGTTCGGCGGCAACCGCGCTATACACCTTGTCCGCCATCGGGTTGAGTTTTTTGCGATCGAGCACCGCAAAACCGTCTTCGGTAATCGTTGCCAAAGACGAACCACTCGCTTTTACCCAAATCTTGTCGTCGTTCTTGTACGAGGTATTTCCGCCCCCCGCAATCACGAAACGGTTGTCTGCGCCATAAAAGCGCGAAATTTCTATCAGATTTTCAAGTTCTTGCATTATATTATTTCTTTAAATTTATTTTCCACGTCAAATCAATGCTGACGGTGTGTTCGTTCTTCATTTTCAGTTTCGACAATTCCAAAAACGAAGGGCGATAAACCACGCCGAGATAAAAATTGTTTGTAAAACGGTAATACATGTTTAACGCCAAACCCAACAAATTATTGGTTTTGGAATAGCCCTCAACGTCTATCAATACGGGTTCTTCGCCCTCTTCAAGTTCTTCCAATGGTTTAGAATAATAACTGTAAGCGTGTGAAACAAAGGTGTTTTTCGCATAATTCAATCCGTAACCAAACGAAAATCGCTTGCGATAAAGATTGTCCGTCAAGCTCACATTTTGAGCGGAACAACCGTAGCTTGGATAGTTCTCGCCGAAAGAAACAAGCGCGAAAGCATCGCCTTTGAGTTGCAGCGATTTATTGTCTTTGTAAAAATATTCCCCACCGACGCCCAAACCAAGAACAGCACTCATTCTCTTTTGTATTGGCTCGCCAATTGGCGCCAAGCGGTAAAAATCGACTGCGGGGTTCGATACCAAAAGGTTGATATTCCCTTTTTTATTGTGGTTTAGAAACAAATCGGCATATCGGTTTGATAACAGTTTTTCTAACCCTATGAAATTTTCTATATTCCCCAATGAATCAACATTCAAGCGATCGCCATAAGTGTATCTCTTGTTGTATTTTGAATCAATGAGCAAATCAAAAATAAAATAGGGATCGCCATAAAATACTTGCCCGATAAAGCTGTGTCTTATTTTGGGTTCAAGAATCGTTTCGTTTATTACCGATTCATTCTGCAAAACGCTGACGGCAAGATCTTTTTTCGAGCGCGTAACCGCAATTTTTGCCGGTAATTTGAAGGTGCTTTCATCGTTGATCCGAATGCTTGCATCGGGCAAATCCGACTCGATGGACATAACGTAAGCCTGCCCGGAAAGCAGCGTTGCGCAGGAAGTCAGCACGATGCCGACTGCCAAAAACAACAAGATTTTCAATGCAATAATACGTTTCATTTTTATCCTAAAATCAATTTATTCCCAAGTTGTTCAAAGTCTTCTCTATGAGCAATATCCGCCATTCCGCCGGCATCTACGTAACCACTAAGCCCCTGCGCCACAAGATATTGATGCGCGGCAACAACATACGCGCCTTTGTAATTGATTTCCTGCAATTTATCGCTTAAAGCCACTCCGCCACGGGCAAAAAGTTCTATCGGCTCCATTGCGGGCGTGTTGTGTTCGCTGCCAAAAGTTACCACGAAACCTTGTTCGTAAAGGTAAGCGGCGTATTTTTCGAGCAGATGCACCTCGTTGCGCGTAGTGATGAATTCCACCGAGTGAAATCCGCGCTCAGCCAATTGAGTGGCAACTTTTTGTAAATCAGCCTCAAAATCGGTGTAATTGCCTTTGGTGTCGTCCGCCAAAAACGGATAGGTGGGTATTCCGCCACCCGCAAGAATGATTTTTTGCACCGTCGCCATCGGCAGGAAGGCTTCGGGCGTTTCGGGGACGAAAGCCACGCCACCCGCTTTGAGCAAGTTTCCGCGAATTTCGTTTTCCACCCCGGCGATATTATCGCTGTCCGATTGCAAGGCTTTTCCCCCAAAAAGTTTCTCGAGCAGGGCTTTAATGCCGTTGCCTTCCGCGCCGCAAGCCTCATACACTTTCAAGCGCAAGGCTTTTGCCAAGTGGCGTTCGCGAATCAGCCCGTTAGCCAATGTGTTTTTAATCCACTCAAAATCAAGCGATAATCCCATATTTTTTTCTTTCAGCAATTCGTTCAGCTTTCGGCACATCGCTTCCACCTGCGCATTGCTTTCGCGCACCACCCCAGCCAGTTGCGAGGCATAAGGCTCTGCCAATCGAAAAGGAAAGGACATTCCCTTACCGCTCAAATATGTGCGTCCGGGATTGCCCGGATCGTTCACGCGAAGTCCGGCGCGTTGATCGGCTTCGTTGAGCGAGATAAATTCGATGCCGAAAAGCGGATACAGCCCGCGTTTTTTACAGCCTTCGTCCCAAGCCGGATAAGCCGAGGTGGAATAAAAATCATTGACGCCCACCACTTTTACCTGCTCTGCTACTGCCCTATCCAACGCATCGTCAATGTCGCGAAACGCGCTGAACGAATAAGGGGTATGCAGGTGTGCATTTACTTTGATCATTTTTTTGAAGATTTTTAGGTTTATGAGCCGAGAATATCAGTTTGTTATCAAAACACCGCCGCGGCGGCAAATTTTCGGATTTCCGACAGGCGGTTGGCAAAAGTTTTGTCGCTATGGGCTACTTGCAGGTTGTAATCTGCCTGCATCTTTACCAGCATCGCGGCTTCAATATCCAACAACGCCTCAAACAACAGCGCATACTCTGTCGTTACCGGGCACTTACGGTTCAGTATTTCATTGAGAACGGAATACGAAACTCCCAGTTGTTTAGCAAGTTTGCGCTGCGAAATGCCGCGAAACTCTATCTCGTTTTTCAGCAACTCCCCCGGATGCACCGGCTCGAAAGGCATCAGGTTGTTTGCTATCATTTGCGAATCTATTCCATTTAATTGTATCATAATCGTCTTATTTATAATGTTTTGACAATTTTTCAATATTGCATATTGTTGCGATAGGCTCTGTTTCAGTCTGTTTGACGGTAAACTCAACGCGATATTTGATATTGACGCGGATTGATGAACACCCCTTTTTCTACTTGTAACTGTCTTGTAATTCTATCTTTTCTATTCATAATGATTTAATTATTTAGTTGTAGCATTTTTTAATTTTTACCGACGACACCACCTTTCAGCGATGCCGTTGGTAATGAAAACTATTATATCCCAGCCTTCGCCCTCCTCATTTGTTCCGCCGCAGTGAAATTCTGCACCGGCACGTGTCCTTTAAGGGGGACGATTTTCTCGTGGATGATGTCGAGGAAACTCTCTACCTGCGGGAAGAAGGCGTATTCCAATTCGTAGGCGGGCGTTATCCAGTCGCGCGAGCCGAGAACAGCTACGGGGGCGTCGAGATAGTCAAACGCGAGGTCGGTGATGTTGCGTGCAAGGTCGTTGAGGAACGAGCCGCGTGCCGTAGCGTCGCCTGCAACGACGATGCGTCCGGTTTTCTTGACCGATTCAACCACCTTTTCGTAGTTGAACGGCACAAGCGAGCGGGCGTCAATCACTTCGGCACTCATTCCGTACTTTTCCTCCAAGATTTTCGCAGCGTCGAGGGCGCGGTAGAGCGTGGCACCGATGGTAAGAATCGTAACGTCCTTGCCTGCACGTTTGATGTCGGGTTCGCCGATGGGGATTTCGTAATATCCTGCCGGAACGCCCTCACTGTGAAACTGTTCGCCGATTTCATAAATTCGTTGGCTCTCGAAATAAATTACGGGGTCTGTGCCTTGCAATGCGCTGTTCATCAATCCTTTGGCATCGTAAGGCGTAACGGGGAATACTACTTTCAATCCCGGAATGTGGGCTGCGAGCGAAGTCCAGTCCTGCGAGTGCTGTGCGCCGTATTTTGAACCAACCGAAACGCGCACTACAACGGGCATTTTCAGGATATTGCCCGACATTGCCTGCCATTTGGGAAGTTGGTTGAACACCTCG
>JAISYO010000001.1 GCA_031269865.1 Dysgonamonadaceae bacterium | reverse complement strand
TCGGACGAATCCCGTTTTACCTCTTGAATGAGGTTGGAAAGGGCTTGCGTCGGGCGAAAACCAAATAATATATGAACGTGATCGGGCATTCCGCTGATTGCCAAAACCTTGTGTCCGTGTTTTTGGATAATGGCTGTGATGTACATATATAATTGATTTTGCCACGATGTCGTAATCAACGATATTCGGTTCTGCACGGCAAAAACGGTGTGAATATGTATTTGTGTGAATGTATTTGCCATTATCAATTAATTAATTGGTTGATAATTGGTTGCATTCCTGACGGAATGCAGGAATGGGGGATAAATGTCTTTTCTACCGATAGATGCATCCCTGACGGGATGCCTATCCCCACGTTTATCTCGCGTATTCCGTCGGGAATGGTTGGATACACGGCAAATAAATCGTCGAGAGATGTCTTTCCTACCCGATAGTTGTTCCCATACGGGATGCCAGCCCCCACGTTTATCTCGCATATTCCGTCGGGAATAGTGGGATAAACAGCAAAAAGGTCGTCAAGATAGGAACGCTGGTTGGCGTATTCGATGCTGTATTCAGTCCATTTATTCATCGTATTTCTATTTATACGTTATTGCTACAAAGATATTGATTATTAGGCAAATTAACAAACACAAAAACGTTTTTTGAGGGTTAGGGACTGTTTTATTTTATTGATCCTGCCACAATTTATAACAACAAGTATTTTATTGATTTTCAATGGCATTCATTGCACATAAAATACTTTCCCGATGCCGTGTCCCCCATTTTTGCAGTTGCAGAATAATCGGCACAAGTTCTACGCCTTGTTCGGTAAGCGAATAGACGACGGATTTCAGATTGTCGTTAAGTTCGGTGCGTGTTAAAATACCGTTTAATTCCAACTCTTTCAGTTCTTTGGAAAGAATACGCGGCGATATTCCCTGACATTTCCATATCTCGTTGAAATGTTTCTGCTCATTTGCCAAACACAAAATAAGCCGCATCTTCCATTTTCCGTTCAAAACGCTCATCAAATCGTTGAGCGGAACAAAAAAACTACTGCAATCGCCGTGTCCCGAACATTTTGTACAAGCCATAAATTCAAATCCAAATTAAAAATTACGGAGCAAATGCAAAGATAATTGTTTTTATGGAATTACAACAAAGAAAGTAATTACAACTTTGTAACCGCTTACAAATACAGCAGTTTTGTAGAATCGACAATTTTGTGATCTATTTTTACATCAAAAATTTCAGAGATGAAACCAACACAATTATCCTCTATCACTAAAAAACTGATAATGAGCATATCAGGACTGTTTTTAATTTTGTTTCTCACACTGCACGCAGCAATAAATCTTGTCGCCGTTCTTTCGCTCGAAGCATACGACAAGGCTTGTGAATTTATGGAGACAAACCCTATTGTGCAGGTTATGGTGCCTGTTTTGGCGGTGGGTTTTGCGGTGCATATCGCCTTTGCGTTTGTGCTGACTTGGCAAAATCGCAAGGCGCGTGGAACGGAAAAATACGGTGTCGGCAACAAAACAAAAATGAGTTGGGCTCTGCAAAATATGCTCGTTTTGGGCTTGGTGGTGCTTGGATTTTTGGCGGTACATCTTTCGCAGTTTTGGGCAAAAATGCAGCTGCGCGAATGGACAGGACTGGAGGTGGTAAAAGGCTCTGAATTAGTTGTTGAAGTTCTCAGCAATCCGATAAACGCAATAATGTATATCGTTTGGATTTTGGCTCTCACGTTGCACCTTACGCACGGCTTTTGGAGTTCGTTTCAGAGCGTGGGCTTAAACAACTCGAAGTGGACAATACGGCTCAAAATCATCAGCCATTCGTATGCAACACTTATCGCCGCAAGTTTTTTGACAACGATTATTTATTTTTATATCAAATCGCTATGAACGTCGTAATCGTGTCTTTGGCAGCATTTTTTCTCAATATCCCGTTGGGCTTGTGGCGAAGGAAATACAAAAAATTTTCTTTTATGTGGTTTTTCCTCATTCACGCCTCTATTCCGCTTATCGTTCCATTGCGATTGTGGTTGAATACACCAAATTTTTTTATTCCGTTGTTCATTGCGCTTGTGGTGGCAGGGCAATTCATCGGCAGTAAATTATTTATAAACAAAACATTATGAACAAAAAATCAGCTAAAAATAAGACTTTTAAGAAATGCCTCATTTCTCGATGGTGGCACTATATTATACGGCATTCTTCTTCCCTGCGATATTTCGCGACGACTTCATTTGATTTGTTATAGAAACTGTTGATGAAAAATTTCAACGCAGTTTCTCAATAATCTGCGAAAATTTATGCACCTTTGCATTCCGTTTTCAAACCACCAATTGAATTATGCAGCGAAACAACATAGACACGATAAAAAACAAGCCGGGAGAAGTGGATCAGGATAAATTATTAACTGATTTAACGACAACGGATTATAAATATGGCTTTGAAACCAACGTTCATACCGAACTCATCGAAAAGGGACTGAACGAGGACATTATCCGGCTGATTTCCGCCAAAAAAGAAGAACCCGAATGGCTCTTGGATTTCCGCCTGAAAGCTTATCGCCACTGGCTGACGATGAAACTGCCCTCGTGGGCGCACCTCAGCATTCCCGAAATTGATTACCAAAATATCATCTACTACGCCGATCCCACCCGAAAAAAAGCCGGTCCAAAAAGCCTCGTAGAAGTTGATCCCGAACTGTTGAGGACTTTTGAACGGCTCGGAATCCCGCTCGAAGAGCAAAAACAGCTTTCGGGCGTAGCCGTGGACGCCGTGATGGACAGCGTATCCGTAAAAACCACCTTCAAGGAAACGCTGGCGGAAAAAGGCGTGATATTCAGCTCGTTCAGCGAAGCCGTGAAACAGCACCCCGACTTGATTCGGAAATACTTGGGGACAGTGGTTTCTTACCGCGACAATTTTTATGCCGCCCTCAACTCGGCGGTGTTTAGCGACGGCTCGTTCGTCTATATTCCGAAAGGCGTTCGCTGCCCGATGGAACTATCGACTTATTTCCGCATCAACGCCGCCAACACCGGACAGTTTGAGCGCACGCTCATCGTTGCCGACGACAACGCCTACGTGAGCTACCTCGAAGGCTGCACCGCCCCGATGCGCGACGAAAATCAGCTTCACGCCGCCATCGTGGAAATTATCGCGCAGGAAAACGCCGAAGTGAAGTATTCAACCATGCAGAACTGGTATCCGGGCGACAAGGAAGGGCGCGGCGGCATTTACAATTTCGTTACCAAACGTGGCATCTGCAAGGGCGACAACGCCAAAATATCGTGGACGCAAGTCGAAACCGGCTCAGCCATCACGTGGAAATACCCCTCGTGTATCCTCGCAGGCGACAATTCCGTCAGCGAATTTTATTCGGTTGCCGTAACCAACAACTTCCAACAGGCGGACACCGGGACAAAGATGATCCATCTCGGGAAAAACACCCGCAGCCGCATCGTCTCGAAAGGGATTTCGGCAGGGAACAGCCAAAACAGCTACCGGGGATTGGTAAAAATCTCGAAAAAAGCCGAAAACGCCCGCAACCACTCGCAATGCGACAGCCTGCTGCTAACCGATCATTGCGGTGCGCACACCTTCCCCTATATCGACGTTCAAAACCCCACGGCGATTATGGAACACGAAGCCACCACCTCAAAAATCAGCGAAGATCAGATTTTTTACTGCAACCAACGCGGATTGGGCGAAGAAGAGGCTATCGGGCTTATCGTGAACGGCTACGTGAAAGAAGTCGTGAACAAACTCCCGATGGAATTTGCGGTGGAAGCGCAAAAACTGCTCCAAATCAGTTTGGAAGGAAGTGTGGGCTAAATGATAGGGGTAAAAATAATCGTATGAAATAATTCAAAACGGCTTCCAAATGATTTTTTTTTCGTAACTTGCACCCGTTTTTCAAAAAAGCGTTTCGGAGAGGTGCTCGAGTGGTTGAAGAGGCACGCCTGGAAAGCGTGTAAGCTCCTAAAGGGCTTCACGGGTTCGAATCCCGTCCTCTCCGCAATAAATATTGACTGTCAGTCGATTGTAAATCAAGGGGACTAAAATAGGGACTATCCTGTTTTAGTCCTTACTTCTTTTCTACAACCCATCTTGATGGAACAGCCACATTAAAAAGCCATTTTTCGGCACAGTTCCGCAACGTAACTAATTGATATATATGATTTTTTTAGTTGTTTATATCAAAAGAAGGCAAAGAAAGCTTTTAGTGCACAATACGTGATTACCTATCCCATTAAAAACCCGAAAGCGGTATATATGGGCAAATATACACACGAGATGGATTTGTTCATGGTAAAATGGGGCGGAATCCTTTCTGTCTCTTTTTTGGTAACAGAAAAAGGCAATAAAAATATCCAAAAGTATATCAAAGACGTGGAAAATGCCTTTTGGTTTGAGGATTGATTAAAAATATATCAATTGCACTTGTAATTAATTCGATACAAGCAAGCTGAAAAATATACACTTTTTTTGTGTATATCAAAAAAATACATATCTTTGTACCCGAATCAATAAGCGGTATGGAAATTCATTTTGAAGAAGAATACTTGTCCGACCTCTATTACAAAGGAAAAACAACGGATAAAAAACACCGTTTCCAACCGGATGTAATAAAACGCTACAAGTTGCGTGTTGAAACCCTCGAAGACGCCGAGAGCGTTGAGGATTTATACCCCATCCGTTCGCTTCATTACGAAGTGTTGAAGGGCGATAAAAAAGGGATTTCTTCCATCCGTGTAAACGACCAATATCGCATTGAGTTCACGACAAACAAAATAGAATCGGAAACGATTCTAACGATTTGCAACATTTTAGAATTGTCAAACCATTATAAATAAATTGATTATGGCTAATTTAGGATATGGATTCTGCCCAACGCATCCGGGAGAATTGCTGAAAGAAGAAATTGAATACCGTAAGATTTCACAAAGTGCTTTGGCAAAACAAATGGGAATTCCTTACACGGCATTAAACGATATACTGAACGAGCGGCGTCCGCTTACAGCCAATACCGCGATGCTGTTTGAGGCGGCATTGGGCATAAGTGCCGATTTGCTTATGCGAATGCAGTTGAAATACAATATGCAGATTGTACGGCAGGACAAAGCCCTTGCAAATCGTATGTCAAACATTCGCAAAGTAGCCGCGTCCTTGCTTTGATGTTTTTTCCGCAAAATAAGTTCGAAAATGAAACAAAAATATCTCTAAAATAAAAAATATCCCAATTATTTTATAAATAAACAGTTGGGATATTTTTTCTATTTAACGAACGTGCCAGCCGAATGACACATCGTTTTAAATATAGGGGGAATCTTGCGGATTATCCTAATTTTATGATATACAAGCAGGCATTTTATTTCTCAATCCCCTCTATCTTTTTCAGGTTCACTTTGGGTGGTTTGCCTGACGAGGCACGCCGAAATTCCGTATCGGCAGGTACATAGTCGTTGAAAAAACCGCAATTTTGCAGGAAAAAGCCTTTTCCTTCCAATCCTCCTTTGTAATCCATACGCCAGCCCGGTCTGCCGGTTGCGTCCACCGTGAATTTTCCGTCGAGCAGTTCCACCCATTGCCCGTCCGTTGTATAAACCCATTGGTTACGATAATAAGCCTTACGGGTAACGTGCCCCATATTGTTGTCGAAATTTTCAAGGAAAGAATGCGCCCCCTTGTAATAGGACTGCGTTTTCGGACGCCTCCATTGGGCTATCAACCGCCATCGTCCGGTTTCGGGCGCGAAAAAATAGGCGGTATATTCCGTGTATCCGTTTTCAACTGGACGAATGCGGTTGAGGAAGCGGTATGTATTCCCGGCTTTCCAATTGTACACCAAAAAACTTTGTCCGCCCGAACCTTCGTTGCCGAAATCGTTGATTGTAACGCCTTCGCCCTTGCGCACGAGCTTCACGCGATATTCTTCCGGTATCTGATCCGGATTGTCGGTTTCGTAAGGACTCCACACGGAAAAAAGGATGCGCCGCTCGGTGGCGGAATTAACCTGCATACCGAAATACCCACCGCTGAAACCGTTCGCCATAAAATAAGATCCTGTCGGATCAAAGCCTTTCAGCACCGTAACCTCGTTGTAGAACCATTCGGCTGTAATTTCCGAGGGGATACGGTAGGAAATGTGGACGGAAGGTCCTCTGCGCCCCCAATAATACGAGAAATCCCCCACGTAATTCATACTTTCCGCCGCCCTGCCGCCAACCAACAAGGCTGAGGGTGTCGCAAAAGTTTTTCCCTGACGGGTTTTCCCCCGAAAATCAACCTCTACGTATCCTGCCCCGCAATTTTCAATCGTCCCGATATAGACAACCGTATCTTTTCCGGTGCGGGGTGCGGGCAGGGCGAGGCTGAATGTTTTGCCTTTGCAAGCCACCTCGATGCCGTTGCCGTCGGCATCGGTGCCGTATTCGAGGTAGAGGCGAAGATCGCCCTCCCCATTTACCCGAAAATACGTGCTGAATATGCTTTCCGCGTTCGTCCAAGCCTGAAAGCCCTTGTCCGTAACACGTTCCGATGCTCCACGGACTTTGAGGTATGAATTGCCGCCCAAAGGAATCTTTTTTGTGTCGGCAGGCAAAGCGTCCGACTGAGCCGTCAGGCTGTAAGTATTTATTAAAGAGAAGATAACGATGAATATAAGTGCTATTTTTTTCATAACTTTGATATATTATATTGAATCCGTTTTAAGAACCGTTTCAATCAATTTGCCGTCGCGCATAATGTATTCCTCATCGGATTTCCATCGCGACGGTTTTGATTGGCGGATATTCACGCGCCCCCTTTTCCCTTTGCGCCCGATATTGACAATTCTATGTTTATAACCTTCCAAGCGATCGGAAATTTCTATCCTTTTCCCAAGCGGCACGGCGATTTCCACCTCCAAGCCCTGCGTGCGGAAGCCCTGCGCGAAGGGAACGCGGAAAAATTCCGGCAACAGCAACAGCGAATCTTGTTGGCGGACGGGATAGGCAAAATTCGCCGCGAAATACTTCGCTTCCTTCGGGTTACACCCAAAGCTAACCGCCTCGGTGCGCAGGTGGTAGAGCGAATCTTTACTTTCAACAATTTTCAGGCTGATATTGTTGAACAGCAAGGAATCTTCGTTTTCGGCGTAATAGTAAAAAGGCAGCCAAGGCAAGCCCGAAATATCGAGCAAGGTTCCAAAAGAAGTCTGAACGCTATAATAATCAGACGGAAAAGCCTCCATATCCACGTAAAGTTTATTCCCTGCCGGTTGCGTGAGCGTGATGCTTTGCGTTGATGAGCCCTCCACCTTGAATTTATCCATTATTTTAGAAGATAGCACTCCTCCGGAAACAAAGCCCAACACCCAAAGCGAAACCGCCACGTAACCGATTGCGGGACGGGGTTTTGCCCTGGCTATCCGGCGAATAATCCATAGGATAGAAGCCAACGGAGGAATACCAAAGAGTAGAATGATAGTGATCCAAAACAAGTTGGTTTCGACGCCTTCGGCGATAAACAGCGACTTGAAATGCCCCAAATTCACTCCCGCGAAAAGGAAAGAGAAAAACGCGGCGGCGGCTGAAATGGCAAAGATGCCCACAAATCCGAAAAAGACAATTTTCAAAAACAAGACGATCGCCGTGAGGCAACCCGAAGGTTGCGGACGCTCAGGCGCGTGGTACGATGTCTTCGGGACTGTCGCCTTGGGTGGTTCGGGGGGCATATCTGTCGATGGCACAAGCCTTTCCGCAATATCAGCAGGTTGCGATGCAATATTTTGTGCCATCGGGGGGACGTCGGACGAAGGCTCGTTTTCCATTTTGCTTTTCACGCTGGCGACGTTGTCGCTCACGGTGGAACGAATGGATTTTATGTACTCGTCCTCCCCCATCATTTCTAATTTCTGCTTCACGGAAGACGCCTTGGGTATAATAATCCAAAGCACTACGTAAGCCACAAGCACCCCTCCGTTTATCCTGAAATTGAAATCAATGTCGCCGTCGAACAAACGAGTCAAAGGGAAAAAGAAGAAGCCGAACACACCTATCAAATTGAGTATCAACGGCAACGCGAACAGTAAGCGCGGAATCCTCGAATCAATTTTGAAATAGGTGGCTAAGCCTCCGCACACTCCGCCCAACACTTTGTCGCTTGGATTGCGGTAGAGCCGTTTTGAGATATTCGACTCCAATGGCATCGGTTTCAGGACAATCCACAAAACTAAATACACCCAAAAAAACCAAAAGAACAGCAGGACGAAGGCAAAGCGGATAAAGGTGGAATCGGTTTTCAGATAATGCGCTATGCCACTGCACACTCCGCCTAAAATCTTGTCGTTGATATTGCGGTAGAGGTGTCTTTCCCCACTTGCCTTTTCAGCCGTTTCGGGTTCGGGTTGCCCTGCCGTTTCCTTCTCGCTTTTGGGTGCGGCAGCCTCTTCGAAATCCGAATCAAAATCTTCGGGACGCCCGATGTTTGCCACAATCGTTTCCACGTCCTCATCGGTTATGCAGTTGATACCCAACTTCAAACGGTTTCCAAATAATTCGGCGATGCGCCCTTCGATGTCGTTCACAATCTCTTCGCCGTCTTCTTCCCGCGAAAAATAGCGTTTCAGGCTCTCGATGTATTGTTTGAGGATTTCGTATGCCGTTTCCTCTATCGCGATAACCTGCCCTTGAAAATTTATGTTGATTACTTTTTTCATACGATTATTTTATTTTTTTATTTGTTTTCTGATTGCAAATCGTTGTTGCCGTTGTTACCCGTTACTACCGAAACACCCGCAAGAAGCTCACTCCAAGTGGTTTCCAAGAGGGCGTAAAATTCCAATCCCTTCCCCGTGAGGCAAAAGTATTTGCGCGGGGGACCGGAATTACTCTCTACCCAACGATACGTCAGGATTTCAGCATTTTTTAGGCGGTTAAGCAAAGGATACAAGGTTCCTTCGAACAATTGAAGCCCCGCGCTTTTCATCTCGTCAATGATGTCGCCGGGGTAAGCCTCCCCCCGCTTGATGATGGACAAGATGCAGTATTCGAGCACTCCCTTCCGCATTTGACTTTGTGTATTTTCTATATTCATCGCTTTGTTGTTTTTTACGATGCAAAATTACACAAAACAAAGTATTATGCAATACAAAGTACCAAATAAATACAGAATTATAACAATATTTAACTTTTATGCCTTGCAAGAACAGGCAAGTCATAAACGCAACTAATTGATATATGTATATATGAGTACTTTTTCCATAAATAGATGAAATTTTTCGGGAAAAATATGCGTTATGTCATTTTTTTTGTTTTTCTTTATAGTCGTAATTATACGGTCTCGCGAAGGGCTTTGACGGAACTCCGGCTCATAGCGAGGCAACCGGATATGAAATGGATAGTTGGAGTTCCCCAGAAAACACAAAATGATGAAAACCGTAAGGAAAAGAATACACAATGAAAACAAATAGAATTTTTCGACTATTGCAGGTATTGACAATCCTGTATGCCTTCCCGATAATGCTTCCCGCACAACCCGCGCAAGAAGAAGACGTATCGGTAAAATTTTCCTTCAACAAACCGAATGAATATGTTTGCGAAATCCGGAACATGACAAAGTACCTGATGAGTATTTTGCTTGGCAAAGAAGAAATAGACGGACGAAGTGATTTGCATTTCGATTATGCAAACGGGAGTGACACGATCCGGGATGTTTTTCGCCCGTTAATGAAAAAGATCGACCAAAGTCGATTTTTACGCTTGGATCCGGGGCAGGCTTATACCGTTTCTTACAAGGAGGGTTCTGACTGGGAATTTATCAAAGCCTCTATTTATATAGGTTATGGGTTGATGATCCCCGACACAGAGCCAAAGAGCAG
>JAISYO010000194.1 GCA_031269865.1 Dysgonamonadaceae bacterium | reverse complement strand
TGGTTAGATGCCGAAAGCAACGAAAACAAGTTGCAAATCCGCGAAACGCTCAATTATTTGGCGGATACCTACGGAAAAGAAAGCATACAGCGTTTTTTTAGCGACAATATTCAGGACGTATCCTTGTATAATACGTTCAATGACTTAAAATTAAATAGTTTAGAGTATGAGATGGATAATTTGAATCACAAGGTGTGGTATTCGTTTACCGGTGGAGCAGGCGTCGAACAGATAGATATAAATACCGCGGTGGATTATTCTTCCTGCGTGCTACTTCATTACAGAGCTTATAAATACGAAGAAGAAGAATATACCCCCCTCGAAATTAAATCCATCAACAATTTGCTGAATATAAAAATTATTCCTCAAAACAAAGTTTTATCATTTGATATTAAGGATATTGCATTAAAGCATCAGCGAAAATATCACGTCGGGAACAGCGTGGATTCGGCGATTCCGCTCAAACCAAACGGAAATGAAGACTGCTTGTTGGTTATTACCGAAACAGGCGGAAATTACTACCCGGCAAAAGACAGTTTGGAAATAACAACGTTACACGGAATCTTATTTTATAAATGAACATCAAAACTTTTTTTGATGATGCGTGGCAAACCTACGGCTTGCAAATAAAAAGGGGGCTGTATTTTCTACCGAGCTTCAATCCCTAACGGGATTAAAATTATGTAAAATGCTTATTTTCAATAATCTATTTTTTATTCTAAATACACAATAAGTTTTATCTTTATTAAAATATGACTCGACAACAACTCTTTGAGCAAATCCAAAAGAAGCAATCTTTCCTCTGCGTGGGATTGGATACCGATTTGACAAAAATCCCCGAACACCTGTTGGAAAAAGACGATCCCATCTACGCCTTCAACAAGGAAATAATCGACGGCACCGCGCCGTATTGCGTGGCATACAAGCCCAATTTGGCTTTTTACGAAAGTCAGGGGTTGCAGGGCTGGCTCGCCTTCGAAAAAACGGTGGCTTACATACGACAACGTTACCCCGATCAGTTCATCATTGCCGATGCGAAGCGCGGCGACATTGGCAACACGAGCGAAATGTATGCCCGCACGTTTTTCGACGTGGCGAAAGTCGATGCCGTTACCGTCGCGCCCTATATGGGCGAAGACAGCGTGAAACCCTTCCTTGGTTATCCAGATAAATGGGTAATACTCTTGATTTTAACTTCAAATAAAGGTTCGCAGGATTTTCAGTTCAGCGAAGGCGAAAACGGCGAGCGTTTGTTTGAAAAAGTGTTGCGGCTATCGCAACAATGGGCTGGCGACGATCAGATAATGTACGTGGTGGGCGCAACGCAGGGGCAGATGTTTGAGGATATTCGCAAAGTCGCGCCCTCACATTTTTTGCTCGTCCCCGGCATCGGGGCGCAGGGCGGTTCGTTGGAAGAGGTGTGCCGATACGGAATGAACAGCCAATGCGGACTATTGGTAAATTCCTCTCGCTCAATAATTTATGCCGACAACACCGAGCAATTTGTCGAAGTTGCCCGCGAGGAAGCCAAAAAATTGCAGGTGGAAATGGCAGAGATGTTGAAATTATATTTAAAATAAGGAACCGTTTAAATTTTATTATGTCGCAAAAGCGTAAAATCATCAACGACCCCGTTTTTGGCTTCATCAACATTCCCAACGATTTCGTTTACGGATTGATGTGCCACCCCTTCGTGCAACGCTTGAACCGGATTCGCCAATTGGGGTTGGCTGCCTTCGTATATCCGGGGGCGCAACACACGCGCTTTCATCATTCCATTGGTGCTATGTACCTGATGGACGAGGCGTTACGCCATTTGCGCGACAAGGGGCAGGAAATCACGCCCGACGAGTACAACGGCGCGTTGGCTGCCATTTTGTTGCACGATGTAGGGCACGGTCCCTTTTCGCACGTGCTGGAACATTCGCTGGTACGGAAGGTGCGCCACGAGGAAATTTCCCTGCTGTTGATGCGGCAGCTCGATGCCGAATACGGCGGCAGGTTGCAAACCGCCATCGCCATTTTTACCGACAAATACCCCAAACGTTTTCTGCACCAGCTCGTTAGCGGACAACTCGATATGGACAGGCTCGATTATTTGCGACGCGACAGTTTTTTTACCGGCGTGAGCGAAGGGAATATCGGCTCGGCACGCATCATCAAGATGTTGGACGTGCGCGACGACAAGCTCGTGGTGGAACTGAAAGGAATCTATTCCATCGAAAATTTTCTGATGTCGCGCCGATTAATGTTCTGGCAGGTTTACCTGCACAAAACCGCCATCGCCGCCGAGATTATGCTGACGAATGTGCTGCGGCGGGCGAAAGAGTTGGTGCGCAAGGGCGAAAATTTGTTCGCTTCCCCTGCCCTCGCCTATTTCTTGTCGCACGACATCGGAAGGCGCGATTTTGAAACCAACGGCGAAGCCTTGGGCTATTTTGTGCAGCTCGACGACAACGATATTTGGACAGCCCTGAAAGTGTGGCTTTCCCATTCCGACAAGGTGCTGTCGCTGTTGAGCAGCGGCATCGTCAATCGCAGGTTGTTTAAAATTGAAGTCAGCCCCGAAAAGCAAGCGGAAGAAAAAACAAGGGCGTTTATCGAAAAAATCAGGTGCGAATACGGTTTGTCGGAACACGAAGCAAGCTACTTCGTATCTTCCGACAGGGTTGCCACCAATATGTACAGCGAGGAAGATGACAGCATCGACATTTTATACAAAGACGGGACGGTTAAAGATATTTCCACCGCCTCGGATATGCTAAACATTGAGTTGCTGTCGAAAAAAGTTGAGAAATACTATCTGGCTTATTTGAGAATGGAGTAACGGTTGCTGATTTTTTTAATCCTGCTTCGGTCAAAAATCAGGCTAATTTTGTTGGTTTTGAAAAAAAAAATTTACCTTTGCAGAATAAAAATCTGTTTCAATGTTCAAAAAATTAGTTTTAACATTTTTCTTATCTTATTCATCTATCTGTCTTTGCGCACAAAACAAAACCATCAGCGGCTATATCACAGACTCCGTGACGGGCGAAACGCTTATCGGCGCATCGGTTTTCGACACACGGACGGGCAAAGGCGTGGCAAGCAATTCTTTCGGTTTCTATTCGCTGACCATGCCGCAGGGCGAGGTAGAAATCGCCTGTACATACGTTGGTTACGCGCAGAAAAACCTCAAAATAAACTTGCAGCGCGACACGACACTGAATTTTCCTATTACGCAAGGATCTGAATTGCAGGAAGTTGTAGTTATCGGCAACCGCGACGAAACGGGCGTGAAAGGAACGCAGATGAGCGCAATCAACGTGCCTGTCGCACAAATAAAAAACATTCCCTCGCTGCTCGGCGAAAACGATGTCATCAAGGCGTTGCAGTTGCTGCCGGGAGTTCAGGCAGGCACGGAAGGATTTGCCGGTTTCTACGTGCGCGGCGGCGGACCGGACGAAAACCTGTTTCTGCTCGACGGCGTGCCGCTCTACGACATCAACCACCTCGGCGGTTTTTTCTCGGTCTTCAACGCCGATGCCATCAAGAGCGTAACCCTCTACAAAGGCGGGTTTCCGGCGCGTTTCGGCAGCCGCCTGTCGTCGGTTCTCGACATTCGCATGAACGATGGAAATACCAAAAAATTGCATGGCAACATCAGTGTCGGCTTGCTTTCGACGAAAATGAATCTCGAAGGTCCTCTCGGCAGCGAAAAAACGATTTTCAACATTTCTGCCCGCCGCACCTATTACGATATTCTGGCATATCCGCTGATGAAATACGCAACAAGCCAAGCCTCGGACGAGAACAACAAAACTAACGTCACTGCGGGCTATTATTTCTACGACATAAATGCTAAAATCAGCCACCGCCTTTCGGAAAACGACCGACTGTTTTTGAGTTTTTACATGGGCGACGATGTAGTATATGCCAATTTTAAAGAGGAGTCGAAATACACGAATGCTTACGACGGCGAAGACGGAAATTATGCGCCAAGTCAATATACCGAAACAAATCATCTGAAAATGGACTGGAAATGGGGTAATATGCTGACCGTCCTTCGCTGGAATCACGTTTTCGGCAACAAACTGTTTATGAATGCCACCGCAAATTTTACGCGCTACCGCTTCGACCTCGGCATTGGAGTTGATTATACAACAACTTCGCAGAATGAGCCGGACTACGATGCCAATATTGCCTACAAATCAGGGATTCGCGACTTTTCGGGCAAGGTGGAATTCGACTGGCAGCCATCGACGGCGCACGATGTGAAATTCGGCGTCAATGCAGTTTCGCACACTTTCCGCCCCGGCGTGTTCGTCGCTGCGGCTCACGAGGGCAATGAAACTCCAATCGACACCGTTATCGGCAACGCCAATATTCATGCTGCTGAAATGATTGGTTTTGTGGAGGATAACTATTCGATTTGCGACTTTTTGAAAGCAAATGTCGGGCTGCATTATTCAGCGTTTTCGGTACAAAACAGTTTTTACAATTCACTGCAACCCCGTGTCGGACTGCGTGCGCTCGTTACCGACAATCTCTCTCTAAAAGCGGGTTACACGCAGATGAGCCAGTATATCCACCTCCTGTCGAACAACAATATTTCGCTGCCGACCGACCTCTGGGTGCCGGTTACGAAGCGCATCAAGCCGATGAAGTCGCATCAGGGCGCATTTGGCGTGTTTTACAATTTGAATAATATTGTCGATTTGTCGGTCGAAATGTATTACAAAACAATGGATAATGTGCTTGAATACCGCGACGGCGCAACATTTATGAGTATGGAAACAGACTGGGAAAGCAAGGTCGCCACAGGGCGCGGCTGGGCTTACGGCGTGGAGTTTCTCGCACAAAAAACCGTCGGCAAAACAACAGGCTGGGTGGGCTACACTTGGGCAAAATCGAACCGCAAATTCGACCGCCCCGGACAGGAACTCAATTTTGGGCGCACATTTCCCGCAAAATACGACCGGAGGCACGATTTGAGTGTCGTTGCCACCCACCGGTTCAGCGAGAAAATCGATGTTTCCGGCACATGGGTTTATTCCACCGGCGACTGCGCAACGCTTGCCCTGCAAAACTATACCGACCCCGCCGAAAGTTCGTATTTTGGCGAATTTTCCTCCGGCGACGGGCTTGGATATATCGACCAGCGCAACAATTACCGCAAACCGGACTACCATCGACTTGACCTTGGAATTAATTTTCACAAAAAGAAAAAATATGGTATAAGAACTTGGAATATAAGCATTTATAATGTTTATAACAATAATAATCCGTTTTTTATCCGACAGGATTCTAAATCCGTACAAAACCCCAACGGTAGTTGGTCTGAGAAAAAGGTGCTGAAACAGTATTCGATTTTTCCGGTAATTCCTTCGGTAAGTTATATATACAAGTTTTAAGAATTAAAAAAAAATAAAGCGATGAAAATTAAGTATTTATATATGGTTTTGATGTTGATGCCGTTCCTTTTTTCCTGCGAAAAGGAAATAGAATTTAAGGGCGGCGAAGTGAAACCGCTAATGGTTATGAACGGCTTTTTGCAATCCGATTCAGCCGTAAAAGTTCATCTGTCTGCAAGCCGATTTTTCCTCGATGACCGCGACTTTAAAGCGCTTGGCAACGCAGAAGTTGAACTCTGGAAAGACGGTGCAAAGATTGAAAACCTTGTTTATGACGGCAATGGCTGGTACAAAGGCAGTTGCATTGCGCGGCAGGGCGACGTTCTGACACTGAAAGCAACCTGCGCAGGCTACGATGCGGTTGAGGCGGAAACTGAAATTCTTCGTCCTACGCCGCTCTTGCAGATAGATACGGCTAACTTGGCGCATGAAATAACATACGACAAGGATACCTACTACTTGACGATGAACGGCGATATCGATCTTGTTTTTCAGGATGACGCCGATAAGGAAAATTATTATGAATTAAATACTTATATAAAATTATATTATGCCGATGGACATACTTCCATTCATTCTGTGTATTTCAAATCAGATGCCATTGTGTATCATCAGTCAGGTACAGAACTGAACTTCGACGATGACGATTACGACAGCACTTACGGCGAGCCGTATCCGCCGTTTAGCGACGAACTGATAAATGGCAAAAAGTATAGCATGAAAATCAAAATAAAAGATTTTCATTTTTACAGTTACTGGACAGACAATACAAATTACTCTAATCAAATACCTGTGCGGACGGAATTTTGCGCCGAACTTGTTTCGCTTACCCGCTCGATATATCTGTTTTCTACTACCCGCAAGACGGCGTTGGATTCCTACAATACGGTAGTAGAACTGTTTTCTGAGCCGGTGCAGATACACTCAAACGTGAAAGGCGGCATCGGGTTGCTGGGGAATTTCGAGCGCGCGGCAAAGGGGGTTGAGTTGAAATAAGTCAATACTGCTGAAAAATTGTTATGCTACGCTCGGTTATAAACTATAATGTATGTTTCGTTGCAATCCTGCTGGCGCGGCTTTGCAAGCCGTTTATCCGCCTAATTCGCTAAAAGGTGTAGCAATTGTTTTTGTATGCGAGAAATTCAAAGTCGGGCAAAATTTCATTCGCCGTCCGAATAAGAATTTGCTTTATCTCGCCTTTTTTCAATTCCGGCGAGTTGTCTGTTTTGTTTGTCATTTTTTTTATTTTTTCAAACCAATCCACGTGTTTCGGTCGGCATATTGGCGTAGGTGGCGGTTCACTGCGGTTCAGACAGGCGAGAAACTTGCAAGTTTACACTGCCGTTTCCGCGAGCCTACACCGCCACTTATGCCAAACGCCTTGTTATGTGATGTGATGTGTATTTTTTCCTTTGCGTTTTATTGTTGATTTACTGCAACTTTGAATCTATCGCATCAATTTTCTTCACGAGAAGATCGAGTTCCGTTTTAATTTTCTTGGCGCGTTGGTTCATATCGTCGATGAGGTTGTTGCCTTTTTTCGACGAGACGGAAAGGAAGCCTATATTGTTTTCGTAGGTTTGCAGTTCGGCTTTCATTCGTTCAAACTGGCGCATCAGTTTTTCGCGTTCGCGAAGCAGTTGCCCCTTGTCGCCTTTCGCCATATCGGAAATGTTTGATTTGAAACTTTCCAGCTTTCGGTCGTTCTTGTTGATGTTCAAGCGGTTGTACTGCGCATCGGTGGCATCTAAAAATTCCTTGTGGATTTTGTCCTTCATTTTGTAGGGCACGAAACCCACCTGATGCCATTCTTCCATCAATTCGCGCAAGAGTGCAGTCGCCTCTTCGGGCGGAAGTGCGGCGTCGATGTTCTTTATTTTTTCGATGAGGGCTTTTTTTGCTTCCAAGTTCTTGTTTTCTTCGCCGTGTTGCGAGGTGGTGTGCAGTTTTTTCTGATCGAAAAAATAATCGCAAGCCTCAATGAAACGTTTCCACGTGCTGTCGATAAACTTGCGCGGGACGATGCCGATTTTTTTCCATTCTTTTTGAAGGGCGATCATTTCTTGCGAGGTCTTCTGCCAATCCTGACTGTCTTTCAGGGCTTCGGCGCGTTCGCAGAGGGCGATTTTTTGGCGGAGGTTTCCGTTCATATCCTCGCGCATCGACTTGTAAAACTCGTTGCGGTTTTTGAAAAACACGTCGCAAGCGACACGGTAACGCTCGTAAATCTTCGTGTTCCACTTGCGGGAAACGTAGCCGATTTGTCGCCATTGCGTTTGTATTTCGAGGATTTGCTTCGATTTTTCGTTCCAATCTTTTACGGTTTTAATTTGTTCGTAATCAATTGTTTCTATCTTTTCACACAAGGTTTGCTTCATTTCGAGGTTCTCGTTTTCGGTTTCCCGCAACTCTTCGAAATGCCCTTGGTATTTTTTGTTGATGAGGGTTGATGCGCCTTTGAAGCGTCCCCAAATTTCTTCGCGATCTTTGTGCGCGACGGGTCCGATATCGCGCCATTGCTGGTGCAGTTTCTGCAATTGGTGGAAGGCGGAAACGATGTCGGGCTCGGCATCGAGCTTTTCGGCGGCTTCGCAAAGCTCGGTTTTCAGTTCGAGGTTTTTCTTGAAGTCATATTCGCGGAACTCGTTGTTGATGCGCACCAAGTCGTAAAACTTTTCCACGTAGTATTGATAGGACTTCCACAACTCGTTCACTTTCGTTTGCGGAACCAATTTTACGTCGTTCCATTGCTGTTGCAACGCTTTGAATTCCTGATATATCTTGTTGAAATCAGCCTGACTTTGCGTTTCAATCAAATTTTTGATTTGCTCGATGATCGTCAGCTTTTTGGCGACGTTTTGTTCTTTTTCGGCTTCTTCTTTTTTGAGGATTTCGGCGCGTTTGTCCTTTATTTTTTGCAGCAATTCCTTGCCCTCGGTGTAAAGCAGGGGTTCGCTGGCGATGAAATCAATGTCGTTTCCGCCGTTGGCGAGGAAGGTTGCCTTTTGCTCTTCAGTTTCGTGGCGCAACAAACGGTAGAACTGGTTTTTCAAGTCTTCCACCTGCTTGCGCTGGGGATCTTCGAAATCCGACAAATCGCGCAGTTTTTGAACCACTTCGTCGATGGACAACAGCTCTTTTGGCGCATCGTCCTCGGCAACGCCGTCTTCGTCGCTCTCTGCTTCTTCCGGCTTTGCTTCCACTTCCAATATATCCGTTTCCGCTTCGGGAATAACCTCATCGGGTTCAGGCACTTCCGCTACGGGTTCGAGTTCAGATACTTCCGCAACCGGAATATCCTCTGCGGGTTCGGGTGTTTCGGCAGGGGCTTCTTTCGGCTTTTTTTTGCCGGTTTTTTTCTTCGATGAAGGTTCTTCTGACACAGGAGGCGCATCGTCAGCCGTCTGTTCCGGCACGGTAGGCGTTACTTCGTTATTATCAGCATTTTCTTCGTTAATTTGGATTTTTTCTTCCTCCAATTTTTTCTTCGCATTCATAGGTATAATCCCTCATTCATTAAGCCCGACAATGGCGTCAGGTCGTTTCTTTTCAAAAAAGTATCTTTACGGTTAAACAAGATTGCAGGTTCAATCGTTTATCCATAAAACAAAGTACAAATAAACGCATTTTTTTTCATATTTCAGCACTTATTGGCAAAAAACATATCGAAGTTATGAATGATTTGATAATACACTACTCCATTTCGAAGAAATTAAAAGCCGTTTCTCTTGTCGCCGGAATTTATTTGTTTGGCATCTCGTTAGGGATTAGCATCTTGCAAGCAATGGAAAAACACTTCACTTTCTTTTTCTTCGCGGGGCTTGCCGGACTGCTGTTTGCGCTGATACTCGTTCTCAGCGTAACGGCGTGGCAACCGAAGCCCATCATCGTCATCGACGGCGGGCGGTTTCTCATTCGTCTGCCCCGGCAGAAGATAAACGGCAGCATCGCTTGGGAAAACGTGTCGCAAATCGGCATCGGGCTGAGTTTCCTGACGCTCTCAACCGGCGAGGGCAGGAACTACAAAATTGACTTGGAAAACTTGAAGTATGCCGACTTGCGCGACATAAAAACCAAAAT
>JAISYO010000155.1 GCA_031269865.1 Dysgonamonadaceae bacterium | reverse complement strand
AAACGCGAAGTCGCGGATTCAGATTGACTTTGCCCGAAGGGTTGGGGGAACGTCCGTTTGGCAGTACGTTCAAGTGGTTGATAAACAAACTATTCGCGGTTTTATGCGCTGTACGCCCGAAGGCGGCGGCTGGGGCAACGGCGACGGACACCCCGATTATACAGTTTATTTCTACGCGCAATTCAGCAAACTGCTCACTGATTACGGATTTTGGACTGCCGACATTCCCGGCGACTGGAAGCGTCGCCGCGAAGACATTACGTCCGGCAAGTATCAAAAGCGCGTGTCTGAAGCAGATATTATTCGTAATATCAACGAGTTGGAAGGCAAACACATCGGTTTCTTTACCGAATTTTCCACGACGGAAGGCGAAACTGTTACCTTCAAGGCTGGCATTTCGTTTGTCGATATGGAAGGCGCGGAAAAGAATTTCAAGGCGGAACTTGCAAACGCTTCTTTCGAAGAAATATATGAGTCCGCGCGCAAAAAATGGGATGAGGCGTTGGGCAAAATTAGCGTTGAGGGCGGTACGGCAGACGAGCGAACCGTCTTTTACACTGCGCTTTATCATACGATGATTGATCCACGACTGTTTTCTGACGTGGACGGCAGGTATCCGGGTGGCGATCGCAAAATCCACAAGTCCGAGCGATACAATCGGCGGACGATTTTTAGCGGCTGGGACGTTTTTCGCAGTCAGTTTCCCTTACAAACGATTATCAATCAGCAACTTATTAACGATGAAATCAATTCCTTCATTGATCTCGCCGAAGAGAGCGGGCAGGGTTACTACGAGCGTTGGGAATTTCTCAACGCCTATTCGGGCTGTATGTTGGGCAATCCCGCGATTTCCGTCCTGACGGACGCTTATATGAAGGGCATTCGCGATTACGACATCGCAAAGGCTTATCAGATAGCACTTAACACCTCGAAACGCTGGGGCAACAACGCCGACGGCTTCTCGCCCGGAAATATATCCGAAACGCTTGAATACGCCTATTCCGATTGGTGTATGTCGGTGTTAGCCAAAGAATTGGGCAAAATGGACGACTATAATTATTACGCCAAACGCGCCCGGAACTACGAACAAACCTTCGACAAGGCGACAGGCTGGTTTCGCCCCCGCAATGCCGACGGTTCATGGCGCGATTTGCCCAAAAACAGAACGTCAAGTGATTACCGCTTGCAACACGATTATGGCAGTGTCGAATCGAACCCCTATCAGCAAGGCTGGTTCGTGCCTCACGACATTGAGGGTATGGCGGCGTTGATGGGTGGCAGGGCGAAAACGCTCGCCGACTTGACTTCGTTTTTCGAAAACACACCCGACAACTTGCTATGGAACGACTACTACAACCACGCCAACGAGCCGGTGCATCATATTCCCTTTCTTTTCAATCGTTTGGGTGCGGCGCGACTGACGCAGAAATGGACGCGCCATATCTGTCGCAACGCCTATTTCAACAAGGTGGAAGGCTTGGTGGGCAACGAGGACGTCGGGCAAATGTCGGCGTGGTATGTGCTGGCGGCGAGCGGAATACACCCCGTCTGCCCCGGCGAAACGCGCTTCGAAATCACTACGCCCGTCTTCAATCGCGTAACCTTCAAGCTCGGCAACGGCAAGCAATTTTCCATCGTAACCCACAATAATTCCCCCGAAAATGTTTATATTCAATCCATTAAACTCAACGGCAAACGACACGACAAGTTTCACATTGATTATCAGGACATAATGAAGGGGGGGACGATGGAAATAGTGGTGGAAAAAAGATAAAAAGATAAAAAGATAAAAAGACGAAAAGACAATAGACAAATAGATAACTAATAACTTTTAAAAATTAAATTCTTATGGCAAAAAAAGAGTATTTCCCTGAAATTGGGAAGATTAAATTCGAAGGAAAAGAAAGTAAAAACCCCTTGGCGTTCCGTTATTACGATGCCGAAAAGGTGGTGTACGGCAAAGCGATGAAAGATTGGTTCAAGTTTTCGATGGCGTGGTGGCACACCCTTTGTGCCGACGGTGGCGATCCCTTCGGTCCTGGCACAAAATCGTTTCCTTGGGCACAAGGCGCAGATGCACTGACTGTTGCAAAGCAAAAAGTTGATGCGGGTTTCGAACTGATGAGCAAACTCGGCATCGGGTACTACTGTTTTCACGACATTGATCTCGTGGCGGAAGGCGCGTCCATTGCCGAATACGAGGCAAACCTGAAAGCCATTGTCGCCTACTGCAAGGAAAAACAGGCGGAAACGGGCATCAAACTGCTTTGGGGAACAGCTAATGTGTTCGGACACAAACGTTACACCAATGGCGCAGGCACCAATCCCGACTTCGACGTGCTTGCCCGTGCGGCGGTACAAATCAAAAACGCGCTCGACGCCACCATCGAACTCGGCGGCGAAAACTACGTTTTTTGGGGCGGGCGCGAAGGCTACTATTCGTTGCTCAACACCGATATGAAACGCGAAAAGGAACACCTTGCCGCGCTGCTTACCGCCGCTCGCGATTATGCTCGTGCAAAAGGTTTTAAGGGAAATTTCCTCATTGAGCCGAAACCAATGGAACCGACAAAACATCAGTATGACGTTGATGCAGAAACGGTTATCGGTTTCCTTCGCGCTCACGGTTTGGACAAGGATTTCAAACTGAATATCGAAGTGAATCACGCGACCTTGGCAGGGCACACCTTCGAACACGATTTGCAGGCGGCTGCCGACGCGGGTATGCTCGGCTCGATTGACGCCAACCGCGGCGACTACCAAAACGGTTGGGACACCGATCAGTTTCCCATTGATAATTGGGAACTTACGCAAGCGATGCTGGTAATCCTCAAAGCCGGCGGTTTGCAGGGTGGCGGTACGAATTTCGATGCCAAAACGCGGCGTTCCTCTACCGATTTGGAAGATATTTTCATCGCGCACATTTCGGGAATGGACACCTTCGCCCGCGCCCTCGAAAGTGCGGCGGCGGTATTGGAAAAATCGCCTTACCTGCAACTGCTGAAAGAACGCTACGCTTCGTTCGACGCCGGCAAAGGCAAGGATTTTGAGAACGGAAAATTGAAACTCGAAGAGTTGGTTGCCTACGCCAAACAAAATGGCGAGCCGAAACAAATCAGTGGGAAACAGGAACTTTACGAGCAGATTGTTTCGATGTATTGTTAAGACGGAAAGACGAAAGGATAAAAGACTAATTAGCTTTGGCGGGTGCAATATATTCTATTGATATGAATGCCCTAACGGGCAAATGGGTATTCCACCCTCGCAATCCGTCAGGATTTAGAAGCTGTTTAAATTTTACAGCTTCTAAATCTTTAACCCCCTTTGTCAATTTTTTGCTGTTTTGGAAAAAAGATTTATCTTTGTACGGTTATCAGAAAAATAAACTAATATAAAGATAAGCACTATGAGCAAGCAGGACATTTCTTTTTCCGCTTCCCGAAGAAAATTTTTAAAATCGGGAATGGTATTGGCTGCCGGCATTCCGGCAATGAATCTTTTTCCATTGACGGCATCGCTAACCAATCGCAGTCAGATTGCAGCCGATGACGCGGATAGCCTTTACAAGCTGTTTCAAGATCCGCCGGGTACCGCCAAACCCTTTGTGCGTTGGTGGTGGAACGGCGACAAATTGTCGGCGAAAGAGATTCTTCGCGAGCTCGACGTGATGAAAGACGCCGGAATCGGCGGCGTGGAAATCAACCCGATAGCCTTCCCCGGCGGTCCCGATATGGGAATACCTTCTATGCAGTGGCTTTCGCCGGAATGGATAGAAATGGTAAAAACAGCCCTCAAAGGCGCGGAAGAACGCGGCATCATCTGCGATATAATTGTCGGTTCGGGCTGGCCCTTCGGGGCTGAAATACTGGAAGGCGACGACAGATCGCAACTGCTCACGCTCACAAGCAAAAAAGTTTCGGGGCAGGGGAAGATCAGCCTGAAATTGCAAGACATTTTGAATGACGCCAAACCGCACGTCAATGCCTACAAGGGCGCGGATAACGACTTGTATGCCATCGCGCTCGCCCCGGTGTCGATGGAAAAATTTACCGAACCGAAATGGTTGCCTTTCGACAAGGCGAGCGACACCATAGAAATAGACGTGCCGAGCGGCGAACACATTGTGTATTTTTTGGTTAAATGCACCGGTTTCCAGGCAGTGATCAACGGCGCACCCGGTGCCGCCGGTCCGGTTTTAAATCACTACAACAAAGAGGCTACGGAAAAATTTCTCAACCGTATGTCCGACGCGCTTTTCCCCCAAATAAAAGAATTGAAGGGCTTTCGCGCTATGTTCTGCGACAGTATGGAACTCGAAGGAGCCAATTGGTGTCCCGACTATCTCGAAGAATTTAAACGCAGAAAAGGATACGACATCAAACCCTATCTGCCTTATATCCTTTTCAAAGTTGGCGGAATGGGTTCAAAAGTGGAAGGCAGCGAGATTACGCAGGTAAAGGGCGAGGCAAAAGAAATCATCGATCGTGTCCGCTACGATTTTTACACAACTTGTATGGCGATCATTACCGATCGTTTCCTGATGACATACACAAAATGGTGCAACAAACACGGATTCAAGTCGCGTATGCAGCCTTACGGCAATGAATTTCACCCCCTCGAAGCATCTTTGCCCATCGACATTCCCGAATGTGAAACGTGGATATGGGGTCATACCGACAAAAAATCCGGTCACACCGCCATCGACTTTGTGAACAACAACTCGGCAACCAACGTCAATAAATTTGTCGCCTCTGCCGTTCATTTGTCCGGCAAGAAGATTTGCAGTTGCGAAGAAATAACGAACACCACGCTTGTTTTCAACACCTCGCTCGAACAAGTGAAAATTTGCGGCGATCAGAGTAATTTGTCGGGCGTGAACCACTCGATATTGCACGGCTTCAACTACACACCGCCGGAAGTTCCTTTCCCCGGCTGGATTCGTTACGGCACGTTTTTCAACGAGCGGAATCCGTGGTGGAAGTACTTCAAACAATGGGCGGCGTACAAAGCCCGTCTGTCGGTGCTTTTACAGGAAACAGAAGCTTTCGCCGACATCGCCGTGCTGCACCCTCTCGCCGATATGTGGACGATTCACGGTCCGCAGCGCGATCCCTTCCCCGGATTGCGTTACCCCCCCTACCAATACAATGTGTGGGAAGCGATCCACAAAAACGGCAACGCTTGCGATTACACCTGCGAGAGCATCATTCAGAAAAGTACGGCAAAGAACGGCTATCTGAAATACGGTAACCGTCAATACAATACGCTTCTCTTTATTGAGGTTGAAACCATTCAGCCGGCTACCGCGAAGGCGTTGGCAAAATTCGTGTCCGCAGGCGGAAAACTTATTTTTGTGGCGAAAGAACCCCATAAGTCGCCTGGACTTGTCAATCGCAAGAAGAACGACAAGGCGGTGGCAAAAATCGTTACGGCAATGAAAAAAGTCTATCCGCAACGGATTTTCACTGTCGATGCCCCGAAAGACGACATCGTGAAATGGTTTGCCGACGTGCAGAAGCAGTGTGACATTAAGCCGTATATGAAAATCGACAACCCCAACAAGTGCGTCAGTCAAATTCGCCACCGAGCCGAAGGGAAAGATATTTTCTTCATATCCAATGCGAGTCAGGACGAACGCTTTTCGCTGAACCTTTCGTTTCCCGACACAAAGGGAAATCCGCAGGAATGGAATCCCGAAACCGGATTGCGTAAGCCGCTTCCTGCCGAAGCGGCGTTGCCTGTCGATCTGCCCCCCGCTACTTCCAAGATCATCGTTTTCGACGAAGCACCCGTGAGACCGTTGATAGGATTGGCTCGCAAGTTTCCCGAAAATGAAAAACCGCTTGTCCCTCAGGGCTGGACGATGCAATTGGAACACCTTGACGGGACGACACAATCCCGCAAGATTGATCTGCCGTTTGACTTGTCAAAAGACGAATCCACGCAATCGTTTGCCGGAACGGTTATCTACGAGAAAAAACTCGAAAATGTGGCGGATTACCACTGGCTCGATCTCGGAAAAGTTTACGGCGTGTCGGAAGTGTATGTCGATGGAATGGAAATCGGCAACCATTGGTACGGCAGACATTTGTATGCCCTGCCAGGCGATATTAGCGGTAAGACGTTGCAAATCAAGATAATCACTACCGTCGGAAATTATATCAAATCCTCGCCGAAAAATCACGCGAACCATTGGGTGCGCGGCGGTGGCTGGACGCACGTGGGCATAGAAGGTCCCGTGAAGCTGATATAGCAACCTGCATAGGCAGGATATGCAAATAAATAAACGATTGAACAATAAGATCTTTTTACGGATGTCATAGTGGTATCTAACGGGTTGGGAAATCAAATGTCTCAATACGTTTTGTATTTGAGAAAAAATATGAATAACAAAAAAAGGTCAGTATAATAGCTTTTTCGCGCAAAATTCTTAAAAAAATCTACTATTCCGTATAATTTGGAACGATTCAAAATTTTATCATTACTTTTGCAAGAAAAATGAGATGGATATGCGCCGATACGGATACCTGATTTTGTTTTTGCCTCTGTTCTGTTTCTTTTCGCAATCGACTTTCGCTGCGCCCGTTTCGCAAAATGCGAAATTTACGGTTGTCATCGACGCGGGGCACGGGGGAAAAGATCCCGGCGCCTTGGGCGCGACGGCGAAGGAAAAAGACGTTACGTTGAAGGTTGCCAAAAAATTGGGTGCGCTCATCGAGGACAATTACGACGATGTGCGCGTGATTTACACCCGCAAAAGCGACGTTTTCGTGGAATTGAACAGACGGGCGCAGATCGCCAACAACGCTCACGCCGATCTCTTTATCTCGCTGCACTGCAACGCCTTGTCGAAAAGACAACGCTCTCCGCAAGGCGTGGAAACTTTCGTTTTGGGTTTGCACCGCAGCAAAGACAACCTCGACGTGGCAAAAGCCGAAAACGCGGTTATCCTGTACGAAAAAGATTATTCGACGACATACCAAGGTTTCAACCCTAACGAACCCGAATCCTACATTATTTTTGAGTTTATGACCAACAAATTCCTCGAACAAAGCGTTCAATTGGCAACCTTGGTTCAGCATAGCTTGGTAAGCAACTCGAAACGGGTGAACCGCAACGTGCGGCAAGCCGGGTTTTTGGTGCTGAGGGAAGTGGCGATGCCGAGTATCCTGATCGAGTTGGGATACATCAGCAACAAAGCGGATGAGGCTTTTCTGAAAAGCGCGAACGGACAGTCTTCGATGGCGAACTCCATTTACAGGGCTTTCAGCAATTACAAGGCGGACTACGACAAAAAAAGCGGCTTGATAGCGTCCGCCAACAAACGCAAAGAGGTTTTGTTGGACGAAACGCAGGAAGAATCGGGCGACACGGTAGCCGCCGCGCCAACAACGGCAACGGGAAAATCCGAGTACCGGATTCAATTCTTGGCATCGTCCCGGAAATACGGGGCTAAGGCTTCTGCCTTCAAAGGGTTGTCCCCGGTCGATAATTATAAGGACGGTTCCACGTATAAATATACTTACGGAAGTACTTCCGACAAAAACGAGGCGTTACGGCTGCTGAAAAAGGCACAACGCAGTTTTAAAGATGCCTTTATCGTGGAATTTCAAAATGGGAAACGTATCCGGTAAAGGAAGCGGGTTAAAAAATTCAATTTACAAGAAGATTTATGAAAACGATTTTAAATAGGAACGCACTCATCGGCTTGACGTTTGTCGCGAGCCTCATTATGATTTATTTCGGCGTCAATTACCTGAAAGGAATGAACGTGCTGAAAAAGAAAAATACTTATACCGCCATCTTCGACGACGTAACGATGCTCAACGTCTCGTCCCCGGTATATATCAACGGGTACCAAATCGGGATTGTCAATGCCATTGATATGATCAGCGACAAACCGATCTGCTTTGCCGTCAAAATAAACCTCGAAGAGAGTTTCAGAATGACGACGGGCAGCCGAATGGAATTTGGGCTCGACTTGTTCAACAATTCCATCGTGAAACTACTCCTGAACTCGAACTCCAGCTCCTACCTCCAACCGGGCGACACGATTTACGGAAGCAAGGAAGCCAATATGATGGATAAGGCAATGAATATGCTCCCCAATGTGGATTCTATTTTGATAACCGTAGATTCCATTACGCTCGCCTTGCACAAAATTATGTCGAACCCCGCGTGGGAACGCGCGATCGGCGGAATAGACGGCACGATTAATGAATTGAACACGTCGAGTCAAAGCCTGAACGCGATTCTTACGGAACTGAAAACTAACCTGCCGCCCATCACGCAGAACCTGAACGAGGTTACGGGCGACCTCAAAAATATTACGGGCGAGATAAATTCGTTGGACATAGCGAAAACAATTGCCACCGTTGATGAAACCCTTACCAACCTGAAAAATTTATCGGAAAAATTAGATAACGACAACAGCTCCATCGGGAAAATAATGAACGATTCGCAACTGCACGACAGCCTTACCACCACCCTCAATATGGCGGCACAACTGTTGGAAGATTTCAGGAAAGATCCCAAACGCTATCTAAGCGTGAAAGTGCGGCTGTTCTAACCAGTTTTTCGCTTAAATAGAATGATTATAAATAAGGGTTCGGGGCATAATTTCTTTTACTCCCCCTGAATAAAGCTAAAACCGAATTTTCCCAATTTAGAGGCAGAAAACGATACGGATTCGGGTATTTTACATTACTCTGATAATCAAATTATTGAAATTGAAAGCGTGGATATATATACCTGATTATTAATTGATTAATTTTATCGGTTTGATTATTAGGATTATATTTTTAACGATAAAAAAATAAAAAAAAACGCCTTTTTTTTTCTCGTTTTTTTTTTCGAATTTTGTACTCCTATTCAAAAAGGATTGGACGATTCAAAAAGGATAAAAACATTCGCAGATTAATTGATGAAAACTGATTTTAAACAATTGTGGAATAATTGCCTTGTTGTCATCCGCGACAATATCTCAGATGCGGCTTACAACACGTGGTTTGCCCCCATTATCCCGTTGAAATACAAGGATGATGTGCTAACCGTTCAGGTTCCGAGTCAGTTTTTTTATGAGTACCTCGAAGACAAATACCTTGATTTGATTCAAAATACGCTTTATCGAGTGATTGGGGAAGGCACCATCTTGAATTACCGCATTTTGGTGGAAACGGAAAAGAACACCGCCATCGAAATGCGCGGGGAATCCAAGTCCAAACCCGATAAGGGCGTCGCCCAAAAATTTCCGTTGAAAGTTCCCAACCCCTTCGAGCGGGTTGAAACGCCGGAATTTGATTCCCAAATCAATCAGAAATACACCTTCAACAATTTTTTCGAAGGGGAAAGCAACCGCTTGGCTCGCACCGCAGCCGAAGCCGTGGCGATGAACCCTGCCAAAACAGCCTTCAACCCGCTTTTCGTGTGCGGCTGTTCCGGCGTTGGGAAAACGCACTTGTGCCACGCCATCGGCTCACGGATATTGGAACTCTACCCCGATAAAAAAGTGCTGTACATCTCGGCGCATCTTTTCAAGGTGCAATTTACCGATGCGCGGCGATTCAACACCATCAACGACTTCATCAACTTCTATCAGGGGATAGACGTGCTGATTATCGACGACATTCAGGAATTGTCCGGCTTGGACAAAACACAAAACACCTTCTTCCACATTTTCAACCACCTGCACCAAAACAACAAACAGTTGGTAATGACTTCCGATTGTGCGCCGATGGATATGCAGGGAATGGAAGAACGCTTATTGACACGCTTCCGTTGGGGTTTGAGCACCAAGTTGGAACGTCCCGACAAGGAATTGCGCAAGAAGATCTTGAAGCAGAAAGTGCTTTCGGACGGCTTGTCCATTCCCGACAACGTCATTGATTTCATCGCCGAGAATGTAACGGAAAACGTGCGCGATCTCGAAGGCATCGTGGTTTCGCTGATGGCACATTCCATCATCGGCAACCGCGATATTGATATGAGCCTCGCCCGCCGTGTGTTGGAACAGAACATCAAATTCGAGAAGAAGCGGATTACGGTCCAAAAAATCCAAGACACGGTGTGCAACTTTTTCAACATCAAAAACGATCTCATACAGTCTGCTTCGCGGAAAAGAGAGATTGTGCAGGCACGCCAAGTTACTATGTTTTTCATTAAGAAGCTGACGGAATTGTCGCTCTCACAAATCGGGGCGCAGGTCGGAAACCGCAATCACGCGACGGTTCTTCACGCTTGCAACACCGTGAAAGATCTTTCGGAAGTGGACAAAAATTTCCGTTCCGACATTGAAGAGATCGAACGACTGTTGAAACAGTGATATTTTTGCCGCAATCGCCTTGCGGCATTTGTTTTATCCTGCCTCAACCGCTTTCGTTAAAAATTAAACAGTTTCTGAGCTATGCGGATTTTCATTCTACTGCTTTTTTCACTATCCCTGTCCATCGTCCACGCGGCTGATTCATTGCGTATTGCCCTGATTAGCGACTTGCATTACCTCGCTTCGGGACTCGCAGCGCAAGGAAAAGCCGCGGAACGCTACGAAGCCGCCACCGGACGAAACGTTTCCGAGTTGCATTCCGTGTTGGACGCGACACTCGATTCCATTGTGAATGCCAAAACCGAGGTGCTGCTCATCGCAGGCGATATGACGAATCACGGGGAACGCGACAGCCACATAGAGCTTCTCGGAAAAATAGAGCCGCTGAGGGCGGCGGGAATGCGGATTTTCGTTATCCCCGGCAATCACGACATCAACGTGCCCAACGCGAGAGCGTATCGGGAAAACGAAATCGCGCCCACGCCGGGAATATCGCCGAGTGAGTTTGAGCAATTGTACGCCCCTTTCGGCTATTCCGAGGCATTGAGGCGCGACACCGCCTCGTTGAGCTACCTGACGGCATTGACGGATTCGTTGTGGCTGTTGTGCATCGACACCAACCGCTACGCGGAATACAAAAGCTCGTCCATTTCGGGGGGGCGCATTTTGCCGGAAACCTTGCAATGGGCGCTCGATATATTGCGTGAAGTACGCGAAAAGCGGATTACCGTGTTGGGAATGATGCACCACGGATTAGTGGAGCACCTTCCCTATCAATCGGTTTTCTTTGCCGATTACCTGATAGACGATTGGGAAAACAACGCCCGGATACTTGCCGACAACGGACTGCAAGTGGTTTTCACGGGGCATTTCCACGCCAACGACATCACGTCGCTGACTTCCGAAAACGGCAACCGCATTTTTGACGTGGAAACAGGTAGTTTATCGCAGTACCCCCTTCCGTTCCGGCTATTGACATTGAAGGGGAAAACGCTCGACATCGACACCCGTTTCGTGGAATCTATCCCTGGAAATGCCGATTTGCAGGAAAAATACCGCCTGAAAATGGAAGCCTTCTCTCGCCATTCCACCGGGGCAAAGTTGCAAAATCTTGGTATGCCTATATCCGGCGAGGCGAGGGAAGCATTGGCAGAAATGCTCGTCCAAATGAGTTTGTTGCACGCCCATGGCGACGAAACCTTGGACGACAAGATATTGAAAGCGGTAGTTCAATTCGCGGCTGTCGCGGGCGATGACGATTTCGACGTCCAATCCTTCCAACTCGATTTTCCACCGGCGGATAATCAATTGACGATCCAATTAAAATGAAAACCGATGGTTTATTGCCCTTTATGATACCCGATTGCGTTGAGGCAGGTTGCGACGAAGCCGGGCGCGGTTGTTTGGCGGGACCGGTTTTCGCCGCCGCGGTGGTTTTGCCCTCCGATTTTTCGTGTTGCCAACTGAACGATTCCAAACAACTGTCGGAAAAACAACGCGACAAGCTGCGCCCCCTCATCGAAAAGGAAGCCCTCTGTTTTGCCGTGGCGCAATGCTCGCCCCAAGAAATCGACGAAGTGAATATCCTTTGGGCATCGGTAAAAGCAATGCACAAGGCGTTGGCAGGGCTGTCGCTAAAACCGGAACACATTCTCGTGGACGGCAACCGTTTCCGCCCCTTCGAAAACATTGCGCACACCTGCGTTGTGAAGGGCGACGGAAAATACCTGTCCATCGCCGCTGCATCGGTGCTGGCGAAAACATACCGCGACGAATATATGTCGCGCCTGCACGAGCAATTCCCCGCCTACGATTGGAAACAAAACAAGGGCTACCCCACGCAAACGCACCGCGACGCCATTCTCTCACACGGAATCACGACGCACCACCGCAAAAGTTTTCAGCTTTTCGAGAGGCAGTTGAAACTCAATTTATAGAAAAATGCCGAATGGCAATCGGCGCACGAACAAAATAAAAAGAAAGTTGTTCCAACGGTAATTAAATTTAAACAGCTTCTTAGTATCTTTGCGAAATGATAATTGAAACGGCACTCAAAAATAAAATTCTGCTCAGGTTGTCCGAAATTTTGTGTGAGCAGGAAAACGCGCTGATCGAAGCAAACCAGCTCGATGCGGAAGCGTATCCCGAAATGGACGACGCCTTGAAAGATCGCCTGAAAGTCGATGGGAAGAAGATTGACGCTATGTCGCAATCGCTCATCGAAGTGGCAGGGCTTGAGGATCCCGAAGGGAAAATCCTCTATGAATACACCCGTCCCGACGGGCTGAAAATCGAAAACCGCAGCGTTCCCTTCGGAACAATCCTCATCATATATGAATCGCGCCCCGACGTAACCATCGAGGCGGCGGCAACCGCCTTCAAAGCAGGCAACCGCATCTTGCTGAAAGGCGGAAAGGAATCGGCGCACACCAATTCTTTCCTCACGAAACTGTGGCAACGGGCTTTGTCGGAAAACGGCGTGGACGCTTCGTTTGTGGAATACCTGAACCTCTCGCGCGAAGAAACGCAACGCCTTATCCGCAGCAACAGCCGTAAAGTGGATTTGATTATTCCGCGAGGAGGGGATAACCTGATTCGTTTCGTCAAAGAAAACACGTCCATTCCTTTGATTATCAGTGGAAGGGGGAATAACTTCCTGTATGTGGACGACGAATGTGATTTCGACACGGCTGTCCGCATCGTTCTCAACGGAAAGAGCCGCCTGAGCGTTTGCAATGCCTTGGACAAGGTGCTCATCAATGAAAATATGCCGGATATAGAACTGAAAATGAAACAGTTGATGGCTGCGCTCGCCAGAAAGGATATTTCCTCTTTCGGCGATAAATCGGCGGTTGCCCTCGACAGCCGAATAACGGAAGACGACGGCGAAGATATTCTGTTTGAGGAATTTCTTTCGGCGAAGATATTTTTTAGCTTGGTGCCGGGTGTGCAGGAGGCAGTTGAAAAGATAAATGCCTATTCCGGCGGACATTCCGCCACTATCGTTACCTGCAACCCTCAAAAAGCGGTTTTTTTTATGCAGGAAGTGGATTGCGCCGCCGTCTATCACAACGCATCTACCCGTTTTACGGACGGGGGGCAATTTGGCGTGGGGGCGGAAATCGCCATCAGCACGCAAAAACTGCATTTCCGCGGTCCGATCGGGGCGGCTCAATTGGTAACCAACAAATGGTTTGTGTTTGGCGAGGGGCAGATTCGGGAATAATTTATATCGTGTTTCGTTGAATATGAGAAAGATAGCCGATTACATTGTTCAGTTTCATTTGAAAGATAGTTCGTTGGCGCGAAAAATCGTTTCGCTGTCTTGTGGCGCGATGTTCTTTTTGCTAATTTTGCCCGCGTTGTTTGCGGTTATATATTTGGCTATCAAAGAGATATATTTCTTTGGATTAAACAGAGGCGTTGAGTGGATTGTTGCGGTGCTTTCTTTGATTTTCGGACTCGCGATGCTGATTTGGACAACCGTTTTTCAGTGGAAAATCGGAAAGGGAACGCCTGCGCCCAACGTCCCCACGCAGAAATTGATTGTTTCGGGACCTTACCGCTTGTGCCGCAACCCGATAGAATTAGGCGCGATATTCTATTACCTTGGCGTTGGGACGGTGTTTTTCGGGATTATGGCAGGAATCGTGTTTTTCCTCTTGGGCTTGATGATTGGCAGCTCGTATCATAAATTCGTGGAAGAAAAGGAATTGGAATTGAGATTCGGAAACGAATACACAAAATACAAAGAAACAACGCCCTTCCTATTCCCAACATTCAGTAATCGAAATAAATATGGAAAATAAAGCAGCGATAAAACTTTTTGAATCGAAGCAGGTACGCACTGCTTGGAATGAAGATACCGAAGAATGGTATTTTTCAGTAAACGATGTAGTGGGGATTTTGACTGAAAGCCCCGATCCGAAACGTTATTGGAGTGTCTTGAAAACCCGATTGAAACAAGAGGGAGTTGAAGGTACTACAATTTGTAGTACCTTGAAATTACCTTCTGTCGATGGCAAAATGCGTCTGACTGATGTCGCCTCTACCGAGCAGATTTTCAGGATAATTCAATCTATTCCCTCGCCCAAAGCAGAGCCGTTCAAGCGATGGCTTGCACACGTGGCGAAAGAACGGCTCGATCAACTGCAAGATCCTGAACTGTCTATCGAACAGGCTTTGCTCGACTATCGCCGTTTGGGATACAGCGAAAATTGGATCAATCAGCGACTGAAAAGCATCGAAATTCGCAAGGATTTGACGGACGAATGGAAACGGCACGGTTTGCAGGAAGGCGTGCAATTCGCCTCGTTGACGGACATTATTTACAAGACGTGGGCAGGCAAAACGGCGAAGGAATACCGTCAGTTCAAGGGGCTGAAAAAGGAAAACCTGCGCGACAATATGACAAATAAAGAATTGGTAATCAATATGCTTGCAGAACTATCCACAAAAGAAATTTCAGAGGCTGTAAACCCTCAAACAATGTCGGAACATATTTCAACGGCACAACAAGGAGGGGAAATAGCAAAAAATGCAAGACTTGAACTTGAAGCAAAAACAGGCAAAAAAGTAGTCAGCCCGTTGAACGCAAAAACCGTGATTGGAATTGGGAAACAAAAGGATTTTGAATTGGAAGACAAGAATAATCAATCGCCTGAAAAGCACAAAAATAAATAGAATATGAAAAAGAAACTCATCATAAAAATAGGCACGTCCACGCTCACGGCAGGGACAAACCGCATTTCCTACGCCGTGGTGGAAAGCCTTGCGCGGCAAATTTTGGTGTTGCGCGAGGAATACAATGTGGTAATTGTTTCGTCGGGAGCGATTGCCACGGCGCGGCAGTTCATCGAGATAGACGGCTGTAAACGTGTGGATTCCAAGCAGGCGATGGCAGCCATCGGACAAACCAAATTGATGGAAATTTACGACGTTGTTTTTGGCAGTTTCGGCTTGAATATCGCGCAAATCCTGATGACTTACCGCGATTTTGAGAACCCGACGGCGAAGGAAAACACGCGCAACACGATAGACAGGCTATGGGAAATGGGTTATATCCCCGTCGTCAATGAAAACGACACGGTGGCTGTCGAAGAAATTGTGTTGGGCGATAACGACAAGCTCTCGGCGTTGGTTGCCGCCATTACCGAAGCCGATTTGTTGGTGTTGGTGTCGGACATTGACGGCATTTTCGACAAGAATCCGCACCTGCACCCCGATGCCAAGCTGATTCCGCTTGTCTCCAATCCCGAAGAGGCGCGGCAATATACCGAAGAAAAACCGTCGGAACTTGGGACGGGCGGAATGTCCTCAAAAATACACGCGGCGGAAATATGTATGCGTAACCAAGTGGAAATGTGGATTGTGAATGGGCAACGCCCGAATTATATCGTGCAGGCTTTGAGTAACGCCATTCCTTTCACGAAATTTAGACAAGATTTATGAACTACGGATTTATCGGTTTTGGAAATTTGGCGAATGCCGTTTATCAGGGGTTGAGGGAGCAGGGGGACTTGTCTTTCGCCTATTTTTCGCGCCATCGAAAAGAGGTGGAAATTCCTTTTTTTGAGGATATGGGCAGTCTCGTGTCGTTTTCCGACGTGATTTGGCTCGGCATCAAACCGCAAGACTTGGGCGAGATTCTATCTCAATTGAGGACTTGCGATTTAAGCGGAAAGGCGATTGTTTCGCCTGTCGCCGGAAAAAGCATCGCCTTCATAGAGAGTTACTTGGGTGGTAACAAAACCATCGTCCGCATTATGCCCAACTTGGCGATCGCCTACAAAAAATCCGTTACCTCGTTTGCGACCAATCGTCCCGGAAACGAAACCGCAAGCGATATTTACTCCCGGCTGACGAAGTTGGGTAAGGCGGTGGAACTGCCCGAAAGCGGTTTCGATCTTTTCACTTCGGTTTTCGGAAGTGGACCGGCTTTTATCCTCGCCTTCATTCAGATTTTCAAGGACAAGATGCGCGAATTTAACTTGCCCGGCGAACTTGCCGACGAATTGTTGCTGATGCTTGCGCAGGGGACAGTCAGCTATTTTTCCGAAAACCAAGAGAAATACAGCATAGAGCAGTTAATCAGCAATATAACGAGCAAAGGCGGTACCACCCAAGCCGGATTGAACTATTTTGGCGAACACCGCTTAGGCGCACTTTTCGAAGGGGTTTTGGAAGCGGCGAAAAACCGCTCTATTGAAATGCGGGGGTAAGTATCTTACAATCAGCTATTTGATTATCAGCCCATCTTCGCCTTCCACGCCATCGCGTAGAAACGGATTTGCTTGATAACCGCCAACAGTCCGTTGGAACGGGTGGGGGATAGGTGTTCCGTCAGCCCGATTTCTTTCATAAAGCGCAAATCCGTCCCGATAATCTCATCGGGGTTGCGTCCCGAAAAAACGCGCAACACCAAGGCGAGCAATCCTTTCACGATAACCGCATCGCTATCGGCTTCGAAATAAAGTAGTCCGTCGCGAAATTCCGAATTGAGCCACACACGGCTCTGGCAGCCTTGGATAATGTTTTCGGGGTTTTTGTGCTTTTCGTCCAATTTTCCGAGGGCGTTTCCCTGCTCGATAATCAGGGCATATTTGTCCATCCAGTCGTCGAAAACGCTAAATTCGTCTATGATTTCCTGCTGTACTTCGTTGATAGATTGCATAGTTGTTATTTTTCCAAATAAATCACTTCTAAAATCGTTTGCCCGACGGCTTTCAGGGTGGTTTTGCCGATGTTCTGCATATTGTCGCCGTGCGTGTGCCAATGCGCCGCGAAACCGGACGACGAGTCGTTTTTCAAGTTGATGATGTCGATGCTCGGAATCTTTCGGATTTGGTTTACAGGGATATGATCGTCGGTAATGCTCCCTGATTTTTTTCGGGGAAAGAATTGCCCGAAACCCATTTTCGATGCTGTCCCCCACACTTTTTCCACGATGTTGGCGGCGTAGCGCAACGACTCGCCTTCCCGCATAAACGTGGCGTCGGCTGCGCCAACCATATCCAGCAAGATGCCGAATTTTGCTTTGTAACCCGGCGTGTGCGGTTCTTTCGCCCAAAATTGCGAACCCATACACCACCAATTGCCGGGGACGGAATGATCGTCGAACTCTGCTTGTCCCCAGTCTTCCAAATCGAAAAAGATGATGTCGATACCGCAATCCGGGGCTTTCTGCTGAATTTGTCGCGCCACTTCCAACAAGACGCCCACACCGCTTGCGCCGTCGTCTGCGCCGGGGATAGGTTGGTTTGTCTTCGCCGGATCTTTCTCTCTATCGGCAAAGGGGCGCGTGTCCCAATGCGCGAACAGCAGGATACGGCTTTCTTTTTCGGGTTGAAAACTGCCGATGATGTTCCTTATCGCGATGTCTTTGCCGTTGTAGTGCGTGATGCTTGCTTTCTGTTCGACGACTTCCGCCCCGAAGGACGACAATTTTGCCGCCAGATAGTCGCCGCAGGCGGTGTGTGCCGCCGTCATCGGGACGCGAGGTCCAAAGCCCACTTGCTTTTCGACGTATGAGTACGCGCTATCGGCGTTGAAATCGGGCGAAACTTGATGGTAGGGTTCGGGTATTGCTTTCTGCGATTGGCAGGAATTGCAGGATACCAGCAGGGCGGAAAACGCCAAAATGCAGAGAAAAGAGAAATTTCGGAATGTCTTCATCTGTTTTTTTTGTATGAATAGGATTGTATGCCTATGTTTTTGTATGTTTCTCGCAAAGCGTCCTCGTCGTCGGAAATGACGAGTAATTTATCGTTTGCCATCAGCTCGGTTTTCCCGGTGGGAATGAAAAACTTTTCGCCGCGTTTTACCATAACCGCCAACGTCTTGTTGGGCAATGGCATTTCCATCAGGTTCTTGCCGTGCGTGAGCGTTTCTTCGGTAATGAGGATTTCCGTCATCGCCGATTTTATCTCTTCCGAAAATTCCATATCGAAATCTCCTATCTGCTTGAATTTATTTGGCTTATTTGCCAAATTCAGCAACTTTGCCACCAAGGGTAGTGTCGTCCCCTGCACAAGTAACGAAACAATGGTAATCACGAAAACGATATTGAAAATCCACCGTGCGCCGGGTATGCCGGCTGCCAGCGGCATAATGGCGAAAATAATCGGGACAGCACCGCGCAAACCCACCCAAGAGATGAAAGTCTGATCTTTTAATTTGATGTTCTTGAAAGGTAGCAGGGTAATGAAAATGGTTAGTGGACGGGCTACAAAAATCATAAACAGCCCGATGATGATGCCAATCCAAAGCACGTCGAGCAATTCGGCGGGGTTTACCAATAAACCGAGCGTGAGGAATAGCAGGATTTGGCTCAACCACGCAAAACCGTCCATAAACTTCATCACCGAGCGTTTGTGTACAAACTTGTGGTTTCCAATCACTAACCCTGCAATATAAACCGCTAGATAGCCGTTGCCTTTCAGAAAATAGGTGGCTGAAAAGACAAAAATGCAAACGGTTAATACCAGCACCGCATAAAGCGATTCGTTTTCTATCCGCGCTTTGTTGATGACGATGATCGCCAATTTCCCGAAAAAGAAACCCAACAGCCCACCGATGATCAGTTGTATCAGCATCGTACCCGTTACCATCGGAATGTTCGGTGCTTCGCCCGATTGGATAATGGTAATGAACATAAGGGTAAGTATGTACGCAACCGGATCGTTGCTGCCGCTTTCGAGTTCGAGCAGGGGGCGAAGGTTGTTTTTCAATGAAAGCCCCTTTGAGCGAAGAATTCCGAACACCGACGCGGAATCGGTGGAAGAGCAGGTGGAAGCCAACAAAAGGGCAGTGATAAGCGATACGGCAGTTCCGCCGAAAAAATTGTTTGAGAGCCACCACGTGAAATACCCGGTAATAAAACTTGTTAGAACCACGCCGATGGTGGCGAGCACGACACCGGGGGCGATTATCCGTTTGATTTCGGCGAATTTTGTGTCTAAGCCCCCCGAAAAGAGAATGATGCAAAGACAAATCACCCCGATGGCTTCCGCCACTTGTGCATTTTCGAATCGTAACCCGAAACTGCCGAACATTATCCCCACGCCGAGGAAGAGCAAAAGTATCGGAACGCCGAACTTATGCCCTGTATTTCCTATGAACATACTCGTAAAAAACAGGATTGATCCGATCAGCAAGAAAGTCTCGGTGGAAAATTCAGCAACCATTTATCGTTATTGTTTTATTGTTTGAACAATATATTTTTTTCGTGAACGACAAGCGTCGATTTTTTCCCCATCGTCAAGGGGAAGTTGAGCTTCACGTGCCCCACCGGAAAATCGAAACAAACCGGAAACGAGTATTCGCCGACGACAGCCATAATGGATTCGTACAGCGAGGTAAACATACTGTTGTCCTCTTCAAAATCGGTAAATTGCCCGACAATCAGTCCGCTTATCCGCTCAAAAATTCCGGCGAGTTTCAGTTGGTGCATCATTCGATCGACACGGTAGGGTGCTTCGCCAATGTCTTCGATAAAAAGGATTCCTTTTCGGGGAATCGACAGGCATTTCGTCCCCATCAATCCGCAGAAAACCGAAATGTTCCCTCCGAAAAGCCTTCCCGATGCCCTTCCGATGCGGTTCATATAGTCGTATCTGCCAACGGAAATGTCATATTTTGCCGGCTGTCCGGCAAGCACGCTTTTCAGGTATCGCACCGAAACGTCGTCCGCGCCTTCGTCGGCAAAATGTTTTGCCATAGGCGCGTGGATCGATTCCACACCGTTGTACTGCAACGCGGCGTGCAAGGCGGTGATGTCGCTAAAACCCACCACCCATTTGGGGTGCTTGCGGATACCTTCGAAATTGAGTTTGCCCAACAGATGCACCATGCCGTAGCCCCCGCGCGAACAGAAGATGAGTTTGATTTCGGGATCGTCCATCGCGCGTTGCAAATCGGCGAGGCGTTGCTCGACAAATCCGCTGAAACGCCCCGTTTCGCACAAGGCGTTTTCCCCGATGCGCACCTTTAATCCCCACGCAGAGAGGATTGTTTCCGCTTCGCGCACGGTTTTTTCGTCTATTTTTCCGGCGGGCGAGATGATAACCGCTTTGTCGCCCTGCCGAAGTGCCGGAGGTTGTATCATTTATATCGTTTGCAATTTCAACTTTCCGTTTTCAACTGATTTATGCGTCGATGTTGGCGTATGTCGCGTTTTCCTCGATAAATTCGCGGCGCGGCGCAACGTCTTCGCCCATAAGCATCGAAAAAATCATATCGGCGTCGGCTGCGTTTTCGATGGTTACTTGGCGCAGCGTGCGATTGCCGGGGTTCATCGTGGTGTCCCACAACTGTTCGGCGTTCATTTCGCCAAGCCCTTTATAGCGTTGGGAATGAACAGCATTCTCGTTCCCATCGGCGTATTTGTCGATGAAAGCCAACCTTTGACGATCGTCCCAACAGTATTCCTCGAATTTTCCTTTTTTGCAAAGGTAGAGCGGCGGCGTGGCGATATATACGTAGCCGTTTTCGATCATCGGGCGCATATGGCGGAAGAAGAAGGTTAGAATGAGCGTGGCGATGTGGCTTCCGTCCACGTCGGCATCAGTCATAATAACTACTTTGTGGTAGCGCAGTTTACTCATATTCAATTCTTTGCTGTCTTCTTCCGTGCCGATGGTTACGCCCAAAGCGGTGTAGATATTGCGTATTTCTTCGCTTTCGAGCACTTTGTGCTGCATCGCTTTTTCCACGTTGAGGATTTTACCGCGAAGTGGCAAGATGGCTTGGAAAGCGCGATCGCGCCCTTGTTTTGCCGTTCCGCCTGCCGAATCGCCCTCGACGAGGAAAAGTTCGCATTTTTCAGGATCTCTGTTGGAACAGTCGGCGAGTTTGCCTGGAAGCCCGCCGCCGGAAAGGGGCGATTTCCGTTGCACCATTTCACGCGCTTTGCGGGCTGCGTGTCGGGCGGTTGCCGCCAAAATCACTTTTTCGACGATGATTTTCGCTTCTTTGGGGTGTTCTTCCAAGTAATTTCCGAGGGCTTCGCCGATGGCTTGATCCACCGCCCCGATGACTTCGTTGTTGCCGAGCTTGGTTTTCGTCTGTCCTTCGAATTGTGGTTCAGCCACTTTTACCGATAGCACGGCTGTCAGCCCTTCGCGAAAGTCGTCACCGCTGATTTCCACCTTCACTTTTTCGAGCATCTTGGAATCTTCGGCATATTTTTTCAGCGTGCGCGAGAGTCCGCGGCGGAAACCGGTTAAATGCGTTCCGCCCTCTATGGTGTTGATGTTATTGACGTAAGAGAACACGTTTTCGTTGTACGATGTGTTGTAAGTCATCGCTATTTCGATGGGAATGTCCTGCTTTTCGGTAACGATGTGTATGGCGTCCTGAATGAGCGGTTCCTTCGTCTTGTCGATGTAGTGGACAAATTCTTCCAACCCGGTTTCGGAATAGAAACGATCGTTTTTATACGTGCCGTCTTCTTTCAGGACACGTTTGTCGGTTAGTGTCAATGTGATACCGGCATTGAGGAAAGCCAATTCGCGAAGGCGCGTGGACAAGATGTCGTAGCGGTATTCCAACACCGAGAAAATGCTGTCGTCGGGCCTGAACGTGATGATCGTGCCTGTTTCGTTGGTTTCGCCCACCACTTTCACGTCGGCGTAGGGTTTGCCTTGCGAGTATTCCTGCTCGTATATTTTCCCGTCGCGGTGCACGTTGGCTTTCAAGTAAATCGACAAGGCGTTCACGCAGGAAACGCCCACGCCGTGCAAACCGCCCGAAACCTTATAGGTCCCCTTGTCGAATTTGCCCCCGGCGTGCAAGACGGTAAGCACCACTTCGAGCGCGGATTTCTTTTCTTTTTCGTGAAAATCCACGGGGATACCGCGCCCGTTGTCGGTTACCGTGATGGAATTGTCTTCGTTGATGACAACATTTATGTCGGTGCAGAATCCGGCAAGAGCTTCGTCGATGGAATTGTCCACCACTTCGTAAACAAGGTGGTGCAAGCCTTTTTCGCCAATGTCGCCAATGTACATAGCAGGGCGTTTGCGCACGGCTTCAAGCCCTTCGAGCACCTGAATGTTTTGCGCGGAATAATCGCCGCTTGCCGATTTTTTTTCTTCGTCAGTCATTTTTTTGTTTAATTTATAATTGTTGTTTTTATGTCAATTTTTTAAGCCTTGCAATGTCGTTACTGAACAGCTCGTCAATGTTTTGCAAGATTTTTTCGATGTCCCAATCCCACCAGCGGATTTTTTCCAACGCCTCAATCACTTCGTCGGGGAAGCGTTTGCGGATAAAGGTTGCGGGGTTTCCGCCGACGATGGTGTATGGCTCTACATCTTTGGTAACGAGCGAATTGGTGCCGATAATCGCCCCGTCGCCGATACTCACGCCTGCCATAACGGTAACGTTGTAACCGATCCAAACGTCGTTGCCCACCACGATGTCGCCCTTGTAAGGGTAGTATTCCTTTACGGGATACCGCTCTGCAAGGGCTTTTGAGAAAATAGTAAACGGGAAAGTAGTGAAATTCTGTTGGTTATGAAACATTCCGTTCATCAGGAACTTCACGCCGCTTGCTATTTGACAAAACTTGCCGATGCGTAGTTTGTCGCCCCACACCTCGTAATGATATTTCACGTTTTTCGTTTCGAAATCCTGAGGTGCGCCGTCCATATCGTCGAAATAGGTATAATCGCCCACCTCGATATTCTGCCTTGTGATGCAGTTTTTCAGGAAGCAGGTGTTTTTCCACCATTCGATGGGATGCCGCTCGCGAGCGTCGGGAAAATCAATTTTGTTACTCATATTCTTGTGTACCTTTCGAAAAATGGGTGCATGTCGTTATGACGTTTCATTTGCTTTTGTCGTAAAAGAAACGAAGCCTTTTTTGTCAAAAACCACCACCGGATAATATCTCTCGTTTTGCAAGGTGTCCAATTTCAACGAGCCGGCTTCGCTTTTTGAGTTGAAAAAAATCAGGTGGCTGTATTTTTTCAACTGTTTGTCCGTTAAAGTGATAACGAACAAATTAGAGCCGTCGGACGAGAATATCTTTTTGCCTTTCGTCATTTCTTTTTTCGACAGGTATGCCGTGAAATTTTTTTCGGGAAAACCTGGCTTCTCGGAAAGTTGGTTCAGGAGACCTTGTGTGGCGATGGAATCCTGCTTTTTTTCGTTACTTTTTCTCATCTTTCGTCCTTTTTTGGGATAATATCCTAAAATCGCCAAATTGGTTTCCGATAAATAATCAACAAATATACGAATAATTTGGCAAATGAGCAACTGTATCCGGGTTTTTAGTTGTGTCGGGTTGCAAAATGATATTGCCGCACGCAAATTTCAGGGTTCTTTCGGTTGAATTTGCTATCGTTTTGCTACATTTGCAAAAAAATAAAAAAATAAATCAGCTTATGATAGATAATGAAGCGAATGTCCTTCTCATTTACACGGGCGGAACGATAGGAATGGCGGAAAATCCCGAAACGGGGGCGTTGGAACCCTTCAATTTTACGCACTTGCGTTCCAATGTGCCGGAAATGCAGCGGTTGAAATTCAATATCGAAACCTATTTGTTCGATCCGCCCTTGGATTCTTCCGAGATGACGCCCGACAAATGGAAGGAAATTGTGAAAGTCATCGAAAACGGCTACGGGCGTTACGACGGTTTTGTCGTCCTGCACGGTACGGACACGATGTCTTTCACGGCGTCCGCCCTCAGTTTTATGATGAAAAACCTGAAGAAGCCCGTCATTTTTACCGGCTCGCAACTGCCCATCGGTAAATTGCGGACGGACGGAAAGGAAAACTTGATCACGGCGTTGGAAATAGCAGCCGACAAAGACGAGGCTGGGTGTCCCATCGCGCCCGAAGTCTGCATTTATTTTCAAAATTACCTGCTGAGGGGAAACCGCACCACCAAGATAAACGCCGACAACTTCAACGCTTTCAACAGCGGCAACTATCCCTCGATGGCGGAGGCTGGCATAAAAATTCGTTACGACAAGAAGACGATCATCGTCCCCGATTATAGCCAACCGACTACTTTTTATTACAACCTCGACTGCAACGTGGCGGTGCTGAAACTTTTTCCCGGCATACAGAAAGAGGCGGTGGCGGCAGTTTTTGACATTCCCCACCTGAAAGGCGTTGTGCTGGAAACCTACGGTTCGGGAAACGCCCTGCGCGACGATTGGTTTATCGCCTGCCTGAAACACGCCATCGGCAAGGGCGTCCTCGTCGTGAACGTCTCGCAATGTTTTTATGGCAGCGTGGAAATGATGCGCTACGAAACCGGACGTCATCTTGCCCGCATCGGCGTGGTAAGCGGTTACGACATTACCACGGAAGCCGCCCTCGGCAAATTGATGGTGCTGTTTGGCGAAGGGTTGCCGACAGACGAAGTGAAGCATTTGATGCAAGAGCCGCTGAGGGGGGAATTGACGGTAAGGAGTTGAAAGAGACAATGTGCTAATGGTAGTGTGTTGCGCCGTCATTCCGCGCCTGATGCGGAATCCCCTTGGTTCTTGTTTCTATGAACTTTATAACTTCCAAAGCCTTAATTATTTTTAACGGCAAAAAGCACAAAAACCGATTTAACATCTCTATTTTTGTATATCGAAAAAATAAGACTTCCAACATTAATCATTAATAATATGAGTCAAGTAGTTGATATAAAAGAATTAAACGAACGAATAGAGCAGAAAAGCGCGTTCCTGCAAACCATCATCAATGGAATGGGCGGGGTTATCGTGGGGCAGAAACACCTTGTGGAATCCCTGTTGATTGGGTTGTTGTCCGACGGGCATATCCTGCTCGAAGGGGTGCCGGGGTTGGCAAAAACATTGGCGATAAAAACGCTGGCGCAACTGATCGAAGCCGATTACAGCCGCATTCAGTTTACGCCCGACTTGCTGCCTGCCGACGTGGTTGGCACGATGATATACAGTCAGCGCAAAGAGGAATTTGTCGTGAAGCACGGTCCCATTTTCGCCAACTTCGTTTTGGCGGACGAAATAAACCGCGCCCCGGCAAAGGTGCAGAGCGCGTTGCTCGAAGCGATGCAGGAACGTCAGGTAACCATCGGCGAGCAAACTTACAAGTTGCCCAAGCCCTTTTTGGTAATGGCGACGCAGAACCCCATCGAGCAAGAGGGTACCTATCCGCTTCCCGAAGCGCAGGTGGATCGTTTTATGCTCAAAGTGGTTATCAATTACCCGACGAAAGAAGAAGAGCAGAAAATTATCCGTCAGAACATCTTCGATCCGGTATCCATTGATAAGCCGGTGGTTTCCACCGCCGAAATTCTCGAAGCTCGCAAAGTGGTAAAAGAGGTGTATATTGATGAGAAAATCGGGCGTTACATCGTGGACATTGTGTTCGCAACCCGTTTCCCCGAACAATACGGACTGTCGTCGCTGAAAGAAATGATCGGGTTCGGCGCATCGCCCCGCGCATCGATCAACCTTGCGCTGGCTGCCCGCACCTACGCCTTCATCAAGCGTCGCGGCTACGTGATTCCCGAAGACATTCGCACGGTGTGCCACGACGTGTTGCGCCACCGCATCGGGTTGACTTACGAAGCCGAAGCCAACAACAAGACGACGGAAGAGATTATCAGTGAGAT
>JAISYO010000154.1 GCA_031269865.1 Dysgonamonadaceae bacterium | reverse complement strand
AAGTTGTGGCTTTTTTGCAAATCTCAAGCATTGAGTACAGACAGGAACGAAGTGATGGTCTGTTTTTTTATCGAATTTTTATTGGTCTGTGTATATGTGATGATTTTTATGTACATTTGGTGCGTTTTCAATCATACTATTAACAACACAAGGAAAATTATCAATGCGAAGCATTTTATTATCATTACTTTTCACATCGGCGGTTTGTTTTAACCTATCCGCCCAAGAAAAACTTCAATCGGACGGCGAAATACCGATTTTGGCGTGGATTGGGATTCCTGCCGATCAAACAACCGTTGAACGGTTTCGGGAATTGAAGAACTGCGGTATTAACATCAACTTCACGTTCTATCCGAACATCGCCGAAGTACAGAAAGCACTTGACGCAGCCAAAAAAGCAGGCGTTAAAATAATGCCGTTTTGTCCCGAATTGAAAAACGAACCTGAAAAAACCGTCAAAGCATTGATGAAGCACCCCGCCCTTTACGGCTATCATCTGCGGGACGAACCGTTAATAACGGATTTCGCCGAGATCGCAGAATGGATTAAAAAAGTGCAATCCGTTAATTCCAAGCATGGCAGTTATATCAATCTATATCCGAATGACGACTGCGTGGATACTTTCTTCGGCAAGGAAATCACAAATCCCATCGGACAAAGTGAGCATTATGCAGAATATGTCGATCTCTTTCTGAAAGAAGTTCCGGTGCCGTATCTGTCTTTCGATCATTATCCTATAACACAGAAAGACGGCGTCAATTCGCTGAAAAGGCAATGGTATGAAAATCTCGAAATCATTGCCGCCGCCGCAAAAAAGGCAAATATACCGTTTTGGGCTTTTGCTCTTTCGGCAGGACATACCAATCCGGGATCTGCGCCGGGCAATCCTTATCCAACGCCGACTGTTGCCGACTTGAAATTGCAAATGTACAGCAACCTTGCTTACGGGGCACGGGGCTTGCAGTATTTCACTTATTGGGGACATAGCGATAAATGGATGGAACACACCGGTTCGCCGATGACTGTTGATGGCAAACGAACCGAAGTGTATGATTACCTGAAATTGGTAAACGATGAGATTCAAACGCTTGCGCCTGTGTTTCTCAACTCAAAGGTTCTTTGGGTAAGGCATACGGGAACGCTTCCGCTTGGGACAAAAGCACTCGAACAACTTCCGTCAAAAATCAAGGAACTGAAAACGGACGGAGGGGCAGTTGTTTCGCTCTTGGAAAAAGGGACCCGGCAATTTTTGGTTGTCGTCAATCGGGAAAGTCAAAAACCAATGAAATTGACAATAAAAACCGATGACGACGTCAAAAAGGTATTGAAGGACGCAACACTGATACCCACAAGCACTTACGCCGAAACGACGGAAGTTGATGCTGGAGACACGGTTATTTTTGCGTGGGATAAGTAATAAGAATCTCTCGTCCAATCGCATTTGTAATGCGATTGCTGTAAGTATAAGGATTTGTAATCCGTTTTTATTTTCGCATTAAAAATGCTGATATTCATAGCTTTTGAATTGCAAATTCAAAAGGACGGGGCTGAAAAACAAGAGTAGGTTTGTTGAATTTTGCAATTATCGGCAAAGAAACTGAATACGTTGTTTGCAATTGGTTAATTTTATGTATCTTTGCTCGGTAATTTTAGAATCTTTTTTACTGTAAAAACAATAAAAGTCGTATGAAAAACAATTTTTTGCTTCTTATCCTTGTTTTGGCGATGATGCCGAACCATTTTTTTGCGCAGGCAAAATTGAAAGTCGAAGATCGTCAGTTTCCCCTGCCGCCCGGCTCTATCAAGCTGTCGGGTTTCCTCGAAAACGACATTCAAAATTCCATCGAGCATTGGAACAAAGGCGTGGTGCCGTATGCCGATATGGTTGATTTCTTCCGCAACGGGCGCAAGCAGTTTGCCCTCGGCGAAATGTGGGGCAAGTCGGTGCGCTCTGCTTGTATGTTCTATCGTTATACGCAAGACACTGAATTGAAGCGAATTATCGACACAACCGTTGCCGACTTGCTCACAACCGAACGGCAAAACGGCAGCATCAGTTGTGTTCCGCCCGAACAACAGCCAGAAATGAGCGATCTTTGGGAACGAAAATACGTGATGCTCGGACTCGAAGAGTACTACGAATGGGTTAATCCTGAACCTCGCATTTTGGAAAGCCTTAAACGTCAGGCTGATGCGATTATCGCGGTAGTAGGACATTCGCCTAAAACTGAAATCATAGACGTGGGTTGGAGTGCCACTATGTCCGGCTATGAACCCTGCCACATCGAATCAAGTTCCCTGCTCGAACCCTTTATGCGCCTCTACAAATGGACTGGCGAGCAACGCTATTTGGATTTCGCCGCCTACATTGTCGAAATGGGCGGTACAAAACAGTTCAACGTGTTCGAGGCGGCGTTCAACAACGTAGAGCCTCACAAAATGGCTGGGCATTATCCGAAAGCCTACGAGATGACTTCGGTTTTTGAAGGGCTTGTTGAATTTTACAGGGCAACGGGCAACGACAAGTGGAAACAAACGCTTCTGAATTACTTGAAAAACATCAGGGAAAAAGAGATTACGGTTATCGGAAACGGCGGCGGCGATCAGCCCTACCACCCCGCGATTTTTGGCGAGGCGTGGGACAATACCGCAATCGAGCAAGCCAACCCCGATATGACACGTATGATGGAAACCTGCGTGGGCGTTACCTGGATGAAGTTTTGCAGTCAAATGTTGCGACTTACCAACGAGGCTTCAATCGCCGATGAGATAGAGAAATACATTTATAACGGGCTGCGTGGCGCAATGAAACCGACTGGCGATGGATTCAGCTACGTGAATCTGCTCAACGGACAAAAAGTGAACGATCACGGCTGGGGCTGGACTTTCGGCAACTTGCACGTTACCTGCTGCAACCTCAACGGACCGATGGGGCTGGCGTATATTCCCTATATCGCCATTACCCAATCGGCTGACGGCGCGGTGGTTAATCTCTACAACGCCGCAACCGTCCGTATGGCAACCGCTTCCGGCAATCCCCTGAACTTGTCGATAGAAACGGACTATCCGCAATCGGGCAAGGTTAGCATTAAGGTAAACCCCGAAAAGCCGGAATCTTTCGCCTTGAAACTGCGCATTCCGCGGTGGAGTGCAAATACATCGCTAAAAGTGAACGGCAAAAAGCAAGCTGTAACAGCAGGGACTTACGCCTCGATAAAACGCCAATGGAAAGCGGGCGACAAAGTGGAAATCACTTTCGATTTCCAATGTCGGCTGCTTGCCTCGCCCCAAGGGGGCAGCAACCCCAAAGCCGACAACCGTCAGGCGTTGATATATGGCCCATTCGTATTGGTGCGCGATGAGAACATCGACAAGGATTTTAATCAGCCCGTTACAATCAAAGCCAACAAGAACGGCATCGTGAAAATTGTAGCCGTTAAACCTACTCTGCCGACAACGCAGTTTGAATTTAACGTCCCCACCGCGACAGGCTCAATCCGAATGGTGGATTACGCTTCCGTAAACGGCTGGAACGGCTCTCATATCTGCACTTGGATTCCCAAAACCAATTAAACACCCCAATAAGAATATCGAATGATGAAAAGAAATGCTCTAATCTTGTTACTGGCGATTTTAACTTCTTGTGGCGATTTCACTCTGCCGGAAGAAAACGAACAGATTCCCATACTTGGGTGGCACGGACTGCCCGCTTCGGGCGAATATGCCGACGTGAAGTTTTACAAAGAGATGGCAGATGCCGGCTTTACGATCAACCTGCCGCCCGGAGGCTGGGCGGAGGCTGAATCGGCACCTTATTTTGAACTGCTCGACAAAGCTCATTCCGTCGGGCTGAAAATAATGGTGGACTGGAAAGTCGTGAATTTTTTCAAGCCCGATGAACTCAAACGCTTGAAGGAACACCCTGCGCTGGCAGGTTATACGATACGCGACGAGCCGTCGGCAAAGGATTTTCCTGCGCTCGCCGATGCAGTCAGGAAGATTCAGGCTTTCGACAACGAACACCCGCCGTACATCAACCTCTTCCCCAATTACGCCAACGAAGAACAGTTGGGGGTGCAAGGGGCGGATGCCTATCGCAAACACGTTCAGCAATATATCAAGGAAGTTCCCGTTCCGGTTGTTTCTTACGATCACTATTGCATTTTGTTGAACGCCGAAAAAAAACGGTATATCAGAGAGGGATATTACGAAAACCTTGAAATCATTGCTGACGAAAGCCGCAAGGCAGGAAAACCCTTTTGGGCTTTCGCATTATCGACGGCGCACTGGGATTACCCCGTCCCCACCCTGTCGGATCTTCGGTTGCAGGTTTACAGCGATTTGGCTTACGGCGCACAATGTATCCAATTTTTCACGTGGTTTGATCCTTGTTGCGATGAAATGTGGGGCGAAGGCGCCGACGACAACGCCCCCGTGCGAATCGACGGCAGCAAATCGCCGTCTTATTACACCGTTCAGGCGATGAACAAAGAGATTAAGGCAGTTTCGAAAGTCTTCCTCAACGCCAAGGTGCAATGGACGGCGCATACGGGCAATATCCCTCGCGGCTGCAAAGAGCTGGATAAAAGCCTGTTGCCCACCGAAATTAAATCGCTCGACATATCCGGCAGCGGCGCGTTGGTTTCCCTTATCGAGAAAAACGGCAACCGCTTCCTCGTGTTGGTAAATCACGATATTGAGCACGACATCACGATCTCGGTAAAAGGCTCGTCGAAGCTGAGAATGCTCAACAAGCAGGGCGAAGTCGTGAAACCAACGGAAAATCAAACCCTTACGCCCGGCGATATTGCAATTTTTATTCTCATTAAATAATTCAAGTCATGAGAAAGATTAACGTTTTTATTATCATTTTCTTAGCGATGTTTTTCATCGCTCGCGCAGAAGTAAAATTACCGCATATTTTTGGGGATAACATGGTAATCCAACGGGATAAAACCGTGAAAATATGGGGTTGGGCAGACAAGGGCGAGAAAGTTAGCGTTTCGTTCCTGCAACAGACGAAATCAACAAAGGCAGACAAGGCTGGAAACTGGTCGGTAACGCTGCAAGCAACAGCTTACGGCGGTCCTTACACCTTGAAAGTGAGTGGGAAGAAAAACGAAATCGTGCTGAACAATGTCTTGGTCGGCGACGTGTGGTTGTGTTCTGGACAGTCGAACATGGAAATGCCTGTAAACGGCTGGGGGAAAGTGTATGATTTCGAGAAAGAAATCGCCAACGCAAATTACCCTGAAATCCGGCATTTCTTGGTAGAGAAGAATATAAGCGATAAGCCCTTGGACGACATGAACGGCGTTTGGAAGGTGTGTTCGCCGCAGACGGTTTCGGAATTTACGGCGACAGGTTACTTTTTCGCCCGCAAACTCTATCAGGAACTCGGCATTCCCATTGGCATACTGCATTCGTCGTGGGGCGGGACGGGCATCGAAACGTGGACAAGCGCAGGCACGTTTGACCAACTGCCACAATTGTTCCGCGACCAATACAAAGATAAAGACATAAAAGGGGATTTTGAGACTTTTAAAAAAGAAAACAACAATTCGCCGAACGCATATTACTCGTTGCTCTACAACGCGATGATAAACCCGGTTATCCAATTTTCAATCAAAGGCGCTATTTGGTATCAGGGCGAACACAATGCCGGGCAGGCATACAATTACAGGACGTTGTTCCCGACCTTGATTAAGGATTGGCGGGCGAAATGGGGCGACGATTTTCCGTTCTACTGGGTGCAACTGGCTAATTATATGGCAAAAGACAATGAACCTGCCGAGAGCGGCTGGGCGGCATTGCGCGAGGCGCAAACGATGACACTCTCGCTGCCGAACACCGGGCAGGCGGTAATTACCGACATCGGCGACGGGGCAGATATTCATCCGCGCAACAAGCAGGACGTGGGCTTGCGCTTGGCGTTGATTGCCCTGAACAAAACGTATGGGAAAAAAAGCGTGGTCTATTCAGGACCGACTTTCAAATCTATGGAAATAAAAGGTAACGATGCCGTTATCACGTTTGACAACATCGCCAAAGGCTTGGTCTGCACCAACAAATACGGCTATGTGGAAGGCTTTGCGATTGCCGGCGCGGACAACAAATTCCATTGGGCGAAGGCATACATCGAGGGCAACAAGGTGGTCGTTTCGTCCGATAAGGTGGCTAAGCCGGTGGCGGTGCGTTACCAATGGTCGAACAACCCCGATGTAAACCTGTTCAATTCAGAGGGTTTGCCGGCAGGGGCGTTCAAAACAGACGAGCATTGAACAACATTAAACAAAAAAAATAAACAGACAAAATGAGAACATTTATTTTATCATTGGCAGTCATTGCATTGATGGCAGGATGCGCGAATAGTCGTCCTGCAAAGAATTTCAACACCTACGCCGAGGCGCAAGATCCTGCGCCCGACAGCACCGCCGACTGGACGAAAACGGGCAAGAAGCTCAACGTTTCTTTCGGCGACATCAACAACCGCTATGCCAAATCGGCGATTCCGGCGGTTGAGAAGACTACCGAATGGGCTGGTGCCGGATGGCGTGGCGAGAGGCTTTCGGCGCAACTCGTGTTGTGGACGGACGAAGCCGTTGAACAAGTGGAATGCGAGTTCTCGAACTTCAAATCTTCCACCGCCATATTGGACGCCTCTATCGCACAAGCGCGTTTCGTGCGCTACACGCTGGCGGACTGTTACGAAAACCGCAAGTGTCCGCCTACGCTGACACCCGACGTGCTCGACACGCTGACTTCCTTCAACATAGAAAGCCGGACGACACGCCCTATGTGGCTCAGTTTCGATATTCCGCAAGATGCCGAAGCCGGCGTATATTTGGGTACGCTAACTGTTTACGCCCGCAAGCAAAAAGCACAAAAACTAAAAATCACGCTCGAAGTGCAGCCCCAAACGCTACCCGAAGCCTCGCAATGGGCTTTCCACTTGGATTTGTGGCAACACCCGGCATCGGTGGCGCGAATCAACAACGTGAAACCTTGGTCGGAAGAGCATTGGAAACTGCTCGAAGAGCCGATGGCGTTGCTTGCGTCCGCCGGGCAGAAAGTCATCACGGCAACCCTCAACAAAGATCCGTGGAATCATCAGTGTTACGACGGCTACGAAGATATGATCCGTTGGACGAAGCAGAAAAACGGCTCGTGGACTTACGATTACGGCGTTTTCGACAGATGGGTGGAACTGATGTTGCGCATCGGCATCAAAAAGCAAATCAACTGCTACTCGATGCTTCCGTGGAATTACGAACTGCATTATTTGGACGAGGCATCGGGGAAAGACGTTACCGTACAGGCAAAACCCGGCGAGAAAACCTTCAACGAGATGTGGACACCCTTCCTCAAAAATTTCGGCGCACACCTGAAACAGAAAGGCTGGGAAAAAATCACGAACATTGCGATGGACGAACGCGCCCCCGAAGAGATGAAGAAACTGCTTGATTTTCTGGCTCGCACGGCACCGGATATTGGCGTTGCTCTTGCCGATAACCACAAGAGTTACAAGCAGTTCCCCGCGATAAACGATGTGTGCGTATTTATTGATTCGCGCATCGACGATGCCGATCTCGTCAGCCGTCGCGCCAAAAATTTTGTTAGCACCTACTACGTGTGCTGCGGTCCCAAAGAGCCGAACACATTCACTTTCTCGCCCCTTGCCGAAAGCGCGTGGCTGGGCTGGTACGCCGCCTCTGCCAATTTCGACGGGCTGTTGCGTTGGGCTTACAACTCGTGGAACGAGAATCCGCTTGTCGATTCGCGCTTCGGGGGTTGGGCAGCCGGCGACTGCTTCCTGATCTATCCCAACGGGCGCAGTTCCGTCCGTTTCGAACGTCTGCGCGAAGGCATTCAGGACTACGAGAAAATCAGGATTTTACGCCAAAATCTCGCGCCCAAATCCGACAATGCCTCGAAAAGCGCCCTTGAAAAACTGAACGAGGCGGTGGCAAGCGTCAATAGCGGTGTGAAAGCTGAAAATTACGCCGCGACACTCCTTAACGCCAAGAAAATTTTGGCGGAAGTTTCGAAATAAGGGGGGGGATTGTGAAAAACGAGCAGGTGTAGCCGTGATATTGCGGCTACACCTGCTTTTTTTATTTTGGACGAAAGGACGGCGCACACCCAACGCCCAAACTATAAACCTTTTATCAAAATCTTGGCTTCACAAACTTATCGTCCGAGGACGTGAAATGAAGTCCGCGGATAGTTGATGCCTCTTCTTTCAGGCTGAACGAGTTGATGAGCGAATAATCGTTGGCGGCTAAGGCGTAATAGGTGGCGGCTTCGTCCGTCCTGACACAAACCGTCCAGTCGATGAGGTTGCCGAAAATCGTAATCCCGTCCGTTTCGGGATTGTACGAGGCAACACCTGTCTTTATCACTTCATAGGATTTGTTGTTCAACACATAAAAGCAGTTTTGGGTATCGGTAAGGAAACCCAAGGTTTTGCGATCGCTAAATTCCGTGATGAAAAGGTAATTTATGTTCAACCTTTCCGGCAGCGCGATGGCACGGACGTAAGGACGGCTTTTCACTTGTTTGAGGTGGAACAGTTTCCCTTCGTCGTCCAATATCAGATAACCCTCGTCGTAATCCTTGCGGGCGGTGGGATTCCCTGCCAAACGGCGTGCAGGGAAACGGAAGTCTTTCTTAATCAGCGCATCTGTGAACTGACGGCTTTTGCCCTCGTCCACACTGTTGGACTTCATACGGACGAACTCTATCCCGTTGGCGGTAATGCGGAACACGTCTTCCGGCATAATCAAATCCACTCGTCCCGACAGGCTCTCCATCAAAGGATAGAGCGGTACTTTGGCGGCATTGATGTCCGAAGCATTCACGCGGAAACTGAAATTGGTTTGCTGCACCTTGCGCGGGGTAACAGCCACTCCCATAATGGTATCGGGGAAACGCTCGTCCGACACCAATTGGCGCACGTAGAAGAAGGGCAACAGGCTATCCGTCTGTTCTTGGGTATATACCTGCCCCGACTGATTGCGCCGCTGCATTCCTTTGCCTTCCACCTGCCCCATAGAGATAAAATCGCCGGATATGCCACTATACAGCGTGAAGGGAATTTTGGAAGGTTTCGCGGCGAAAAAAGCGTAGCACCAAGGCAACTGCCAAAGCAGTATCAGCACAATGGTAAGGCAGAAGAATAATTTACTGAAACGTATCATTGTATTTATCTATCTTTTAGTTAGTTAATCTTGTATTCCTGCTTTGAAGCGGGCAATGGACAACCACGACAGACTTGCAGTAAGCAACGTGTAAAGGGCGAGCCAAGGAAGGAAAGCGTTATAGGCTTCTGGTGCAGGGGAAAGGAAGAATATGCGCAGCAACAAGACTGAAATCAACAAGTTGAGGACACGCCATTTCCACGTCGGCTCGATGCAAACCCACGAAATAAGCAGGTAGGCGGCGAAACCTGCCAAGTACCACGGAAGGGCGGTAAGCAGGACACGTGCATAGAGTTCGGTTGCGAGCACCGCTTGTAAATAACTGAACATCAGTATGTAATTGGCAACGAAGCAAAGTAAGAGAGAGAGCAAGCCGAAGCATAGCATCAGGTTTACCATACGCAATTGGGGATAGGGCAGGTGCAGGGTAAGTTTCAGGCACTTGCGGTGCATTTCGGGGACAAATTGCACGAGGGCGAGCAGTACCCCCGCCAGCAAGGGAATGTACTCCAACATTTCCACGAATACGGTATCGCGTGCCAGCATCACTTCCCAGAGGTGTTCGGCACCTTTCAGCCCGACAACGCGGTTCAGCCGCAACATAGCGTATCCGGCAAAGCCCAGCGTAGTAACGAAAGCCAGCAGCAGATAGCCTCTTGTTTTGATCCATTCTTTATAAAATATCGCGTTCATACGTTTATCAATATTTCCCTGTCAAGCCGATAAAGGCGTCTTCGAGGGTTAGGGTTTCACATTTCAAATCGGTATAAGGCACTTGCGTAGCTTTGAGGCGCGTTTCCACTTCCTTTGGCGACAGGAAGGAAAAGGTTTCCAATTTGTTGCGCAAGATAGACGGATGATAGAAATCCGCGTCCAAGGGTAATTCCTTGCAACTTTCCGGCAAGCCGCAGGTATAGCGGTGCAGGGTGTCGAGCAATTGCCGCACCGGTTGCTGAATAAGGATACGCCCATAGTCCATAATGATGCAGTCGTCCACCAATCGTTCCATATCCTGTATGATGTGCGAGGTAAGGAAAACGGTTTTGTTTTCCGAACGGGCGTAATCGCGCAGGTAGTCCACGAAGAGGCGGCGGTAGCCGGGATCTAAGCCCAATGAGAAGTCGTCCAGCACCAGCAGGTCGGGGTTCTGCGCCAATATCAGCCCCAACGCCACTTGCGATCGTTGTCCGCAGGACATTCGCGAGATGCGCTGTCCGGGGGCAACCTTCAACTTGTCCATTAGCTCGTAATAGGCTTCTTTCCGCCATTGTCCGGGGTAGAAAGCCGAATAGAATTTCTCTATCTCGCGGATCGTCATAAACTGATACTGCACGTGTCCTTCGATGAGCAAGCCGATATTTCGCCGGGTGGACGGCTTCATTTGGCGAATGTCTTCGCCAAAGATGCGACACTCCCCCTCACGCGGTTGCAGGTAACCACTCAATATGTTGATAGTGGTTGTCTTACCTGTACCGTTCTTGCCCAACAGCCCCATAATACTCCCTTTCGGGACACTGAAACTCAGGTTTTCGTAAATCAACCTTTTGCCGTAATAATGGGTAAGGTTCTTACATTCAATGATTTTTTCCATTTTTCTCTACATATTAACTCATAAAAAGGAAAAGCAAGGGGACAAGCAGTCCCAGCACCAATTCGATGCCCCCGCGCCCCCATAAGCCTTTCCGCCCTTTCAGCATCAGCAAGCCGGAAAGGGTAATCAGGATAAGCCCCCCTGCGAAGATGTCAGCCACCGTTGTCCACCACTTGCCCGGATTGTAATGCAGACGGGTAAGGGCACCCAACAAAGGACGCTTCGTCAGTTTCTCATAGACGACTTGCCGGGTGGCGAGGTTCACTTGGAAGCTCGATCCGCCTTTGAGGAACACCTTCATCTGTCCTTCCTGCGGAAAGTAATGCTTGGTGTAGTTGCCGTCTTCCCCTATCGGGGCGAGAAGTTTCAGCACGTCGTTTTTCGACAGGAGGTGCTGCACGGGTAGCGGATCAGTCAGGGTATAAACCTTGCGAGCCACGGTGTAGTTGGGATTGATCGTGTCGCGGTGGTTCATCACGATGCCCGAAATGGCATAGATCAGTACCAATCCCGCGAAAAAGAATGAAAATTCCCGATGTACGAAACGGCTGACTTTGCGTAGCGCGGTGCCCGCCTTACTGAATTTCATATTTGGCGGCTTCTACGTAATAGAAGGACAGATATGCCTTCCCCTGCTCTGCCTCACGCTTGGCGATGCGTGCGCGATAGTCCGCGATGCGAGCTTCGGGCGTATTGGCAGTTTCGCCACGCGCTTTCTTTTCGCTGTCGCACCCGGCTTCCTCGTCTTGTCCTTCGCCGTGCGTTCCGGTGGCGGCGGTTTTCAACTGACTTTCCCATTGCAAGAGATAAGCCTCGTCGACGCGTTGTTCTTTCAGCGTTCCGGTAACGCGGACAATGCTATTGACGCATTTCGTGTCGAAAGAACCCAAGGTAGCGGCTTCCACGCGGATAATCTGCGTGTCGTCGCTGCCCATAAGGAATATCTTTGTCGCGCCGTGCTTGCAAGCGTGGGTGCATACCCCTTCGAGCGTTACTTTCTTGTCAGTCAATGCTTCGGCATTGGACAGCAGGCTATCCACTTCCAATACGCCGGAAGCCTGTTCTTCAGCCGCAAGGGTTTCCGCACTTTTTTGTTTGTTGTTGCAGGAAGATGTTCCTGCGAGCAGTACGATGGCAAGGGTAGCCATCGAGATAAAATTTGTTACTTTCATTGTTTTTTCCTGTTTTATAATTAGTAATTCGTATTTTAAAAAGTACAGCCCAAGGTAACAGAAAGGCAATTGCTTTCGCCTGAAACCGTGTAAGTTTGATGTTGCCAACCGGCAGAAAGGTAATACGCATATTTACCCGAAGGAGCAAAGTCCGCCCTGACGTTCAATGCAGCCATGAAACAGTTGTCGCTCAAATAGGCGAGATTGGCGAGCAATGCCTTTCCCACCGATTTGGTGGTGTTCAATCCGCTCAGCGAGCAAACATTTGTCAGGTTCGACAAAAAACCCGCATACACGTTGGACGAGAGAACAAACTTATCGAACTGCTTCATCGCCTTGCCCTCTATTCCGCCGAGCACCGATGAGATGTCAATCTTTCGGGCATTCGCCTTGTATTCGGTGGAAACTTGGCGGTAAGCCACAACGGGCGAAACAGTCCAAGCAATCTCCTTTCTGCTTGACGACTTGCCAAAACCAGCTTTCAAGGCAAGGTTCAGTTGTTGATGGGAAAGTTGATTGACGCTGCTCATCAGCGGATAGACATTGCCGGTAGGATCGCCAAAGATATTCTCTTTACCACTTCTATTCAAGTAAATCCCCTCAAAACCAACGGCATATTTCCACCGATCCGAGTACTGAATCCAAGAAGTTTCCATTCCGAGTGTCAAGTCGTTGTTCTCGTTGAGAGGGGCATAGTTGAGACTTGTCAGTATTTTTTTCAGATGAAAATAGTTTACCCTGAGAGATGTAGCAAAGCCGCTGCGGTTGTCAGTCGGCACGATTCCCACCGTTGCACCAACGCCCTCGCCATTGTATTGGGTGTAGTATTGCTGTCCGGCAAAGCGCACATAGTCCATACCCAATCCAAGCATTTGATAAACAGGCGTGTTACCTTTGTCTGCCAAGTAGCGTATTTCGCTTTTCTGACTGTATTTCTGCCCCGAAAGCATCACGCCCAATGAATACCTGCCGGTAACGATTCGCGAAGCGGAAAGACTGCCCCCCAAGTCGGACACAATGTTTTTGGGGCGCGGATCTTTGTCGCGATAAGCGATTTGCGCCCGATACGAAAGTTCCGCGCCTATCGTCCATCGCCCTTTTCGTCTTGCCAATCCACCTGCGAAGGTATATTCTTCGTCTTTCATAAAGCCGCCGATCGAATCGCCCACCACGTAGGGATAGAGCAATCGGAAATCGGTGTTTTCATTCCAACGCACACTGTCTGCCTTTCCGTTGCGATAAGATGCCGATCCGTAAAGGCGGATGTTGTCCGAAAGCACGACGAAGGAGTTCACATCCGCCGAATAGTCTTTTCTGCCGTCGCCCTCTTGCGCCAACGACGCTTTTCCCCGCTGCTCATTCAGTCCGTTCAACCGAATATCCGTCAGGCTGTACGCGCGAAGTCCGAACCGCAACGCTGGGTTTTGAAGAGCCTCACGTCTGAAATACGACAGGCTTTGTTGCTCGGCAAACAGTTTTTCGGCAACGGAAAGCGAGTCTGCCGCCATCGCCGAAAGCGACAGCAGACAGACTACGGGTAGAACAAGCAGGCGGTGGCGCATCATTGCATCTCTTTAATCAGTTGAGCAAGGTAGCCTTTACGCTTGGCGTGAAGTCCACCGCAGAATTGTTTGTATCCTGCAATATCTCGCGTCCTTCTTCGGTGGTGGACGCAACTTTGCGCACCACGGCTTTGGTGGCGTTGCTGGCGGCAGAACTTGTCTCGCCGATGTAGGTGTAGCTCAAATCCAAAGCGCCACTCGTAATATTCCACACGTAAGCAGTTTTCGGACTGAGATTAACCGCGTCGATAATCCACTCGTTGGGGAATTTGTAGGAATTGGTGGCAGGTTTTGCCTCCGTACCTGTGGCGGTCGTGTAGGTGTAGGGATAAGTGTAGTCGGCTACATACTTCTCTGCCGAGACACTTGCCGGAATACGACCGATGGCATACGCCCGATTGCCCTGCTTGTTGAGAAGCCAAATGGTGCTCGTATAGTTGAAGACAATTTCCAAATTGGGCACGTCGGGATTGTCCACGTCAGGATTGGAACTTGTACCCACCGTGTACCATTCGAAATCTGCTTTGCTCAAATCGGCAGCCGAAGCCAATGCTTCCGTGTGATTGATGGCGTTGTCGCAGAGGATGATGCTCTTGCCCGGCAGTACAGGATAAGTTGTTCCATTACCCGGAACGCGCACGACTGATTGCACCGCAAAGGCTTCGTCGAGAATGTCCGGTTTGTAGTCAAACTTTTGCGTAGTAGCAAATTTCGATTCAAGTAGCACCAAACCGTCGGCATAGAGCGTCTCGTCCGAATTGTTGTAGATGCGCACGTACTGGTCGCCGTTGTATTGTTTGGCAGTTTCGGTGTTGTACGAGCCACCTGCGAAGATTTCGGCAATCACAAAGTCGCGTTTGGCATTTTTCTCTTGCGGATAGACTTTCAAGGCGAGATTTACCGTACCGCCCTTGACTTCGATATTGGTTTTCGAACCTTGAAGGGTTACTTCGGCTGTCTTGGTTTCCGTAGCCGTACCCACCTGAACGGTGTAGGAATAGGTGGCTTCCCCGATGAACGTAACGTTGTAAAGTCCATCAAACAAATTGGTTACCATACTGGCGGAAGCATAATCAACCACCGTTTCCAATCCGGTACTCACATCAGTGAATACATATTTTCCCGATGTTACCGTGAAGTTGTCGCCAATCGAATTGGCATTCAACGACAATGTAACATCTGACTTTGCGGGCGCATCGTCGCCACAACTCGTCAAACCAAAACCCCCTGCGATGAAAAGGGCAACTGCAAATAATTTCAATTTTTTCATTTTACTCTATTTTTAATTTTTAATTGATTATTAATTAATTACTTTCTACATATTTATTATTTATATACAACTCAAAATGTCAGGTTGGCTTCCATTCCGAAGTAGGGATTGCTTGACCGACGTATCAGCATACTGCCCCGATGATAACTGGGAGCAATGTGCGCGATGCGGTTCACGAACAACGACAACAGAATATGACTGCCTATTTTCTTGCTCGCTTTCAGGTTGATGGCCGATTCAAAAGGGACGGTTGTCGCCTTGAAATAACCCTCGGAATAGAGATGCACCAACTGCCGCAACTGTGCATTGCCCTTGTCTGCCTCGGTAAAAGGATGCGACTGCCCCGATTTATCCACGTAACTGATGGGTACGCCGGAGTTCCACAACGGTTCCGAAGAAGTAAGCCAAGTGCATTGCGCCGTCAGGGACAGTGTCATCCCAATCTGTTGCAAATAGGTATCCGCCGTTACATTGGTGCCAAACGATTCGCGAACCGAACCGTCCTCCCAATCATACAATCCCACGTAACGCAGTTGTTCCCCGCCGATAAGCACGGTAGATTCGTCGTAAGTGGGCATCCGGGTGCTGTTGGTGGTTCGCAACCAAGCCCCCGTCAATGTAAACCTCGTTTTCAGGGCGTTGACACGTGGGGTGTGGAAGGTAAATTCTACACCTTGTTTGTATATTCTCGTGCCATTGCCGGTTTGATTGAAGGTGTTGATCAGCGTATCTTGTTTGGAAGTCAGAACTTCCAATGCAGGTGGCGCCGTCAAGGTGGAAGAATTGATCGACGTTCCGTCATAATTGATATAGGGGAACAGCTTGTAATAGGAAATGTTGCGGAAAGCATTGTTCATCCGTTCGCGGAAATAGGTCAGGGAAAACTCCGTCCCTCTATGTTCGAGGTTCAACCGCACTTCCCACTTCCGGTTGCGGGCGGGAGTGAGGTCGAAGTTCGTGTTGTCCCACTTGTAGGTTCGCAGATTGATGCGCCGGAAATCCGGATTGTTGTGGTAATAGTTGAGTTGCACCACGTCGTAGTACTTGGCGTCGGGATAGAGTTGCGCCGTGGTTGGGAATTTAGACAGCCACCCGATTCCCGCCGAAAAGTCTATCTCCCAATCATTATCCGTCCCGAAAACAGGTAAAGTCCATTTCAAATTCAATCGGGGGTCGAAATAAACCTTTCCGCTCATGGCGTATTCGGACGACAGACCAAGTAATGTATTCGCCCGAATACCGGCGGACAACAGCACTTCGTGGTTGGCAAAACGAACAAACAGCGGCTTTTCGGCGAAAAGCGAAAAATCTTGACGGGCAGGA
>JAISYO010000015.1 GCA_031269865.1 Dysgonamonadaceae bacterium | reverse complement strand
AAATTCCGGTAAAATCCGTTTACACCAAGGAAGATCTCGAAGGGATGGAACACCTGAACTATGCGGCAGGTATCCCGCCCTTCCTGCGCGGTCCGTATAGCGGAATGTACGCAATGCGTCCGTGGACGATTCGCCAATACGCCGGGTTTTCGACTGCCGAAGAATCGAATGCGTTTTACCGCCGTAACCTCGCTTCGGGGCAGAAAGGACTTTCCGTGGCTTTCGACTTGGCTACGCACCGCGGCTACGATGCCGATCACGAGCGCGTGGTGGGCGACGTGGGCAAGGCAGGGGTATCCATCTGCTCTGTCGAGGATATGAAAGTGCTTTTCGACGGTATCCCCCTCAATAAAATGTCGGTTTCGATGACGATGAACGGTGCCGTCCTTCCCGTGCTGGCGTTTTACATCAACGCCGGATTGGAACAAGGCGCGAAATTGGAAGAAATGGCAGGAACCATTCAGAACGACATTCTGAAAGAATTTATGGTGCGCAACACCTACATTTATCCGCCGGAATTTTCGATGAAGATTATCGCCGACATTTTTGAATACACCTCGCAGAAAATGCCGAAATTCAATTCGATTTCCATTTCGGGATACCATATGCAGGAAGCAGGGGCGACAGCCGACATCGAGCTGGCATACACCTTGGCGGACGGTATGGAATACCTGAAAGCGGGCATCAACGCCGGAATCGACGTGGACGCCTTTGCGCCGCGGCTTTCCTTCTTCTGGGCGATAGGAATGAATCATTTTATGGAAATCGCGAAGATGAGAGCAGGGCGTTTGCTATGGGCGAAAATCGTAAAAAGTTTCGGCGCGAAGAACCCAAAATCTCTTGCATTGAGAACCCATTCGCAAACTTCCGGCTGGTCGCTTACCGAGCAAGATCCCTTCAACAACGTGGGGCGCACCTGCATCGAGGCGATGGCTGCCGCTTTGGGGCATACGCAGTCGTTGCACACCAACGCCTTGGACGAAGCCATCGCGTTGCCAACCGATTTCTCGGCGCGTATCGCCCGCAACACGCAGATTTACATTCAGGAAGAAACCCAAATTTGCAAAGAGATTGATCCGTGGGCAGGTTCATATTACGTGGAAACCTTGACTAACGAATTAGTCCACAAGGCGTGGGCGCTCATACAAGAGATTCAGCAATTGGGCGGTATGGCAAAAGCCATTGAAACGGGAATCCCGAAGATGCGCATCGAAGAAGCCGCCGCTCGCACACAAGCCCACATTGATTCGGGAACGCAGAAAATCATCGGCGTGAACGAATACCGTTTGGAAAAGGAAGATCCCATCGACATTCTCGAAGTGGATAATACAGAGGTGCGCAAGCAGCAAATCGCCCGTTTGGAAAAATTGAAGAAAAATCGCGACAACGAAGCGGTGCAGAAAGCCCTCGACGCCATCACGTGCTGCGTGGAAACCAAAAAGGGCAATTTGCTCGAATTGGCGGTTGAAGCCGCAAGGCTACGTGCGACGTTGGGCGAAATCTCTAATGCGTGCGAAAAAATTGTAGGTCGTTATAAAGCAGTAATCAGAACTATATCAGGCGTGTATTCATCAGAAACAAAATCAGATCCGACTTTTACGGCAGCTTGTAAGCTTGCCGATAAATTCGCAAAGAAAGAAGGTCGGCAGCCGCGTATTATGATCGCGAAAATGGGGCAGGACGGACACGACCGTGGTGCCAAGGTAGTAGCAACCGGATATGCCGACTGCGGTTTCGATGTGGATATGGGACCTTTGTTCCAAACCCCGGAAGAAGCGGCTCGTCAGGCGGTGGAAAACGACGTTCACGTGTTGGGCGTTTCATCGCTGGCGGCAGGGCATAAAACGTTGATTCCGCAAGTGATAGAAGAATTGAAGGCGCTGGGGCGTCCCGATATTATCGTCATCGCCGGAGGCGTTATCCCTGCGCAGGATTACGATTTCCTCTATAAATCGGGCGTGGCGGCAATTTTCGGACCGGGCACATCGGTAACGAAAGCCGCCGTGGAAATCCTTCACATTTTGCTGGAAGAGTAAGAACCCAGTTAAATATCGGGTTCTAAACCCTTTGGATAACAGAAAAACCGTTTCGACAATGTTTCGGGGCGGTTTTCTATTTTTTTGTAAGACGGAAAGGCAAAAAGACGGAAAACGATTTTCAAATCCCCCGATATTCCGCTTGTTTTTTCTTTGGCAAAGCCGCGATAACCTCGTCCACCGAGTGGAACACGAGTTCGCGGATAAGGCTGTCGGGCAAGTCGCGATTGAGGTAAACCGAATTCCATTTCAGGTTGTCGCCGGCATAATACCCTTTTGTAACCCCCTCATACTGTTCGCGAAGCGCAGCCGAGCGTTCGGGATTGCACTTCATCACGACAAGAAACTCGCCGTCCTTGGGTGTGAGCGGATAGAAGGCAAACATCTTGCCCATAACCTTGTAAACCGGGGTGTCGTCGTCGAAAGGCATACATTCCTCAACGCCGGGGACTGAAAGGCAAATTTCGCGCAACTGTTCGATATTCATAGAGTTGTTATATTTTGTTTCGTTCCGTTCCGTTCTTTGCTTCGTCTTCCAACATCGACAACAGTGGATAAACCGTATTGTACTGCTTTTGAATGAACATCGTGGCGCGTTTTTTGTAAAGTTCTTCGCCGAGTTTATCCACTATGGGCGCCAACATTCTTTCCGTTGAGCAGAGCAAAGGCGAAACTGCGTTTATCGAACCCGTGGTTTGATAATTTAAGCACGAGCAGGTGTTATAACATCTTGATTTTATTGCACATTCGCGGCAAGTTTCTTTTTCAATGATTGACTCGTCCAACAACTCGGCGCGTTTTTCGTTGAAACCGTCCCACACATTGCCAATTGAATATGCCTTGTTGTTAATGCCGTCTTTCACAAACTGCACGCAAGGGTAAATCAGTCCGTCGGGCGCAATGGAAATTTGGCGTTGTTGCGATTGCTGTTTTTTTATCGGCTTTTTATCGGTCTGTTCTGTCGCAGGTTTGGTGGTTTGAGCATTTGTACAATTGTTGCTCCCTATGGTAAAAGCCACAAGAGCCGTCCAAACGGCAGTATTTCCCCGCCACGAATGGGGCGCGTGCCGCAAAAATTCATGGGGATTATAAACGTATCGTTCAATCGTAGGATACGATGGTGTTTTGTGGTTTTTTACGGGTTCAATTTTCATTGCTGTACGATATTTCAGGGTTATTGTTTTTGCAAAAATAAGAATAATTTACGAAGATACCTTTTTTGCCAAATTATTTCTGTTTCTTCTTAAATCCACCTCGCACAAAAAAACATTCCAATACATCTTATTGACAAGTGCAGTCCCAATGAAGCGCGGTAGCGTGATTGGGGGTGGGTTAGAGAGGCAAAACTCAAAAAACAGCCTAAAAAGAAGAAAAAATAGATTTCATTCGTAAAATTTAAAACAGTTTCTCAACCACGGTAAGTCAAAAATATGGTATCTTTGTAGCTTCAAAACACAATAAAAAAACGCTATTAGTATGATGAGATTGGATTTAAGTTCTAAAATTACGCTCGATCGCACACCTCAGCGGCTCTACAAACCCGAAAACGATTTTGAGGAATACACGCTGACACGTTACGAGAAAATCCCAACGTCGATCTACAAAGATATACAGAGGGCATCGCAAAAAGTGGCTAACGAGATTGTTTGCGAGATGCAGAAAAAACGCTTGGAAGGAAAATCTTTTGTGCTTGGGCTTTCGGGCGGCGTGTCGCCAACGCCCGTTTACGAGGAATTGGTGCGTCAGCACAAAGAGGACGGCGTTTCGTTCAAAAACCTCGTCATTTTCAACACCTACGAGTATTATCCCATCGAAGATCCCCTGCATAGCAACTTGCAAGCCTTGAAAGACGTTTTTTTAGATCACATCGACATACACCCTTCCAATATCTATTCGCCCGACGCGACGGTTGAAAAAGACTTGATCGCCAAGAAATGCGAGGAATTTGATATGGATTTGCAACGCCTCGGCGAGCTTGATTACCTGCTGTTGGGTTTGGGAAGCAAGGGGAATATCGGGTTCAATATGCCCGGTAGCAATTTGTATTCGCAAACGCGCCTCGTGATGCTCGACGGGGATTCGCGCCAAGATATGGCTCACGTTTTCGGCTCGATGGACAGGGTTCCGGTTAGCGGTATCACGATGGGCATCGGCGATATGCTGAAAGCCAAGCATATAACCTTGTTGGCTTGGGGCGAACAAAAAGCCGGAGGCATCAAGGAAATGATAGAAGGCTCGGTTACGGACTCCGTTCCCGCCTCTATTTTGCAGCGGCACGAAGACGTGAACGTGGTTATCGACTTGTCTGCCGCAGGCAAACTGACGCGCATCAGCCACCCGTGGTTGGTAAGCAACTGCGATTGGAGCGACAAACTCATTCGCCGCGCCATCGTTTGGTTGTGCGACAAGGTGGGAAAACCCATTCTCAAACTGACGAACAAGGACTACAACGATTATGGGCTGAGCGAACTTTTGGCGATCTACGGTTCGGCGTACAACGTGAATATCAAGATATTCAACGACTTGCAACACACCATTACCGGGTGGCCCGGCGGAAAGCCCAACGCCGACGACACTTACCGTCCCGAAAGGGCGTTCCCCTTCCCCAAGAGAGTCATCATTTTTAGTCCGCACCCCGACGACGACGTGATTTCGATGGGTGGCACGTTCCAACGTTTGGTAAACCAAGGGCACGAAGTGCACGTAGCCTACCAAACTTCCGGCAACATTGCCGTTGGCGATGAGGAAGTCATTCGTTACTTGGCGGTTATCGACAGCATTCGCCACCGTTTCGATCCCAACAACAAGGCGATCATCGACAAATATAAGCAGTTGAGCAATTACCTGCTTCACGAAAAATCGAAAGACGATGTGGACACCTCCGATATTTTGTACGTGAAAGGGCATATCCGCCGCGAAGAAGCACGCACCGCCGACAGATACGTTGGTTTATCGACTGAAAACGTGCATTTTCTCGATCTGCCTTTCTACGAAACCGGAAAAATCAAGAAAAATCCGATTTCGGAACAGGACGTAACCATCGTTAAAGATTTCGTCGAAAGCATCAAACCGCACCAAATTTATGTCGCCGGCGATCTTGCCGATCCGCACGGAACGCACAAGGTTTGCCTCGATGTCGCCCTCGCCGCGATTGATTTGTTGAAGGGCGAAGATTGGTACAAAGACTGCCGCGTTTGGATGTATCGCGGAGCGTGGATGGAGTGGGAAATCGACCACATTGAAATGGCGGTTCCGCTTTCGCCGGAAGAGTTGCGCCAAAAACGCAACGCCATTCTCAAACACCAATCGCAGATGGAAAGCGCACCTTTCCTCGGCGACGACGAGCGTTTGTTTTGGCAGCGTTCCGAAGAACGCAACCTCGCCACCGCCAACCTCTACAACTGGCTCGGTTTGGCGTCTTACGAAGCCATCGAAGCCTTTGTGGAATACAAACCGATAGATTGAAATTCTTATTTTTCCCTTCGCCCGAAAGGGCGTGATTTGCATAACCGCAGGTAAGCGAAGCGCAACCTGCGGTTATGCATGATGCCGTCCCGATAGGGACAAGGTAAGAGGGCGTGGGTATCATTTTTCTACCAACATTCTGTGCCTAACGGCACAAGGGAAACGAGAAGAATCCAATTTTCTTACCAATGCAATGAACCTGACGGCATAAGAACCCTATTTTCAAGGATTTATGGCAAACGAAGCCTCGTCAGAGGCAGAATGTTGGCAGATGGAAAAATGAGCAATAATCGTGTTTTGTCCTCCCAGGACAAAATGTTGGTAGAAAAGGGATTCCATTATTGTCCGCCGTGCCGTAGGTACGGGATATCAACGATTTCATATTTCGTCCCTAAGGGACATCGTAAAGGGGGTTTTTATCGTTTCTACCAATATCACGTCCCTAACGGGACGCCTGTTCGGGGAAAAGATGCGGCTGTCCCGCAGGGGACATTTTTTTGTACAAATGACAGAAAAAACACCGCTTAAAAAAATAATAAAGACCTATTTATAAATG
>JAISYO010000144.1 GCA_031269865.1 Dysgonamonadaceae bacterium | reverse complement strand
GGCAAATATACGACTTTTTTCGCGTGGGACACCCATTTTTGACTTTTTTGTATCGCAACTAACTGATTATTAATGGCGAATTTTTCGGGTTTTTGGGGGTGCGCAAAACAAGAAAAAATCTCGGCGCCGAATTTCGACGCCGAGAACCCAAAACATTTAGAAACTGTTTAAATTTTAACGAAATAATGTATTATAGTATTCTCGGCTACTTTTTTCTGCTCTTTTAAGCGTATTTTTCACTTTTAATTTTTGATTTAGCCCGCTAAATCTTCAACTGAAAAGCAAAAAATCCATCTTAAAATAGCGAGAAAAAAGATCAGCTGTAAAATTTAAACAGCTTCTTAATTCCTTAACATAAACCATTTATTTAAGGTTAAGTTTCGCTTTTACCAACGGGGTGGCATCTACTGCGGTTGTACTTTTATATACAATCGAGTTCGCCGACAAATCAAAAATATAGGCGAATTTTTGTTCGTCGCCCACGTTTTGAATCGCGTTTTGAATTTTTTGGTAAACCGGTTGCAGTAATTTCATACGCAACTCGTCCATTTCTTTTTGTCCGCTTTCCGAATACGATTGTATTCTTTCTTGCCGCGACTTCAATTCCGTTTCCAGAATTCCTTTCTCGGTTTCTTTCTTTTTCTTTTCTTCGCCTGAGGCTGCCGCGATAGCGGTTTCGCAATCTTGAATCTCTTTGAGTTTCGTTTGGAAAGCCTCTACCAAAGCCTGTCCGTTTTTCTGAATTTCTTCATTCTTGGCAGAAAGCTGCTTTTCAATGTCGGACAATTCAGGCATCGCGTTGAAAATTTCCTGCGAATTGAGGTAGGCCATTTTTCCGTCTTGGGCTACCGCAGCTAAGGGTGCAAAAGCAATAAATAAAACAAATAATTTTTTTAACATAATGATTTATAGTGTTATGATTTAAAAATTCGCTTGTTAGCGACTGCAAAGATAATTAAATTATTGATTAATACCCCAATTTTGCCAAAATTTCGTCGCTAATATCAATGTCGGGCGAGGCAAAAATGACGGACGAAGCCGAAGCTCTGTCCACCACAATTTTGTAGCCCTCCGCCACCGACACTTCTTTTACCGCGTTGTAAATGTCGTCCTGAATGGGTTTTATTAATGCGTCGCGGCGTTTGAACAACTCGCCGTCTTGTCCGAAATACTTGTTGTTCAACGCTTTAATCTCGTTTTCTTTGGCAACGATTTCGTTTTCGCGCTTTGTTTTGTTCGCGCCTGTCAACGTCGGAAGTTCGGCTTGGTATTTTTTATACATTGCTTCCGCTTCTTTCGTCTTGGTGTCCACCTCGCTTTGCCACTGCTTTGAGGCATCCTCTATCTGCTTGTTCGCGCTTTCGTAGGAAGGAATCCGTTTGAGGATATATTCCATATCAATCAACGCGCATTTTTGGGCGTATCCGCTGCTTGCAGCGAGTGTCAGGAACAACCCGACAAAAAAGATTAGTTTTTTCATTTTTGTGCTATTTTAGTTATACAGTTTTCTTACAAGACACCGAAATAGGAAAAACGTTTAGGTTTTTCCCGGTAAATAATGTTAAATTAAAATTCCTGCCCGATGATGAAGTGGAATTGGCTTCCGCCTCGTTCGCGCGTACCTGTTCCGATTACCGTATCGAAGCCGTAAGCCCAGTCGATACCCATCAAGCCGATCATCGGTAGGAAGATGCGGGCACCCACGCCTGCCGAGCGTTTCAGGTCGAAGGGGTTGAAGCTTTTGGTTTCCATCCAAGCGTTCCCGGCTTCCACGAATGCCGCAGCCCAAATGGTGGAACTTGGTTCGAGGATAAAAGGATAGCGAACTTCCAAGCCGTAGCGAGTGTATGCCCTCGCGCTTTGCGCCACCGAGTTGTTTTCGTAACCGCGCAACGCGATGGTTTCTGTCGCGAACGAGCTTGAATAGCCGCTCATACCGTCGCCCCCCACGTCGAAGGTTTCGAAAGGCGTTTGTTTGTGCTTGTTGTAATACCCTATCAAACCAAATTCTGCCCTCGTTGCCAATACCGGCGTTTTTTCCACGTTGGCGATCGGCGTGAAGGTGCGGACTTTAAATTTCCACTTGTGGTATTCATTCCACGTGTATTTGGTGGCGCGTTCGTAGCCGTATTCGTCCGTGGGCATATTGGCGTAGTCTTTTCCGTCCCACGCCGAGAACGGTGGGGTTGCCGCCACGCTCAATGTAAATTGCGAACCGCTACGGGTGTATAAGGGGTTATCAACGGAATTTCGGGCGATAGTGAGGTTCAGCGACACGCTGTTGCTCGCCCCGTCCCTGAACGGAAAGTAGTTGTACGTCCAGTTTTTTAGGTTGTAGCGTTGGAAACCCAACTCGGCTTGCATATAGAAATAGTCGTCGGGAAATTCGAGCCGTTTTCCGTAGCCGAGAGAGAAGCCGATCATCTCGAACACCTTGTCGGGATCGTAAGAGTATTGGGCGTAATCCTGATAGTTGGAGCCACCGTAACCGCCGTAGCCGTACATGCTGTACATATTGTAGTAGTTGTTTTGGCTGTAATAGTTGGAATTCATTCCGGTGTAGCGCGAATAGTACGCGCTGACGGAAAAATTGTTGGGGCGTTTCCCCCCGAACCAAGGTTCTGAGAATGAAGCCTGATACGATTGGTAATACTGTCCGTTGGTTTGTGCGCTCAACACGAGGCTTTGTCCTTCGCCCTGAGGGATTATGCCTTTGTAAGAACCCGGATACAATAAATTTTTCAGCGAGAAGTTGTTCAGTTTCAAACTCAATTTCCCCACCAAACCGGTAACGCCCCAGCCCGCTGAAAATTCAACCTGATCGTTTCCTTTCGAAGTGAGGGGGTAGCCGATGTTTACCGTTCCGTCGTCGAGGTTCGGAACTACGTCGGGGTTCATATTTTCGGGATCGAAATGCCCCGTCTGCGCTATTTCGCGGAATGAGCGGATCAGAGCTTCCTTGCTGTACACCGCGCCGGGTTTGGTGCGCAATTCGCGGCGGATAACGTCCTCATACAAGCGGTCGTTTCCTTGGATAATTACTTTTTTGATGGTGGCTTTTGGTCCTTCGTTCACGCGGATTTCCAAATCAACCGAATCCCTATCTACGTTTACCTCAACGGGATCGGCACCGGAAAACAAATATCCGTTGTTTTGATAGAGGTTCATCGCGGCGTCTTCGTCGTCTTTCAACCGCTCTCCGAGTTTCTTTTGGTTATACACGTCGCCAGCCTTCATATTGAGCAGTCGCCCAAGATCGTAGGAATTGTACTGCGTGTTCCCCACCCAGTTGATGGAACGAATGTGGTAGAGCGATCCTTCCGACACTTTGATGCCGATGTTTACTTTTTTGTCGTTGTATCGGTAAACCGTGTCGCTCAAAATCTCAGCGTCGCGATAGCCGTATTCGTTGTATTTCGTGATGAGGTTTTTCTTGTCTTCTTCGTAGTTGGCTTCGATGAACTTCTTGGTCTTGAATAGGTTCAAGATGTTTTTCAGCCGTCCCCATTCGTTGGTTTTTTTCATCGCCCCTTTCAGCTTGCGATCGGACAAGGCTTCGTTGCCCTCGATCGTGATTTCGTAAATCCCGGTTTTCTCTTTTTTATCGACGTTGATGTCGAGGATAACGTGGTTCTTCTGCGTTCCGTCGGGGCGTTCCATTATGTTGATTTCGGCTTCGTTAAATCCTTTTTCCGCGAAATAGCTCTTGATGATGATTTTTGCGCGATCCAATTGGTTGGGGGTTATCTGATTGCCTTTTACCATTCCGATTTTGCTTTCGATGTCTTCCCTCTCGCTCTTTTTCATGCCCGAATAGCGAATGTCGGATACGCGGGGGCGATCGGTAAGTTTTATTTCGAGCCAGATGCTGTCGCCCACTACTTTTGTCCAGTAGATTTTGGCGTCGGAAAACAAGCCGTTTTTCCAAAACCGATTGATGGCGTTGGTAATGTCTTCGCCCGGAATCTGTATTTCCTGCCCTTTTTGCAAGCCCGACAAGCCGATCAGGACAAAATCCTGATACATAGTTTTTTCCAATCCAGAAACTTTGATGTCGGCGATGAAGCCTTTTTTGGGTGTCGCCGTGTAATTTACGGGAGGGTTATCTATTTCCCCCGATGGATTCGTTATTAACGTGTCGGTTGCGACAATCTGCCCGAATCCCGCAGTGAAGGATAGAAAGATGAATAAAGATGCCAAATAAAATACTCTCAACATAAGTTTGCTATATTTCTTTTACAATCGCCTTTATTTAAAGGATTTATTGCTAATTTTCCGATTCAATTTGTTCGCTTGTCTTTCCGAAACGCCTTTCCCGCCGTTGGTATTCAACAATGGCTTCGAAGAGGTTTTCCTCGCCGAAATTGGGCCAGAACGTGTCGGTAAAATAAAATTCGGCATAAGCCGTCTGCCATAGCAGGAAATTGCTGATGCGCTGTTCGCCGCCCGTGCGTATCAGCAAGTCGGGATCGGGAAGATTGCGCGTAGTCAGGTATTCCGTAACGGTGTTTTCGCACACCGCCTCGATGTCCAATTTCTGGCGATTGACGGCTTCCGCGATTTGTCGGGCGGCTTCCGCGATTTCCCAACGCGACGAATAGCTCAACGCCAAAACGAGCGTGATGGTGTCGCCACCCGACGTTTTGTCTATGCAATCGAGCAAGGCTCCGCACGTTTTTTCGGGCAGGCGTTTCAAGTCGCCGATGCATTGCAGCCGCACCCCGTTTTTCAGCAAGTCGGGCGTTTCTTTCACGATGGCGTAAACCACCAGTTCCATCAGCGCGTCGATTTCTTCTTGCGGACGGTTCCAATTTTCGGTGGAAAACGCATATACCGTAAGGTATTTAACCTTGGCTTTCGAGGCGGCTTCAACCACCTTTCTTACCGAGGCAACGCCCTCTCGGTGTCCGTCGGCGCGTTCCAAGCCGCGGCTTTTCGCCCAACGTCCGTTTCCGTCCATAATGATGGCGATGTGGGCGGGAACTCGTCCGAAATCTATTTTGTCAAGCAATGACATTTCTTGTTCGTTGTTTCGAGTTAATTGACTATCAAGCGGTTGATTCTGCCTCGCCAAGCATCTGCGAGCTGCGACGAGCCGGAAGTTCCGCCGAATATCCAAATGAAATTTTTATCGTCGGTAATTACCGATGCGTATTTCCGATGGGGGAAATTGTCGGGTATGGCTTGTTTCGCCGGTGCGGTATTCCACGTCAGCCCGTAGTCTTTGGAAATCGACAGCCGATTCTCATTTCCCGATTCAGTAAAAATGTACAGTTTCCCGTCGTAGGCAAACAGGCTGCATCCTTGCAACGAAAGGGCTGCCGTCGTGTGCGACAACGCGCCGAGCGAGCCGTTTTTTTCCTGAACGATCCACGTGTCGTTGCTTTGCGTGCCGCCGGCATCGCTACCGCCTGCCACGACGATATATTTTGCGGTGTACGAATTTTCGTCCTGCATAGACAGAGCCGAGAAATCCCGGACGGGAAATCCGCTTGGAATCGTGCCGAGAACCCTGATGGACGAAAAATCTTTCGTTTTCGCAAATTTCAGATCGGCGCCGTCTTTAACCACCACCACCAAGGAATCCACCGTGGTAGAAGGGATTTTTCCGTAAATGGCTTCCACCGGGTAACTTGTGGCGACACTGTTCCACGATATGCCGTCGGAAGATTGGTAAAGCGTGTTGTCGGCTGCAACCGCGTAGGCGGTTTGAACGGAATTGTCCGTTGCCGTCAGCAAGGAATGTAAGAGTGTGTTGCTTGGCAATCCGCTCACGGACACCGACGCCCAAGGATTTCCTGCCGTCGATGAGGCAGACAGGGCGTTTATCGTCCCGCCGGAAACGTAATACGTGAAGAATTTATCGTTCAGCGCGATTGTTTTTTGTTCGCTGACGGGGCTTGCCGAAAAGTATCCGTTGGCAATGTTTTTCCAAACGAGAATGTAGGGATCTTGTTGGTGGGTGTTGATTTTGAAGGCGTATTCGCGATTCGTTACGCCATCGTTCGCATACACCGTAATTTTCGTGAGGCGCGAAAGATTGACGGAATCGCTACTGTTGAACACAAAAGAGCTGTCGGCGTCTTCGTAATAAAGCACGATGCCAAGCGCGTTGTTTGTGTTGATGCTCAACACGGCGTTTTTTACCTCAAATCCGTAAGCCAACGAATCTTTGGTGTAGATTTTCGGTGGCGAAGCCAACTGGTCGATGGCAAAAACCGCCTTCGACAACACGCTCAACGAATCATAATCGCCCCCCGTTGCCGTAAAGCCGTAAACTTGTGCGTCGGACGAATACTCGTAATCCTCGTTGTCTGAGCCTAAACACGATGGAAATAGGATAACTGCCCCCAATAGTGAGAAAATAAAGCCTTGATAAAGGTTTTTTATATTCATTTTTGTTTCAAAAATATAATACACTTCCGTTTAAGATATGCAAAAGTAGAAAGATTTTTGGCTTTAACCATATCAAAATGATTATTTATAGAAAATTTCGAGATATTTCATTCTTTAAATGAAATTGCACGGAGCCTAAAAATCTTCTCGAAATGCTGTTATTATCTTGTATTTCAGGTGATTTAACGCCTGAAACGAGTCTTTTCGGCGCGATTTCCACAAAAGCCTCGTCCCACATTCCAGCAGAGATGAAAGATTGGAGCAAGTGCGAACCGCCCTCAACCATCACGGAATAGATCTGTTCGCGGTACAACTGTTCCAAAACCTGACGGTTCACGTTTTTTGAAAAATCGAGGGCGATGATTTTCACGTTGCCATTTTTTATCGGATAATCAGCTGATTGCGTGAATATGATGCTGTCCGCCTCATCGTTGAAGAGGAAAGAATCGGCAGGGATACGCCCTTCCTTGTCTATCGCGATGCGGACGGGATTTCTCCCGAACCATTTTCTTGCCGTCAGCCTTGGGTTGTCGAGCAACACCGTGTTCGTCCCCACCATAATTCCCTGCACTTCCGTTCTGAGCTTGTGCACGAGGCTCATCGTGAGCGAGTTCGACAGTTGGGCGGGCGGGTTTTCCGACAACGATGCCCGTTGATGATCGATAAACCCGTCGCGGCTCTGCGCCCATTTTAGCACGACGTAGGGGCGTTTGCATAGCTGATTGACAAAAAACGAGCGATTGAGCGTTTCCGCTTCTTTTTGCAACAGCCCCACGCTGACGTCTATCCCTGCTTCCTTCATCATTCTGATACCCCTGCCCGATACCATCGGGTTCGGATCGGGACAAGCGACTACCACACGCGGAATTTTTTTGGCAACAATCAAGGCGGCGCAGGGCGGCGTTTTCCCATAATGCGAACAAGGTTCCAAGGATACGTAGAGGGTGGATTCGGACAGCAGGGATTCGTCCCTTACCGAGCTTATCGCGTTTGCCTCGGCGTGTGCCTCGCCGTATTTGCGGTGGTAGCCTTCGCCGATGATTTGGTTGTTGCGCACGATTACCGCGCCAACCATCGGGTTCGGCTTCGTGAAACCAAGTCCTTTTGCCGCCAATTGCAAACAACGGCGCATATATTTTTCGTCAATCGTCATTTTTTTTACCTTTGTATCTAATTTGTATTTAATATGCAACGTCCTTCGGAATATATCGAGCGTGAGTTGTCCGGGTTTTATCCGCCGGAAGAAATCCGCGTTTTCAAAAAGTATATCTTGCAGAAAACGGCGGGCGTTTCCGTTACGGACGTTACAGACTGCAAAATTAGCAATTTATCCGATTCGCAGGGCTATGAAATAGAAGATATTGTCAGTCGCCTGAAGAAATCCGAGCCGCTGCAATATATTTTTGGGGAAGTGGAATTTTACGGACTGCCTTTCATCGTGAACCCTTCCGTATTGATTCCCCGCCCCGAAACCGAAGAATTGGTGGAATGGATAGTGTCGGAAAACAGCCATGCAAGCCCTTCGGTGTTGGACATTGGCACGGGTAGCGGCTGCATCGCCGTTGCCTTGGCGAAAAAGATTCCGGGCGCGGCGGTTTCGGCTTGGGACGTATCGAAGGGGGCATTGGCAACGGCATCGAGGAACGCCCAACGCAACAGCGTGGCGGTGGAATTTGCCGAAAGGGACGCCTTGCTCGCGGCGGACGATGGGCGAAAGTTCGACATTATCGTGAGCAATCCGCCTTACGTGGCTGAATCGGAAAAAGCGGATATGGACAGGGTGGTGTTGGATTATGAGCCTCATATAGCTCTTTTTGTCCCCGATGACGATGCGCTGTGTTTCTATCGGGCGATTGCCGACACAGCCTTTCGGCAGTTGAACGCAGGGGGCAAACTCTATTTCGAGATCAACCGCGCCAAAGGCGAAAAAATACTTGCCTTGTTGAAGGACAAGGGATTTGCCAACGCGACGTTGAAAAAGGATATTTCGCGCAACAACCGTATGATAAGAGCCGAAAAATGAGGACAGACGACAAAAAAAACACTTCGCGGAAGCCCGTTTCGGAAGAAACGGCATTTTCGCGTATGGCGCGGATTTGCTCGATGCGGGAATATGCCGCGTGGGACATTACCCAAAAACTGCGGCGAATGAATTTGGCGGACGATGCCGTCAGTCGCGTCGTGAAAAAGCTGAAATCGGCGAAATACATTGACGACGATCGTTTTGCCCGCAGTTTCATCAGCGATAAACTGCGTTTCGATAAATGGGGGCGGTTGAAAATTGAGTTTGCCCTTCGGCAAAAACAAATTCCGCAAGAAGTCATCGGCGAAGCCTTCGGCGAATTTACCGACTGTCAGTTAAAGGGGGGCTTGACGCAACTGATTGAAAACAAGCTGAAAACCGTCAGGGGCGCATCAGAATACGAAAAGCGGAACAAGGTTATCCGTTATGCCGTTGGCAGGGGTTTCGCGATAGATGAAATTTTAGGCTGTCTGATAAATACCAAAAACGATTGACAATGAACATCTTGCTGAAAGAAATATCCCACTTGTTTTTTCCAAAAACCTGCGTGGCTTGCGGCGAAAAACTGCTTCCTTCGGAAGAGGGCATTTGCCTGTCCTGCCTTTTGAAACTGCCGAAAACCGACAACTTCAAAGAGCCGGGGAATCGCGCCGAGATTTTGTTGGCAGGGCGTTTCCCCTTCGAGCGGGCAGCCTCTTTTTGCGTGTTCACGAGCGAGGGAATGTTGCAACCCATTATCCACCAACTGAAATACAACAGTCGGAAAGAATTGGGTGTCGCGCTGGGACGGCTATACGGTAACGATTTGATTGGCAGTGATTTCTTGAAGCCGATTGATGCACTTGTCCCCGTGCCGCTGCACCCGAAAAAAGAAAAAAAGCGGGGCTACAACCAATCGGAAATGATAGCGCGTGGAATTTCGGAAGTAACCGGGCTGCCTGTTTCCTCAACGAGCCTTATCCGCAGGATTTCCAACCCCACGCAGACAAAAAAATCGAAAAACCAACGTTGGGAAAACGTGGACGGCATTTTCGCCCTGAAAAACCCGCCGGACTTCGCATCGAAGCACGTATTGCTCATCGACGACATTATCACAACGGGTTCTACCCTCGAAGCTTGCGCCAACGCGCTGTTGGAATGTCCCGACATACGGATAAGCATCGCCACGATTGGGGAAGTGTTATGAATTGAGAATTAAAAATTAAAAATTAGGGGGTGTCTTTTTGTCTTTTTTTTGCATTGCAATAAAAAATCCATACCTTTGATGTCGATTTTGGTGTCCCCTTCCAAATTCTTAGGGGGTAATGAAAAGGGAATCAGGTGCGAATCCTGAACAGTCCCGCTGCTGTAATCTTCGTTCAATGACGAATTGAAAGCCTTTGGAACAAAACTCGATCCACTGCCTCGGTAAGGGGTGGGAAGGAAGTTTCCAAGACGGAGTAAGTCAGAATACCTGCCATTATCAATGCTTTACCTTGTTGTCCCCTGTTTTTCGGGGGGGGGGAGGGGTAAAGGTGTGTGTTACAGGGCTTTCGATGAATGAAGTCGCGGAACAAATCAGGGTGGTTCAAAAACAGACAATCATCGTCGGCATCTTTTCCCTTTTTGTTTTTGTGTTTTGTTTCGCGAAACAAGTTAAAAATCAATGTTTTGTGAAAAAAGTTTCCATACGCATTTTCGTCGCGGCGGCATTTGTGGCTGTCGCAAACGCTGTTTTCGCGCAATCGGCGGGCGACACGACAAAGACGCTCAACCTCGCCGACGTGGTTGTTTACGGCACCCACCTTCAACGAGAAGTCATTCCGGTGCAGTCGCTTTCGGGCGAGGAACTCAAAAAGCTGAGCGCGTTTTCCGTGGCGGACGCCATTCGCTATTTTTCTGGCGTGCAAATCAAAGATTACGGCGGGATAGGCGGTTTGAAAACGGTAAATATCCGCAGTATGGGGACGAACCACGTCGGCGTGTTTTACGACGGCATACAGTTGGGCAACGCGCAAAACGGACAGATAGACTTGGGCAAATTTTCGCTCGACAACATTGAGGAGGTGTCGGTGTACAACGGACAGAAAAGCACTATTTTTCAGCCGGCAAGGGATTTCGCTTCGTCGGCGTCGGTGTATATGCGTTCGCGAACGCCCCGTTTCGTTGAAAACAAGCCCACCAACCTGAAAGCCGTTTTCAAAACGGGATCTTTCGACTTGATGAACCCCTCGCTACTCTACGAACACCAATTCAACGACAAGCTCAGCGTGTCTTTCAATGCGGAGTACGTCCGTTCTTCGGGACGCTATAAATTCCGTTATAAACGGGTTTTCCCCGCGACGCACGAAGTAATGTACGACACCACCGCCCTGCGCGAAAACGGCGACATAGAGTCTGTCCGCTTCGAAGGCGGACTCTACGGCAGGATACCCAAAGGACAATGGAAATGGAAAAGCTACTTTTACAATTCGGAAAGGGGGATACCCGGCGCCATCGTGAACAACCGGTGGACGAACCCCCAACGGCAGTGGGATCGAAGTTTTTTCACGCAGGGAATGTTTCAGAAAAGCATCACTTCGAAATACGATATATTGGTAAACGCCAAATACGCCAACGATTATATGCGCTATTTGAATCCCGACACCACGTTGATGCTCATCGACAATACTTTCCGCCAACAAGAGAGTTACCTCTCAATAGCGAACAGGTATTCTTTGGCAAGAAATTGGGATACTTCGCTGTCTGCCGATTTGCAATACAGTAGCCTTACGTCCGATATGGATGGCTTTCTTTTCCCTAACCGCCTCACGACCTTGGTGTCGGCTGCCACCGCCGCCGAGGTGGGGAAAGTGAAAATGCAGGCGAGCCTCTTGGCGACGTTGGTGCGCGACAGAATCCATTCGGGCAACGCCGCCGCCAACGATTCGGTAAGGACTGCGCCCGACAAAAAGGAATTTACCCCCGCTTTCTTCCTGTCCTACAATCCTTTCGCGGATCATAATTTCAACCTGAGGGCTTTTTACAAATACATTTTCAGAATGCCCACCTTCAACGATTTGTATTACACCGATATTGGAAACGCAAACCTCAAACCCGAATTTACGCAGCAATACAACGTGGGTGTTCAGTATAACAACCAATGGGACAACGAGATAGTAAAGGAATGGCAGTTCCAAGCCGACGTTTATTACAACGAGGTTAGCAATAAAATTATCGCCGTGCCGAAGGGGAGTGGGCAGTATCGTTGGCTGATGATGAATTTGGGCTATGTGGAAATCAGGGGGATAGACATTTCTTCTTGGGCTGTCGTGGAAGCTTGCGACAATCTTTTCCTCAACCTGAAATTGTCCTACACCTATCAGAAGGCGCAGGATTTCACGAAGCGCAAGAGCGAGGTATTGCAGGAAAGCACTTACGGGGGGCAAATCGCCTATATCCCTTGGCACAACGGCTCGCTCATCGCGGGGCTGACGTACAACAGTTGGCAGTTCAATTACAGTTTCATCTACGTGGGCGAGCGATACCATAGTTCGGCGAACATTCGCGAAGAGTATGAACAGCCGTGGTACACCAATGATATGGCGATTATGAAGAATTTCAGGCTTGGAAAAGCCAAGCTGCGTGCAAGCGCGGAGGTAAACAACGTGTTCAACCAGGATTACGAAGTGGTGTTGAACTATCCGATGCCGCGCCGAAATTATAAATTTTCAATTACCGTGGAATTATGAAACGATTTTTATATGCGATATTCGCTTTGTCCGTAATCCTCGCGGCATCGTGCCGGGGCGACGTGGAAATGATTCTTTCGGAAGATATTTCCGTGAGCAACCCCGAAACCATAAAGGGCTACAAGGGTTTTTACCTGCTCAACGAGGGGAATATGGGCAGCAACAAAGCCACGCTCGATTACTACAACTTTGCGACGGGAATCTACAAAAGGAACATTTACGCCGAGGTTAATCCGTCCGTGCCGAAAGAGTTGGGCGACGTGGGGAACGACATCGGGATTTATGGGGACAAACTGTATGCCGTCATCAATTGCTCGAACAAAATTGAAGTGATGGATGCCGAAACCACCCGGCGCATCGGGCAAATTGAAATCCCCAACTGCCGTTTCATCAAGTTTCACGAGGGCTACGCATATATTACCTCATATGCCGGACCCGTGATTATTGATCCTCATTATGAGCAGATTGGCTTTGTCGCCAAGATAAATACGTCCACCTTGCAGGAGGTTGCCCGTTGTTTGGTGGGTTTCCAACCCGACGAATTGGAAATAGCGGGCGGTAAAATATACGTCGTCAATTCGGGCGGATATATGGGGGCAGGCGGCACAAGCGGTTACGAGCGCACGGTTTCGGTTATTGACATCGAAAGCTTTCGGGAAGAGAGGCGCATCGACGTGGCGTATAACCTCGAACGGATTAAAGCCGATTCGCGTGGCGATCTTTGGATTAGTTCGAGAGGCGATTACGAAGGCTTGCCCGCGAGCTTGTTTTTCCTCGACAGGGAAAAAGGGGAAATTACCGACACAATCCCCATTGCCGCCACCAATTATTGGATCGACGACGATTTGCTGTATGTATATGGAACAGAATGGAGTAACATCGACAACGATTGGAATATCTCTTACCGCGTTGTCGATACGCGCACGCACGAAATCACGGCACGGAAAATCATTGCCGACGGCACGGACAAAGAGATTGAGAAACCCTACGGCATAATGGTACACCCCGAAACAAAGGACGTATTCATCACTGACGCAGGAAATTATGTTACGCCCGGCGCAGTCTATTGCTTCGACAAAAACGGAAAGAAGAAATGGAGTGTCCGCGCAGGGAATATACCGGGGCATTTTGCCCTGCTACCCATTTATGAATAATTAGATACGGATTAAAATTGAAATGATGAAGAACAAAATTTTGTGTGCTTTTTTCTTGCTGTCGCTACTTTTCATGGCGTCTTGTAGCGATAAAGAAGCTGTTTTTACCCCAATTATTTCGGGGATAGAAAACAGTATCAATATGTTGGAAGGTTCTAAACTCGAATTGTCCCCTGCCGTGGAAAATGCCGGCGATGCCCGTTTTTCTTGGACGGTGGACGGAAAGGAAGTATCGACGGCGATGAAATACACCTTCGAGCCCTCTGCCTTCGGCACATACGCCTTGGTGTTTACCGCCACGAATAGCGCGGGCTCTGCGCGGTTTTCCATATCCATAACGGTGTTGCCCAAAGCAAACAGTTACGAAGTTTCCGCCTATACGGTTCTGACTTTTGAACCTTCCGCCGTTTTTGAAAACAACGCCGTTGTCGAATGGACGGTTACGAAATCGGCGTCGCCCTTGCACCGCTTGGCAACGGACGAGAAGGGGAACGCGCTGTTTGTCGCCGCCAAAGAGGGGCTTTACGGCGTTTCGGGAAACGATGGGAAATCCACCGTCGAAATCAGCATCGTCGTAACGAAAAACGAATCCGCCACCCCCTATATCGCGAAAGTGTTTGATTACCTGCCTGCACCGGGGCAATTCGTGAACAAACTTCCCAAGTATTCGGAAGGCGACACCCACGAGGATATGCTGAGGAAAGTAGCCGACTACCTTGTCGGGGAAGACGCTTCGATGATAACCCTTGGTGGTTGGGGCGGATACGTTACGTTTGGCTTCGATCACACCATCGTGAACGTGGAAGGGCAACGCGATTTCCGCGTATTGGGCAATGCTTTTGCTTCCGCCTCGAACCCGCAACCCGGCGCACCTTTAGGTGGCAGTTGCGAACCCGGAATCGTTATGGTGGCTTACGATAAAAACAAAAACGGGAAACCCGACGAAGATGAGTGGTATGAAATAAACGGAAGCGGAAATTTTTCCGCCGAAAACGAACCTTGGTATCAAATTGCGGTGGATAACAACAACGACGTGAGGACGTTCCGTGATTATGAAATGACTTATTTCCGCCCGATAACCGAAACTCCCGATGAGAACCCCGACGGCTTCACAAGCATTTCGAAATACATTCGTTGGACGGACAACAAAGGGCAAGAAGGCTATAAAATCAAGAACATATATCACAAACAAAGCTATTACCCCGCGTGGGTTGCAGCCGATGCAATTACCTATTCCGGTATCCGTCTGGCAGATAACGGTATCGACGAGAGCGGGACGGGGGCTTACTACGTGCTGTACGCATTCCGATACGGCTACACGGACAATTTCCCGAACAACGACGAAAATTCCGCCATTGACATCGACTGGGCGATCGACCAAGATGGGAACAAAGTCGTCCTGCCCGGCATAGACTTTGTGAAAATATACAACGGGATAAACAAAGAAAACGGCTGGCTGGGCGAAACCTCTACGGAAGTGGGCGGTTCAACGGATTTATCGACAGGGGAAGGTTCTACGGAAGTGGGGAAGGCGCAGGATTTGCATATTTATTAAAGGACGGAAAGACGAAAAGGACAAAAGACAAAAAGACGTTGGGGTACGCCGTCATTCCGCGCCTGACACGGAATCCCTGGCTACAATTTTCTACCGAGCGACACATTCCTACGGAATGTAAAGAAGGACGGTAGGACGGAATGGTGGCGTACCCCCCCTCTTAATTTTTAATTCTCAATTTTCAATTGTCAATTCAAAACAGTTTCTTATATTTGCACTTTTAAAATTATCCTTGAACGAATTTTCAACTATTTACTCATAAAAAACAAATAAAAGTATGTTCAAAAATCATCCAAAAGGACTTTATGCGTTGGCGTTGGCTAACACCGGCGAGCGTTTCGGCTATTACACGATGCTTGCTATTTTTGTGCTGTTTTTGCAGGCGAAATTCGGTTTATCGGCGACTGTTACGGGGCAATTGTTCGGCGGATTTCTCGCCGCGGTTTATTTCTTGCCTGTTCTCGGCGGTATAATCGCCGACAAAGTGTGGGGATACGGAAAAACCGTTACCGTCGGGATTATCGTGATGTTTATTGGGTACGTGCTGATGGCGGTTCCGGGAATGGGTATGCCCGTTTTGATTGCGGCATTGTTTATCATCGCACTCGGAACGGGCTTGTTCAAAGGCAATTTGCAGGTTTTGGTGGGCAATCTTTACGACGATCCCAAGTATAAGGAACGCCGCGATCCGGGTTTTTCACTTTTTTATATGGCGATCAATGTCGGTGCGATGTTTGCCCCGCGTGCGGCAAAAGAAGTGGTTAATTATTTTATGGCTAAGGCGGGACTGCACTACGTGGCGGATATTCCGGCTTTGGCGCATCAGCACTTAAAAGGAAGCATCACAAGCGAAGGCTCGGCAAAACTCACGCAGTTGATGAGCGAACAAGGGGCGCAATTTACCGATTTGACGGCTTTCAGCAATCAATACATTGATAATCTTTCGGCATCTTACAATTACGGCTTTGGCGTTGCGTGCATCTCGCTGATTGTTTCTATGGCTATCTATCTTTCAACGAGAAAATTGTACAAACACGCCGACAACAACGCCAAACAGCTCGCCGCCAAAAACGCGAGCGCGGGTGTCAGCAACGAACCCGAATTGACTGCACGACAGACAAAAGAGCGTGTCGTTGCGTTGGGCTTGGTTTTTGCGGTAGTGATTTTCTTTTGGATGTCTTTCCACCAAAACGGATTGACAATGACGTATTTTGCTCGCGACTACACCCAAAGTCTCGTTCAAGGTTGGACACGAATCGGTTGCGACGTCATCAATTTAGCGTTGATTTGCGTTGGGATTTACGCTTTGTTCAGCATCTTCCAATCGAAATCCCTCAACGGTAAAAGCATTTCGGGGCTTGTCCTTGTCGCCGTGGTTGCGCTGATTGCGTGGAATTACGGCTCAATGGACGAGGCGATTAAGATTCAGCCTTCCGATTTCCAACAGTATAACCCCTTCTTTGTGGTTGCGCTCACGCCTTTCTCTATCGCCATTTTCGCGTGGTTGGCAAAAATCAAGAAAGAGCCTTCCACCCCGCGAAAAATCGGCTATGGAATGTTGGTGGCGGCTGCCGGATTCGCAATTTTGGCAATCGGTTCTTTTGCGTTGAAATCGCCTGCCGAATTGAAAACGGTTGGTGGGGTAAGCGATATTCTGCTCGATCCGAATTGGCTCATCGGCACATATTTAACGCTTACTTTTGCCGAATTGCTGTTAAGCCCGATGGGAATTTCGTTTGTAACGAAAGTTGCGCCCCCAAAATACAAGGGCTTGATGATGGGCGGTTGGTTTGCCGCCACCGCCATCGGAAATTACCTCACTTCGGTTATCGCCGCTATTTGGGAAAGTTCGATTCCCTTGTGGGCTGTGTGGGGCGTGCTTATCGTGTGCTGTTTGCTTTCGGCAATTTTCTTGTTTGCGGTTATGAAGAAATTAGAAAACGCGACTTCCGGTTCTTAGGAAACCGACAGATACAAAAAAAATCCGCAGGGCGATTGCAGTCCTGCGGATTTTTTATTTGTATCGGTTTGGCGTTTCTACGCGCCACAATTGCCGCGTCCCAAAACGGCGAGGCATTTGTCGATGTCCGTTGGGCGAATGACGACGTTGGCGGTTTCGCCCTGCGAGAAAGCATACATATATTCGATGAAAACGCCGGCGTCGTTGATCGCCGTCATAATTTTCGCCAATGCGCCCGGTACGTTGGGCATCTGAATGCACACCACGTCGGTAACGCTTACCGCATAACGATGTTCTTTCAGCAAGTCCCTCGCCTTTTCGGGTTCCGAAACCACGAGCCGCACGATTCCAAAATCAGAATTTTCGGCTACCGTAAACGCAGTCATATTGATGCCCGCCTCGCCAAGCAGATTGGTTACTTCCGTAAATCTGCCTTTCTTATTTTCTAAAAAAATTGATAATTGTTTGATTAACATAATTATATGGTTTTACTGTAATTTTCTTTTGTCCACAACCCGTTTCGCTTTGCCCTGACTGCGCTCGATGCTGCGCGGTTCAACTAGCTTAACGTCGGGCAAGATGCCGAGCACGCTTTGCAGACGATGGACGACGTCTTTCCTGATTTCGAGCATCTTATTAACCTCGTCGGAATAAAAGGCTTCGTTTACTTCCACGTGAACTTCCAGCGTGTCGAGGTTATTGATGCGATCAACTACCAACAGGTAATGCGGTTCCAACTGCGGAAGCTCGCAAATTACCGATTCTACCTGCGATGGGAATACATTCACGCCGCGGATAATCAACATATCGTCACAACGTCCGAGAATGCGCCCCATTCTTACCGAAGTGCGCCCACATTCGCATTTTTCGTAGTGCAGACTTGTCAAATCCCTTGTGCGGAAGCGCAAAAGCGGCATTCCCTCCTTTGTGATGGTTGAGAAAACAAGTTCGCCCATCTCGCCGGGCGCCACCGGTTCGCCCGTTTCGGGATTGACAATTTCGGGATAAAAATGATCTTCGCAAAGATGAGTGCCGTTCTGAAACTCACATTCGTGCCCCACGCCCGGTCCAATGATTTCCGTAAGTCCGTAAATGTCGTAAGCCTTGATGCCCAACTTTTCTTCAAGTTCCTTGCGCATACCTTCTGTCCACGGTTCTGCGCCGAAGGCACCTATTTTCAGCTTAAATTCTTCGCGTGGATAAGGGGAATCAGCCAGCGCGTCAGCCAGATACAGCGCATACGATGGGGTACAGGCAAGTCCCACCGCGCCAAGATCGTGCATCAGCATAATCTGCTTTTCGGTATTCCCGCTCGACATAGGGACAACCGTTCCGCCCAGCGTTTCCACCGCCGAATGAGCACCCAAACCACCGGTAAACAAGCCGTAACCGTAGGAAACCTGCACCACGTCTTGTTTGCGAATGCCGTAGGCGGTAAAGCATCGCGCCCCTACTTCGCCCCAGATTTCGAGATCTTTGCGGGTATATCCGGCTACAATTGGCTTTCCGGTGGTGCCGGAAGAAGCGTGTACACGCACGATTTCCGAGATGGGTGCGCTCATCAATCCGAAAGGATAATAGTCGCGCAAATCTTTTTTCGACGTGAACGGTAGCTTTACAATGTCGTCAAGCGAGCGGATGTCGCTTGGCGAAAGTCCTTTTTCCTGCATTCGTTTTCGATACGGCTCGCAGTTGTTATACACTCGTTTAACCGACTCTACCAGTCGGTTTCCTTGCAGTTTTCGCATATCGTCGCGCGACATACATTCCATTGTTTCGTTCCAAATCATGATATTCTTTCTTTATGTTGAGGATGATTAATTATTCTGTTGTTTGTGATCTAAACCGAAGGCTTTCAGCCTTTCGTCGAGAATCGGAAACATTTTTTTTTCCATGCGCGAACAGCACGCCCTCACGCCTTGCTGATTGCTTCCGGTGGTTGATAAGGCGATAGAGCTGATGCCGTAATAGAGCAGTTCGCGCATCAACTCGCCGCAAGTCATATTTTTGTACCCGATGGTAAAGAAAAAGCCGTCAGAAATATCTCTGTCGATGTCTTTGTCATAGACGATGTGGAAGCCGTATTTGGCAAGCAACCGTTTCATTTCGTGGCTACGGCGGGCATATTCGCCCATCGTTTCCACGAAATCGAGCTTGCCGTCGGATGCCGCTTTGAGCATCGTTGCGTAGGCGTATTGCGTGGAATGGGTAATGCCCGAAGTAATCATATATTGTATCGCGCCGATGAAGGTTGTCCCAAAAATCCCCGATCCAGAATAGCGTTCCGCCAAGGCGTCGAACTTTCGCGAGAACAGTTTGTCTGAGATGCAGACTACCGCCGCACGTTGCCCGGCGTAGCTGAAAATCTTCGATGACGAGAGCATCAGGATATAGTTGTCGGTGTATTTCGCCACCGTGGGAATGTAGGGTGCTTGAAACGGACGGCTGAAATCGCTGCGGAAATCCATACCGAAATAGGCAAGATCTTCGAGGACGATGACGTCATATTTCGTGGACAATTCGCCGATGATTTCCAATTCGCTGTCGAGCAGACAAATCCACGCCGGATTGTTCGGGTTGGAATAGACGATGGACGAGATATTGCCTTTTTGCAGGAAGGATTCGAGTTTCCCACGTAACTTTTCGCCCCTGAAATCATGCACGTCAAATTCTTCGAAGGGGATTCCCAAAATCCGCAGTTGCGATTTTTGAATCGGGAATCCGGGATCGATGAACAAAACGGCGTCTTTCTGCGCATCGCGTTGCGAACAAGCGATGAACGAGCCGAACGATCCGGCTACCGAACCGGTTACCGGAACGCAGGACGTGGGGGAAACGTCCACGTCGAGAAAGGCTTTCACGAAGCGCGAGGCTTCCTCTTTCAAAAAAGGGATTCCCTCGGCGGCGGGATAGAGCGATGCCACGCCCTTGTCCAAGGCGGCTTTTTCGGCTTCGATGCCGATTTGACACGGCGGTAGTCCGGGAATGCCCTGATCCATACGGATAAACGGAATTCCGGTGCGTTTTTCCAAGCGCGAAGCCAATAAAAGCACTTCGCCGATGGTTGCGTTTTCCAAGTCGGTAATTTTCAATTCATCGACAACGCTATTGACTAATTCTTCGCTAAAAACTTTGTGTTGCGTCATTTTGCCTTCTTCATTTGTTGTTGTCCGGCTTCCAATCCCATTCTGAAAGCCTTTTGGTTCGACTGCACTGTTTCTTCCCCTTTTCGCGCGAATACGCGCCCGATGGCATTTTCCAACTTGTCCGTCCCGATTCCCAAAATCGGCGATGCCGCGCCCAACAGCACCATATTTGTCGTGCGCGGACTGCCAACTTCTTTGGCGATGGCGTCCACGTCGATCAGTATCACGTGGGGCAAAGCCGATAATTCGGCGTAGAGTTTTTCTTTTTCGGGGTAATTGGGGATATTGACAAAGGGCGTGGAATTGCTTACAATCCAACCCGTTGGGGAAAGGTAAGTTTTGTAACGCAGCGCTTCCATCGGTTCGAGCGAGATGATGGCATCAACCCTGCCCTTGGCTATCAAATCGGAATAAATCGCCGAGGAAGAGATGCGCAGGTTCGATTGCACGTCGCCACCGCGTTGGCTCATGCCGTGCACCTCGGCTTGTTTGATGAAAAGCCCTTCGTTCAGGGCAGCCTCGCCAATGATGGTTGCGATGGACAAGATGCCTTGTCCGCCAACGCCGGAAAGGATAATATCTGATTTCATATTAGCGTATTTTCTTGTTTCGTTTCAGGGTTTGGATACATTCTCTTCGCGGAATAATAACCGAAACACCCTTGTATTCAATCTCTTCGCGAAGGATAGTTTTGATTTCTTCCTTATTCTTGGGCAGTGGCACAACCACGCGAATGTGTTCCGGCGCCACGCCGACGCCTTCGCAAATGGCTTCCAATCGTTCCGTCCCTGCCGAGTCTTGCCCCCCCGTCATCGCCGTAGTCAGGTTGTCGGAAATAATTACGGTAATGTTCGACTGCGAATTGACGGCGTCCAGCAAGCCGGTAATCCCCGAATGGGTAAACGTGGAATCGCCAATGACTGCGATGGACGGAAACAAACCGCCGTCGGCAGCCCCTTTTGCCATCGTTATGGACGCGCCCATATCCACGCAGGAATCAATGGCGCGGAAAGGGGGCAACGCACCGAGTGTGTAACAGCCTATGTCGCTGAACACCTTCGCGTTGTCATATTCTTTCGCCACTTCGTTCAGCGAGTCATACACGTCGCGGTGTCCGCAACCCTGACACAATGCAGGGGGGCGCGGAACGACATTTTCGCTTGGCGCGTGATGCAATTCCGAAGGGAAACCGAGGGCTGTCCGCACATTATCGGGTGTCAGTTCGCCAACGCGGGGCAATTCCCCCGACAGTCGTCCTTTTATTTTCCCCGATTCATCGAGCAATCCGCGAACCTGCTCTTCCACAAATGGTTGTCCGTCTTCCAATATCAAAACCTCATCGCAATCGGCAAGCAATTTTTTGACGAGTGTTTTCGGAATCGGGTATTGCGATATTTTGAGAACCGTCCGTCCGCAACCGTCGGGGAAATTTTCCATCAGGTAGTTGTAGCCGATGCCACAAGCAATTACGCCCTTTTTGTCCCCGGCTCGGTAGGCGTTGAATTTCGATTCCGCCGCGGCATTTTCCAATGGCGTTTGAATGGCGAGCAGTTCGTTGTAGCGGCGGCGTGCGTTCACGGGAAGAAGCACCCAGCGCGAAAGATCTTCGGGAAAGCGAATGTCGTTTCCATGGTGAATATCCGCCGTTTGCACAACGGCGCGCGAATGTGCCATACGTGTTGTAAGGCGCATTAAGACAGGCAATTGAAACTGTTCCGATAAATCGAAAGCCGAGCGGATCATATCGTAAGACTCTTGTTGCGACGAGGGTTCGAAAATGGGCGTAAAGGCGAATTTGCCGTAGAAACGGGAATCCTGCTCGTTTTGCGATGAGTGCATCGAGGGATCGTCGGCAACCAGCACCACCAGCCCGCCGTTGCTTCCCGTCATCGCCGAATTGATGAAGGCGTCCGCCGCCACGTTCAACCCGACGTGCTTCATACAGACGAGGGCGCGTTTTCCGATGTAAGACATTCCCAACGCCGCTTCCATCGCTGTTTTCTCGTTGGTGCACCACCGGCAGTGGATCGCTTTTTCCTTCGCCAGCGGCGATTCTTGGATATATTCCGTAACTTCGGTAGAGGGTGTTCCGGGATAGGCGTACACGCCCGAAAGTCCCGAATGGATCGCGCCCAACGCAATGGCTTGATCGCCCAGCAACAATATCTTTTTGTTATTATTCATTGTAAGTGTATCTGAAATTCGTCGGCATCGTTCAGCGCAGGGAATTTTTCCCTAAATTCCGACAGAGTGCGCAAGTCTATCTCGCCGCAAATGACTTCTTCTCTGTCCGATTTCGCGGCGCAAATCTCTTTTCCGAAGGGGTTCAACAAGACTGTCGCGCCGTTGTACCGACAATAAGGATCGCTTCCCACACGATTGACGGCAGCCACGTAACACAAGTTTTCAATGGCTCGCGCCCGAAGCAAGGCGTTCCACGCCTCAATGCGGGGGACAGGCCAGTTGGCGACATAGATAATCAGTTCGTAATCGCTCCGATTCCGTGCAAAAACGGGGAAACGCAAGTCGTAACAGATTTGCAACAATATCCGCAAACCTTTGTATTCCACGATTATGCGCTTTGCGCCTTTCGTATATTCCTTGTCTTCCCCGGCAAAGGAAAAAAGGTGGCGTTTGTCGTAGCTTGTGTAGCTGCCGTCGGGCTTCACGAAATAGAAGCGGTTGAAATAATCGCCGTTTTCTTCCGTAGCCACGCTTCCTGCCAACGCCGCACCTTTATCGCGAGCGATTTGTTGCATCCACGCCAGCGTGTCGGCGCCGGCTTTTTCGGCAATCCCTTTCGGCGAAGTGCAAAAGCCCGTCGTGAACATTTCGGGAAGGACAATCAAATCGGATTCCGGCGAAGCGTCAATCAACTTCGCGATATGCGTCCGGTTCGTGCCGGGTGCGTTCCACGCCAAATCAATTTGGAACAAAAGGATTTTCATAAGATGGCATTCATTTGTTTTTCGCGATGAATTTTGTTCATTTTGAAAGGCAAAGATAGCATTAAATCCCCAAATACACACAAACGAAGAAAAAATTAGAAGCTGTTTAAATTTTACGGCTGATCTTTTTTATCGCTATTTTAAGATGGATTTTTTGCTTTTCATTTGCAGGTTTAGCGGGCTAAATCGAGAATGGGAAGTGAAAAAGACGCTTGAAAGAGCAGAAAAAAGCAGCTGGGGATAATTTTAAAAACGATAATAAAATAATTCGTTAAAATTTAAACAGCTTCTTGGAGCTTGTTAAATTTTACGGCAAAATACTTCGGCAAAATTTGAACGGTCCCTTGCGGGAATTATCCACCGAACTGCGTTTTTTTTGTGGATTTTGAGGGGGCTGATAGCCTCTGACGGTTACTTTTTCGAAATTTTTTATTACAATCCGGCGCATATTGGAAAAAGC
>JAISYO010000143.1 GCA_031269865.1 Dysgonamonadaceae bacterium | reverse complement strand
AAGAGATTATCAGTGAGATTCTTAACAAGATTGAAGTACCGTAAATGAGTGGGCTTTGTCCTTGTCATTGAAAGAATGGAAACGACGGATTTATTAAAGAAGGTTCGACAAATTGAGATAAAGGCGCGTGGATTGTCGCGGAACATTTTTGCGGGGCAATACCATTCGGCGTTCAAGGGGCGCGGAATGGCTTTTTCGGAAGTGCGCGAATACCAATACGGCGACGATATGCGCGACATCGACTGGAACGTAACGGCGCGGTACAACCGTCCCTACGTGAAAATCTTCGAAGAAGAACGCGAACTGACGGTAATGCTGCTCATCGACGTATCGGAAAGCCTCTCTTTCGGTTCATCGGCGACGATAAAACGCGATCGCCTTGCCGAAATCGCCGCCACGCTCGCTTTTTCCGCCATACAGAACAACGATAAAATTGGCGTGATTTTCTTTTCCGACAACATTGAGAAGTTCATCCCACCGCAGAAAGGCAAGAAGCACATTCTTTTCATCATTCGCGAAATACTTGGTTTTGAGCCTCAAAGCAAAGGTACGGACATCAATATGGCACTGAGGTATATGACAAACGCCATCAAGAAACGTTGCACGGCTTTTCTAATTTCCGACTTCATCGACGGGCACGACTACAAACAAGCCCTGCGCATCGCCAACCGCAAACACGATGTGGTTGCCATTCAGGTGTATGACAGCTTGGGGACGGAATTGAAGCCGGTTGGCTTGATGAAGGTGCTGGATCCCGAATCGGGCAGGACGACGTGGATAGACACTTCATCGAAAAAAGTGCGCGGCGAATACCGCGAATGGTGGCACAAACGGCAGTCGGAAATGGACAATGCGTTTAAACAGAGCCGGGTGGACAGCATTTCGGTTTCCACGGACGACGATTACGTGAAATCCTTGATGCAATTGTTCCAACACCGTGGTTAAAAACAGAGCGAAGCAGTGAATAGAAAGAAAAACCATATTATCCATAAAATTTTGCTGGCGAGCCTTTTCCTGTTGTCGGGTCTGGGTGCGCAGGCGCAAAAAGCGTCGGTGCAGGCAAGCGTGGAACCCGCCGAAATACTCATTGGCGAGCAGGCGCTCATCAACTTGAAAATTATCGCGCCGAAGGACAAGACGATTCTTTTCCCGATATACGAATCGCAAATCGTGCCGGGCTTGGAAGTGCTTGCGATGCCGTCGCTGGACACGCTCATCGAAAACAACGTGATGACGCTGAACGTGAAATATCTCGTAACGTCCTTCGATTCCACCTTGTACCACATACCGTCTATGCCCATTTCCGATGGCACGGACACCATCTATTCCAACTCTTTCGGCTTGAAGGTTACTTCCCCCGCGTTGAAAGATTCCACGCTGGCGTACCTCGAAAAAATGAACACGGGGCAGACGGATTCCATAGATTTCAACCAATTGCAACTCAACGACATAAAACCGATACAGAAACCGCCATTCGTGTTAGCCGACTACTTGTGGGTGTTGTGGATTTTCCTCGGCGTCTTGTTGTTGCTGTTGATTGTCGGGCTGGCGGTTTACCTGATTCTCAAAAGGAAGAAAAAAGGCTATTTCTTTACGCCGCCCGTGGTGCTTCCGCCACATATCCGCGCCATTCAAGCCTTGGACAAGCTGAAAGAGGAAAAAAACTGGCAGCAGGGGCGCGAAAAAGAGTTTTACACGAAAATTACAGATATTCTGCGCCAATACATTTTCGATCGCTACCGCATCAGCGCGATGGAGATGACGTCGGGCGAGATATTGAACGAAATCCGCAAAGAGACGGACGTCGCCTCGGTTTACGAAAACTTGAAGCAAATCCTCTCGGTTTCCGATTTGGTAAAGTTCGCGAAGTATAAGCCCTTTGCCGACGAAAACGATCTGAGTATGATGAACGCCTATTTCTTCGTGAATCAAACGCGCGAACCCGATCCCGTCCCGAAAAAGGACGAGGCGGCTGCCGCGGAACAGGAAACGGAAGAAGAAGAGGAGTCCAACCCATTGAAAAAGTGAACAATCGCGAAAAGTAAAAAGAAATTATGCAATTTGCAAACCCGAAATATCTGTATCTCTTGCTGCTGCTCATACCGCTCATCGCGTGGTATGTGTTGCAGTTGTCGAAAATGCAGGCGTCGTTTAAGTTGGCGTCCACCAATGCGTTCAAGGGGGCGCGGCGCAGTTTCAAAGTGTATATGCGCCACCTGCCTTTCGCCTTGCGTTGCATAGCCATCGCGCTGATAATCCTTGTGCTTGCCCGTCCGCAAGCGGTAAATAGTTGGGAAGAGTCGGAAACGCAGGGCATCGACATTGCCTTGGCGTTGGACGTTTCCGGCACGATGTTGGCACAAGATTTGCAACCCGATAGGTTAGAGGCGGCGAAGAAAGTCGCTTCGGAATTTATCGCCGATCGCCCCAACGACAAGATAGGCTTGGTAATTTTTGCCGGGGAAAGTTTCACGCAATGTCCGCTGACAAGCGATCATCGCATTTTGTTGAACTTGCTGCAAGAAGTGAAATTCGGTATGATTAACGATGGAACCGCCATCGGTTTGGGTTTGGCAAATGCCGTGAACCGGCTGAAAGATGGCGAATCGAAATCGAAAGTCGTCATCTTGCTTACCGACGGAAGCAACAACCGTGGGCAAATCGCCCCCCTTACCGCTGCAGATTTGGCGCGTTCCTACGGGATAAGGGTTTACGCCATCGGCGTGGGGACGAAAGGTATGGCGCCGACACCCACGCAAACGCCCTTCGGTATCCAAATACGGCAGCAGCCGGTGGATATTGACGAAAAAACCCTGACGGAAATCGCTTCGATAACCGGGGGGCAGTATTTCCGTGCCGAAGATAACGAGGCGTTGCGGAACATTTATCACGAAATAGACGAAATGGAAAAATACCTCATCAGTGTGCAAAACGTTACCCGTCGCGAAGAGTTGTTCCTGCCCTATGCTTTGTTGGCGTTGGGACTGCTTTTGCTCGAACTGATTTTGAGGCGCACGTGGTTGCGTACCATTCCGTAAACGAATACAAATTTGGATAGCTAATGTTTAGATTCGAAAACCTGGAATACCTCTATCTGTTTATCGCCATGCCGTTTTTGGTGGCGTTACACATTTGGCTGAACGTGCGGAAGCGCAACGACGTGAAAAAACTCGGCACGCTGTCCACGCTGAAACAGATGATGCCCGAATTGTCGCTGAAACGCTCTTACCTGAAATTTTGGCTGATCTTCGCCGCCTTTTGTTTGGGGATACTGATGATTGCCCGCCCACAATTCGGGACGAAGGTGGAAACGGTGGAAAAGCAAGGGATTGAATTGGTTATCGCGATGGACGTATCCAACTCGATGTTGGCGCGTGATGTGAAACCCTACCGCCTGACACGGGCGAAACAAATCCTTTCGCGCATCATCGACGTGCGCAAGGAAGACAAGGTGGCACTCATTGTTTTTGCGGGGGAAGCCTACGTGCAGATGCCGCTCACGTCCGACACACAATCCGCCAAGTTGTTTCTTAACACGCTCGATCCGAGTTTGGTACCCGTTCAGGGGACGGCGATCGGCGATGCCATCAATTTGGGGCTGAGCTGTTTTTCGAGCGACAAAAACGTGGACAAGGCGATGATCATCATCACTGATGGCGAAGATCACGAGGGAAATGCGATGCAGGCGGCTCAAAAAGCCGCCGAAAGCGGGGGGGTAATGATAAACGTTTTGGGGATTGGCTCGACGGAAGGTTCCCCCGTCCCCGAATCGGAATACAGCGAACGTTTCCGTTCCGACAACGAGGGCAAGGTGGTGGTTTCCCACCTCAACGAAACAATGTGCAAGGAAATCGCGCAAGCTGGAAAGGGCTTGTACGTGCAAGCCGACAATTCCAATACCGCCGTCCGCGCGTTGGAATCGACATTGGACGGATTGCAAAAAACGAAAGAAACAAGCCTGTCGTATTCGGAATACGATGAGAAATTTCCTATATTTGCAACCATTCTGTTGGCGTTGTTGTTGATAGAAGTGCTTATTTACGATAAAAAGAACCGCTTGTTCAAAAATATACACCTTTTCAAATGAGAACCGTTTTTTTGAAATATGGCTTGCTTTTGCTTTTGATGGCGACTTCGGCATCGGCTTTTTCACAAAAAGAGGTGCGCCGCGACGTCCGCAAGGGAAACAAAGCCTACAAACAGCAAAAATACAGCGAAGCGTATTCGTTTTACGACAAGGCGGTAAATGCCAACGCCAACTCGTTGGAAGCCAGCTACAACTTGGGCAACGCCCTCTATCGCCAAAAAGAATGGGACAAATCCGTTGAGCAATACAACCACTACCTGACGATAGAGAAGGACAATCCCGACAAAATGGCTGCCGCGTGGCACAACGTCGGGAATGCGCTGTTGCAGAAGAAGGATTTGCAAAAGTCGATGGAAGCCTATAAAATGGCGCTCAGGCTGAATCCTGCCGACGAGGAAACCCGCTACAATTTGGCTGTCGTGCAGAAAATGATGAAGGATCAGCAGGATAACAACCAACAGGATCAGCAGAATCAAAATCAAGAGGACAAGGATAAAAAGCAGGATCAACAGCAACAGAACGAAAATCAGCAACAGCAACAGCCCCAGAATCAAGATCAAAAAGACAAAGAAAAGAAAGCTGAGGAACAACAGCAGCCCGAACAAATGTCGCGCGACAATGCCCGGCAAATGCTTCAAGCCATAGAGCAGGACGAAAAAGAAACGCAGGAAAAAGTGCGGCAGATGAAAGCCGAAGAACGCAAACAGAAGGCGGACGACAACCGCAAGAAAAGCAAAGACTGGTAAATCCTCCTGCCGATGAAAAAAATGGAAAGATAACGATTAAATATATGACCGACAATAAATTGAACAAAACGATACTCTTCATTCTCTTTACCCTCTTTTTTGCGGGGGCAAACGCCCAAAGCGTTACTTTTCGGGCGGCTGCGCCCAATGCGGTAGTCAAGGGCGAGAATTTCCGCTTGCAATTTGTCGCCAATAAAGCGGGGAAAGATTTTCGAGAGCCTGAAATAAAGGGCTTCAAAATCCTCTTCGGACCTGTCGCATCAGAGAATTCCGTTTTGCAGACAATCAACGGGAAAACCACTTCCCAAAGCTCATATTCATATACCTATACCTTAATGGCGGAAGAAGAGGGAACTTTTACCATTCCCCCTGCGAGCATTACCATTGGCGGCAGCAATTACCAATCCAATGCTTTGCAGATAAAAGTGTTGCCACCCGACAAGAAGGCGCAGTCTTCCGGCAACAATTCGGGTGGGGGCGAGGCTTCCGCGCCGCGTCCCTCGGCTACGGTTTCGGCTGACGACGCCTTTATCCGCGCCATCATTTCGAAGAACAGCATTTACGAGCAGGAAGGTTTTTCGGTTACGTTCAGGTTCTACACGACATTGGACGTGGTAAATTTCGGAAAAATAGAATTTCCTGAATTTGAGGGATTTATGGTGGAAGAGGTAAATTTGCCTACCAATCAGCAACTCAAACTCGAACATTACAACGGCAGGAATTATTTTACCGCCGATTTGAAAAAATCCCTGCTTTTTCCGCAACGTTCCGGCAAAATAAGCATTCCGAGCGGAGAGATCGAGGTGGTTTTTTCCGTTCCGAGCGGACGGCGCGTACCTACTTTCTTCGGCTCGCAGGAAGTGATGGCGGAAGTGAAAAAGGCGATGGTTACCAATCCGGTTTCCATCAACGTGTTGCCCCTGCCGGCAGAAAAGCCCGACAGTTACGCCAACGCCGTGGGGGATTTCTCGTTCAAGCCGTCCATCAGCACGCAACAATTGCGGGCAAACGATCCGATTACCCTGACGATGGAAATTTCGGGGACGGGAAACCTGAAATTGATCCGAAATCCGAAAGTGGAATTTCCAAGCAATTTTGAATCTTACGATCCCACCGTTACCAATACGCTGAATCCTGCCGCAAACGGATTGTCCGGCACGCGGAAGATAGAATACCTCGCCATTCCGCGCTACGAAGGCAGTTATGTCATTCCGCCCGTCCAATTTTCGTATTTCGACACCGCTTCAAAATCCTACAAAACGCTTTCGTCCCCCGAATACAAAATTCAGGTGGCGAAAGGCGATCCCTCAAAAACGTCTTCCAGCAACTACGTCAATCAGCAGGACGTGAAAGTGGAACAAGACATTCGCTTCTTGAAAATGGAAACGCCTGAATTTCAATCAAATAATAACTTTTTTGCCGGCTCGCTCGCGTATTGGTTGTGGTATGTTGTGCCGGCGATAATCTTGTTCATCTTGTACCTGCTCAATAAAAAACAGGCGCGTGAAAATGCCAATATCGCCCTCACGAGAACTAAAAAAGCCAATAAAATGGCGATAAAACGCTTGAAGGCGGCGAAAAAATACCTGAAAGAAAACAACAAGGAAAAATTTTACGATGAAACCCTGCGTGCCTTGTGGGGCTATTTCAGCGACAAACTTTCCATTCCGGTAGCCAAGCTCTCGCGCGAAAACATCGAGGCGGAACTGTCGAAATACGGCATAAGCGATTCGCTGATCGCCGAGTTTATGAATATCCTCAACATCTGCGAATTTGCCCGTTATGCACCCGGCGAAAGCACTGCCGCGATGGATAATCTGTATAATGAAACCCTCGGCGCCATAGGCAAAATGGAAAGCAAACTGAAAAAATAATCTGACGATGAAACAATTGAGAAAAAAGATAGCCTTCGCTGCGCTGACGATGACGTTCTTCTTCGTTGTCCCCTCAACCGCGCAAACGACGGCGGAAAAAGCGGCGGAAGCCTATCGTTCGGGCGACTTCGCAAAGAGCATCGAGCTTTACGAAAGCATCGTTGTGCAGGGCTTGTCGGAAAACAGAGAGTCCGCCGACGTTTATTACAACCTCGGCAACGCCTATTTCCGCGCCGATCAGGTGGCGCAAGCCATATTGAACTACGAACGCGCCTTGTTGCTCAAACCCGGCGACGGCGACATTCGGCACAACTTGCGCTTTGCACGCACGCAGATTGAGGACAAAATGGACGTGTCGAGCGACTTGTTCATATCCAATTTGTGGCGCAACGTCGTCAATCTGTTCGACGCCAACACGTGGGCGGTTATCGGCATCGCGTTGTTTATCTTGTTTTTGGGCTGCGTAGGCGTGTTTCTTTTTATCCGCATTTTGTGGTTGAAAAAAACGGCTTTTTATGCGGGCATCGTCATCTTCGTGTTGATGCTGTCCGCCAATGCTTTTGCCTTTAACCAACGAAACGTGCGCACCCATCGGAAGACGGCGATCATTATGGCGGCGTCGGCATCGGCGATGACTTCGCCCGATGCCAACAGCAAAGAGCTGTTCCGTCTGCATTCGGGGACGAAAGTGCGCGTTACCAAAAGCGACGGGAATTGGTACGAGGTGGAAATAGCGAACGGTAGCGTGGGTTGGATTCCCAAAGAAAACGTGGAAATAATATGAATGAGACAATTGATCGGGTTTTGCCTTACGAGCGGAATCTTTTTCTCGCCCTGAACGGTAGCGACTCGCCTTTTTTGGATAATGTAATGTGGACGATAACCGGACGATTTATTTGGGTGCCGCTCATTTTGTTCCTCATTTATATGTTCTTCCATAAAACTTCGTGGCGGGAAGGGCTGTTGGTATTCTTGTTTTTGATCTTGGTTGTCGCGTTGTGCGATCAGGTGGCGTCTTCCATCTTTAAGCCGCTTTTCCATCGGTTTCGCCCTACGCACCACCCCGATTTCGCATCGGTTGTGAGCATTGTGAAGGGTTACAAAGGTGGACGCTACGGGTTTATCTCGTCGCACGCGGCAAATAGTTTCGGGTTGGCGGTTTTCCTCTCGCTCGTTTTCAGGCAAAAATGCATGGTGATCGCGGCTTTTTTGTGTTGGGCGGCAATTAACAGCTATTCGCGCATTTATTTGGGAGTGCATTTCATTTCCGATATTCTCGCCGGAATAGTGGTGGGTGCGCTCATCGCTTTTTTGCTCTATTACCTTTACCGCTTTCTTCGGCGAAAAATTTTGAAAATACCCCGTGGGGAATGGAAAATGTCGCAAGCCTACACATCGTGCCACGCCTCGATTATTGGCTATGTTATTTGCGGTTATCTGCTGTTTGTCATTGCGTTAAGTCCCTTGTTGACACAACTTCCGCATTGATTTCGCAATTCTGAAAAGAACTTAAAATGCAGATTTTTCCGAAATTATTTTGGTCATCTCTGAAATTTTGTGTAAGTTTAGGGCATCATAAATAATGACATCAATTATTAATCATAAAAAAAAATTAAAGCACCATGGCAAGAACAATTACCTTTAATGCTTTGAGGGCGCTCAAAGACAAACTTCCCAACGGTAGTATCCACCAAATAGCAACGGAGTTGAATTTGGACGCCGAAACCGTAAGGAACTATTTTGGCGGACACAATTATAAACAAGGAAAAAGCATCGGTATCCACATAGAATCGGGTCCCGACGGCGGAATTGTGGTGTTGGACGACACCACCATTTTCGACAAAGCCTTGGGCATACTTGGTCTTTCGGACTATCCGGTAGTGGAGGAAGAAGAGGTGGCGGAATAAAATAGCGATAAAAAAGATGAGCTGTAAAATTTAAACAGCTTCTAAAAATTATCCGCAACATTCAAAACCCATTTTGAAAACCTTTATCGCCCGATATTTGTTTTAATGACAGATGTCGGGCTTTTCTTTTTGAATCAGGCTCAGTCCGGAAATAAAATTGGATACTTGCATCGTCTAACATAAAATACTCACAAAATGAAAAACAAGACAAACGACAGTCGGGACGAAACCCGCAAAGACGCTAAATTGGTAACAGTCGCTATCCACACCTACGAAAAAGCGGAAATTCTCAAATCAATCCTTGAGTCGGAAGGGGTTCCGGCGGTAATCGAAAGCATCAACCTCATTCAACCGGTAGTCCCCGGCAATGTGCGGGTGCGCATTAGCGAGCTTGATTTGCCCAAGGCGTTGAAAATCATCGAAGACGTGGATTTTTCGGCGACCGCCGAAAGCAAAAAACGCCCGGTAAAGAAAGAAATACTCGTCCCGGTGGATTTTTCCGATTACTCTGTCGAAGCCTATGAATTCGCGTTCCGCTTGGCGAAGGATATTTCAAGCAGCGTGAAGTTGCTGCACGTGTTTTTCTCGCCCTACTACCCCTCGTCCATCGGGGATATGTTCAGCGTTCCGGCAACGGACCAGAAGCTATATAAAGAAGTCCGCGCCAAAACGGAAGTGGAAATGCAGAAGTTGATGCGCAAGATCGAAGAAAAAATCAAAGCGGCTGCGCTTCCCGACGTATATTTTTCGCACATCTTATCCGAAGGGCTTCCCGAAGAAGAAATCGTGGCGTATTCCCGGAGGGTAAATCCCGAAGCCATCGTGATGGGCACACGCGGTAAGAGTGCCAAGGAAGCCGATTTGATCGGGAGTGTTACCGCCGAAGTGATAGAGGGCTGCCATACGCCGATATTCGCCATTCCTGAAAACACGAAGCAGTTTGGATTGGCGGCGATGAAGAAAATTGTTTTCCTGACAAACTTCCAAGATCGCGAATTGAAGGCTTTCGAAAAAATGATGAAGTTCGTGAAGGAATATCCCATCAAAGTTTATTTGGCGCACATCGCTAAAAGAGAGGACGTTTGGGACGAAATAAAATTGGCGGGCATCAACAAACACCTTCAACAGCATTATCCCTCGTTGGAATTTGAATACGCCGTTATCGACGGCAACCAAGGCTTGGAAGAGATGCTCGACAAGTTTGTGAAGGACAACCAAATAGAAATGATTGCTATGTCGAGTTCGCGGCGCAACATTTTCACGCGGGTATTCAATCCCGGAATTGCCCGAAGAATGTTGTTCCATTCCGACACGCCACTATTGGTTATCAAGGGGTTATAAAAGAATTGAGAATTAAGAATTAAAAATTAAGAGAGGGAGATAATATGCCAATGTGCTAATGAGATGTGCCGTCATTGCGGACTTGATCCGCAATCCCCTGAATAATCGGGGGATGCTGAAACAAGTTCAGCATGACGCTACGTTCAACCCTGACGGATTGCCGAATCGCACACCGTCATTCCGTGCCCCCTGCTGGCGCGGCTTTGCAAGCCGTGCCTGTACAAAAATAGGCACAAGTTACAAACTTGCGCCAGCGAAATCCATCTTAAAATAGCGATAAAAAAGATGAGCTGTAAAATTTAAACAGCTTCTTGGAGCTTGTTAAATTTTACGGCGAAATACTTCGGCAAAATTTGAACGGCCCCTTGCGGGAATTATCCACCGAACTGCGTTTTTTTTGTGGATTTTGAGGGGGCTGATAGCCTCTGACGGTTACTTTTTCGAAATTTTTTATTACAATCCGGCGCATATTGGAAAAAGC